>NZ_FYDU01000005.1:0-411370 GCF_900187575.1 Pseudomonas sp. Irchel 3A5 | reverse complement strand
GGGCAGGAGCACTATCTACAATAGAGGCTCTTGGCCTTAGGAGCTCAACAGCTTCCTGCTCTCCCTCGATGATCAGTCGAGAACTATGGCGCGGTGAGGCGCTAGAGTCGAGATACAAGGAGCTCACCGAGGTTACGAGGCCAGCGATAGCGGTTTGTCTGACGCTCCGTCATCGCTGGCCTCGTGACCTCGGTGAGCTCCTACAGGATTTGGGGCCAATTCATAAAATTGCATGTTGGCTCACAGGGTGGATAACCGGTTACAGCCCCTTTTGCCCAACCCCACCAGATACGGCACACTAGCGTCCTCGCGGGCACCGCCCCCTTTTCGCAGATGCCGTATGACCCGATCACCGTTCCGCCGCCTTGTATTCGGCACCTTGCGCCGCCTGCTCTATCTCTGGGTTCGTTCCGAGACCATCAATCAGTCGTCGTTCACGCTCAATCTGGATCGCAGTCGCCCGGTGTTTTACGCGTTGCAGTCGCCGTCCATGAGCGATCTGGCGGTGATCGATACCGAATGCCGCAAAGCCGGACTGCCGCGGCCTATCCTGCCGGTATCGGTGGGTGAACTGATTGAGCCGGCTGCGTACTTCTACCTCACGCCGTCACCAGACTGGTTGGGCCGCCAGGACAAACGCGGCGCGCCGCCGACGCTTGAGCGACTGGTCAGCGCCGTCAGTCAGAACGCGACAGAGGACGCGCAAATCATCCCGGTCAGCGTGTTCTGGGGCCAGTCGCCGGATCGTGAATCAAGCGCCTGGAAATTATTGTTTGCTGACAGCTGGGCCGTCACCGGTCGTCTGCGACGTTTCGTCAGCATTCTGATTCTGGGCCGCAAGACGCGGGTGCAGTTCTCTGCGCCGATCCACATGCGCGATCTGGTCAATGAAAACAAGGGCTATGAGCTGACCCTGCGTATGGCCCAGCGCCTGTTGCGTACGCACTTCCGCAACCTGAAGACCGCCGTCATCGGCCCCGACGTGTCGCACCGACGCAATCTGGTCAACGGTCTGCTCGACGAACCCTTGGTCAAACAGGCCATTCTCGAAGAAGCCGAGAGGGAAAAAATCCCCGAAGCCAAAGCCCGGGAACAGGCGCTGCGCTATGCCAACGAGATCGCTTCGGACTACACCTATTCAGCAATCCGCTTCCTGGAAGTGATCCTGAGCTGGTTCTGGAACAAGATTTACGACGGCATCAAAGTCAGCCACATCGAAGGTGTGAAAGACGTTGCTCAGGGTCACGAGGTCATTTACGTACCGTGCCATCGCAGCCACATCGATTATCTGCTGCTGTCCTATCTGCTGTTCCGCAACGGCCTGACGCCACCGCACATCGCGGCGGGCATCAACCTGAACATGCCGGTGATTGGCGGTCTGCTGCGTCGTGGCGGGGCTTTTTTCATGCGCCGCACGTTCAAGGGCAATCCGCTGTACACCTCGGTTTTCAACGAGTACCTGCACACGCTGTTCACCAAGGGTTTTCCGGTGGAGTACTTCGTCGAAGGCGGACGCTCGAGGACCGGACGCATGCTGCAGCCCAAGACAGGCATGCTGGCAATTACCCTGCGCAGCTTTCTGCGTAACTCGCGGATGCCGATTGTGTTTGTGCCGGTGTACATCGGTTACGAGCGTGTACTGGAAGGTCGCACTTACCTGGGCGAGCTGCGCGGCGCAACGAAAAAGAAAGAGTCGATCTTCGACATCTTCAAGGTCATCGGTGCGCTCAAGCAGCGCTTCGGTCAGGTCTCGGTGAACTTCGGTGAACCGATCAAGCTGGCTGAATTCCTCGACAGCGAACAACCGGACTGGCGCGAGCAGCAGTTGGGCCCGCAGTTCAAACCGGACTGGCTGAACGAAACCACAAATCGCCTGGGCGAGCGGGTGGCTCAACACTTGAACGAAGCGGCTGCGATCAATCCGGTCAATCTGGTGGCACTGGCATTGCTCTCCACTCAGAAACTGGCGCTGGACGATCAGGCCATGGAGCGGGTGCTGGATCTGTACCTGACCCTGTTACGCCGCGTGCCTTACTCGCCGCACACCACCTTGCCGGAAGGCGACGGCCGAGCATTGATTGAACATGTGAAAGACATGAACCTGCTTTCGGAACAGAAAGATGCCTTGGGCAAAATCCTGTATCTGGACGAACAGAACGCGGTATTGATGACCTACTACCGCAACAACGTTCTGCACATCTTTGCCCTGCCCTCGCTGCTGGCCAGTTTCTTCCAGAGTTCGTCGCGCATGAGCCGCGAGCAGATCCTGCGCTACACCCGGGCGCTGTATCCGTATCTGCAGTCGGAGCTGTTCATTCGCTGGCCGGTGAACGAGCTGGACGAGGTGGTGGATCAATGGCTGCAAGCGTTCGTCGAGCAAGGCCTGCTGCGCTTTGAAAACAACGTGTACATGCGCCCGGCGCCAAGCTCTCGAGAGTTCGTGCTACTGACCCTGTTGTCGCGGGCCATCGCTCAGACCCTGCAGCGCTTCTACATGGCCATCGCCTTGCTGCTCAACAGCGGGCAGAAGACCCTCAGCGCCGAAGAGCTGGAAGACCTGTGTACGGTGATGGCCCAGCGGCTATCCATTCTCCACGGCCTGAACGCGCCGGAGTTTTTCGACAAGAGCCTGTTCCGGCATTTCATTCAGACGCTGCTGGATCTGGGCGTGCTGCGCAAGGATCCGGCCGGCAAGCTCAGCCATCACCCGCTGCTGGGTGAACTGGCGGAAGGTGCGGCCAAGCGCGTTTTGCCTGCGGAAATCCGACTGTCGATTCGTCAGGTAGCGCTGCATCAAACAGAGGAGCCTGGCGAACCCGAGCAGGTTGAGGAAAGTCGCTGATCGTGGGGATTCCGCGCAGCCAGCCAGACTGAGTTCCTGATAGGCTCTATGCATTACCGCGTCGAGGTTCAGCTCGGCGCGGTCTCCGAACCAAGTCAAAGAAAAGGATGCCCTCATGTTCCGTCTCCCCTTTACGTTTGCCAGCCTGTGCGCGGGCCTGATGCTGTCGAGCAGCGTATTTGCCGTGTCACTGAACGATCTCTCGCAATCGGATGCCACGGGCGGCCTGAAAGATGCCTTGACCCAAGGGGCACAGATCGCCGTCAAACAATTGGGTAAACCCGGTGGCTTCAGCAACAACGAGGAAGTGCGCATCGAGCTGCCGGGCAAACTAGGCAAAGTCGCAAAGAAGATGAAGCAGTTCGGCATGGGCGACCAGGTTGACCAGCTGGAAACCAGCATGAACCAGGCCGCTGAAGCGGCCGTTCCACAGGCCCAGGCATTGCTGGTGGATGCTGTGAAAAAGATGAGCGTGGCGGATGCCAAAGGCATCCTCAGCGGTGGCAAGGATTCAGCCACTCAGTACCTGAACAGCAGCAGCCGCGAGCAGATCCGCGCCAAATTCCTGCCTATCGTCAAGCAGGCCACCGACAAAGTGGGCCTTGCGCAGAAGTACAACGCTTTCGCGGGTCAGGCGGCAACGCTGGGTGTGCTTGATGCCAAAAGCTCGAACATCGAAAGTTACGTGACCGAACAGGCGTTGAACGGTTTGTTCGAGATGATCGCCAAGCAGGAAGAAAGCATCCGCGCCAACCCCGCAGCGGCAGCGACGAGCCTGGCCAAGAAGGTGTTTGGGGCGTTGTAAGCAGCCACCACCGAGTACTGCGGTTGAAATGCCATCCCTGTGGGGATTCTATTGGCCTGTAAGCTGAGATGGTGACGTGGGACCGGCTTTAGCCGGGAAGAAGCCAGGACAGACGCTGCATATGTAGCATCTGACAGACAGCCTTCCCGGCTAAAGCCGGTCCCACGCCATCAGTGTTTCCTGTGAGAGCGAGCAATTCACTCCACCTTCTTCACCCTGAACCACGCCGCATACAGCGCTGGCAGGAACAGCAGCGTCAATGCTGTCGCGACAATCAATCCCCCCATGATCGCCACGGCCATCGGCCCGAAGAAGACGCTGCGTGACAGCGGAATCATCGCCAGCACCGCCGCCAGTGCGGTCAGGACGATGGGCCGGAAACGCCGCACGGTCGCTTCGATAATCGCCGACCACTGATCAAGTCCTCCCGCAATATCCTGCTCAATCTGGTCCACCAGGATCACCGAGTTGCGCATGATCATCCCCGACAAGGCGATGGTGCCCAACATGGCAACGAACCCAAATGGCTGATTGAACACCAGCAGGAACAGCGTCACGCCGATCAATCCCAACGGTGCGGTCAGGAACACCATCAGCATCCGGGAGAAGCTGCGCAGTTGCAGCATCAGCAAGGTCAGCACCACCACGATAAACAGCGGCACGCCCGCCTTCACCGAATTCTGCCCGCGGGCGGCGTCTTCCACGGTTCCGCCGACTTCCAGCAGATAACCATCCGGCAGTTCGTTACGCACATCCGCCAGCGTCGGCAGGATTTGCTGCACTAGCGTCGCAGGCTGTTCCTTGCCGTAAATATCCGCACGGACTGTCACGTTGGGCAGTCGATTACGGTGCCAGATCACGCCCTCTTCGAAACCGTATTCAAGTGTCGCCACCTGTGACAGCGCCACGCTGGTACCGTTTTCAGTCGGCACCGCCAGACTCGCCAGCGCCCCCAGTTGCTGCCGCTCATCAGGCGTGCCCCGCAGAAGGATTTCGATCAGTTCATCGTCTTCGCGGTATTGGCTGACGCTGGAACCGGTCAGCGAACGCTGGAGGAATCTCGACAGTTCGGCCGTGGTCACGCCCAAGGCACGCGCACGGTCCTGATCCAGATTGAGGAACACCACTTTGCTCGGCTCTTCCCAGTCCAGATGGACGTTGGCAACGTGAGGATTTTCCCGCACCCTGGCCGCGACCTTGCGAGCTAACTCACGGACCTCGTCGATATGCTCACCACTGACCCGGAACTGCACCGGGTAGCCTACAGGCGGGCCGTTTTCCAGCCGTGTAACCCGTGAGCGCAAGGTCGGGAATTGTTCATTGAGGCTGCTGATCAGCCAGGTCCGCAAGGCTTCGCGCTCTTCGATACTTTTGGCCAACACCACAAACTGGGCAAAGCTGGTTGCAGGCAGTTGTTGATCAAGGGGCAGATAGAAACGCGGTGAACCGGTCCCGACATAGGACACGTAATTGTCGATCCCCGGATGATCCTTGAGCATCTGCTCCAGGCGCTTGACCTGTTCGGCCGTGCTGTTGAGGGAGGCGCCTTCAGTCAGCTTCAAATCCACCATCAGTTCAAGCCGACCAGACGCCGGGAAGAACTGCTGGGGGACAAACTTGAACATCAGCACCGACAACACGAACAGCGCCACCGTGGCGACAATCACTGTTTTGCGCCAGCGCACGCACCAGCCCACCATTGCCCGCACCCGCTGGTAGAACGGCGTCCCGTGAGGATCGACTGCATCAGGCCCTGAGCCATGTTTTTTAGCGTGAATCTTCGCCAGATCAGGCAACAGCCGCTCGCCCAGATACGGCACGAACACCACGGCAGCGACCCATGACGCCAGCAGCGCGATGGTCACCACCTGAAAGATCGATCGAGTGTATTCGCCTGTGCTCGACTGCGCCGTAGCAATCGGCAAAAAGCCTGCTGCGGTGATCAGCGTACCGGTGAGCATCGGGAACGCGGTGCTGGTCCAGGCGAAGCTGGCGGCACGCAGCCGGTCGTAGCCCTGCTCCATTTTGATCGCCATCATTTCCACGGCGATGATCGCGTCGTCCACCAGCAGACCCAGCGCCAGCACCAGCGCACCGAGGGAAATCTTGTGCAGGCCGATGCCCAGGTAGTACATGCAGGCAAAGGTCATGGCCAATACCAGCGGGATCGCCAATGCGACCACCATGCCGGTGCGCATGCCCAGTGAGAAGAAGCTCACCAGCAACACAATCGCCAGCGCTTCAGCCAATACCTGGACGAACTCACCGACCCCGGTTTTCACCGCAGCAGGTTGATCGGAGACTTTGCGCAGCTCCATCCCGGCCGGCAGGTTTTTCTGCAGGCGGGCGAACTCGCCCTCAAGCGCCTTGCCCAGCACCAGAATATCGCCGCCCGGCTTCATCGCCACCGCCAGACCAATCGCCTCTTCGCCCATGAATCGCATGCGCGGCGCAGGCGGGTCATTGAAGCCGCGATGCACCTCGGCCAGATCACGGATACGCAGCGTGCGATCACCCACGCGAATCGGGAATTCGCGGATCTCGTCGACCGTCTGGAAGCGGCCGCTGACACGCAGTTGAATACGCTCGCTCGGGGTTTCAAAGAAACTGGTGGCCGAGACCGCGTTCTGCGCCTCAAGCGCCTGCTGCACGGCTTGTAACGGCAGCCCCAGGGTGGCGAGCTTGACGTTGGACAGCTCGATCCAGATCTTCTCGTCCTGCAAGCCGATCAGTTCGACCTTGCCCACGTCGTTGATGCGTTGCAGTTGAAGCTGGATGCGGTCAGCGTAATCCTTGAGCACGGCATAGTCGAAGCCCTTCCCGGACAGCGCGTAGATATTCCCGAAGGTGGTACCGAACTCATCATTGAAAAACGGGCCTTGCACTCCCGGCGGCAGGTTCTGACGAATGTCGCCGACCTTCTTGCGGATCTGATAGAACAGCTCCGGCAGATACGAGGAAAAGATCGAGTCACGGGCGATGAACGTGACCTGGGATTCCCCCGGCCGCGAGAACGAGACGATGCGGTCGTACTCGCCGGTTTCCATGAGTTTCTTTTCGATGCGATCGGTGACTTGCCGCGCCACCTCTTCCGCGCTGGCGCCGGGCCACAGCGTACGAATCACCATGGCTTTGAAGGTGAATGGCGGGTCTTCGCTCTGTCCCAGCTTGGTGTAGGACAGCGCGCCAACGACTGCCAGGACGATCATCAGGTACAGGACGATTTGCCGATTGCGCAGTGCCCATTCGGAGAGATTGAATCGCATCCGTGCTTACTCCTTCGCTGCCAGTTTGACCGCACGGTTTTCACGATCCACAGGGCGCACCTGCTCACCTTCATGCAACACATGCACACCTGCGGCAACGATCCAGTCACTGGCGGCCAGCCCATCAAGCACCGGCACCGATTCCTGACCATAAGGCCCGAGCCTGACATTAACGCGCTTGAGGGTGCTGTCGGCTGCGACTCGCCAGACGTAATTGATGCCGTTTTCCGACGTCACCGCCGAGAGTGGCACCGCCAGTGGCACGGCGTGCTCAGTCTCAATGAACACCCGCGCACTCTGGCCCAACTCGGCAGGCACCTTGCCGCTGGCAAATGCAACACGTGCGGCGAAGGTACGCGAACGCGGGTCAGCCGCCGGAGACAGCTCTCGAATGCGACCGGGGAAGCGTTGTTCACGCTGGGTCCATAACTCGACGGTGACGGGCTGCCCCGTCTTGAAGCGGGCAAAGTTCTGCTCCGGCAGGCTGATCAGCACTTCCCGCTCACCATCAGCAGCGAGAGTAAAGACCGTTTGCCCGGCAGCAACGACCTGACCGACTTCCACAAGACGCTTGGCCACGACGCCATCCTGAGGTGCGCGCAGCACGGCGTAGCTGGTCTGATTGTCGGCAACGGTCAGCTCGGCCTTGATCTGTTTGAGGCGAGCTTCACCGGAGCGATAGAGGTTTTCGGCGTTGTCGTATTGCGAACGGCTGACCATCTGCCGATCCATCAGAGTCTTGTAACGGTCACGCTCGGAGCGCACCAGCTGCAAATTGGCCTCAGCCGCGGCGACCTGCGCGCGCGTGGCATCCAGTTGCAGGCGCACGTCCTGGGCATCCAGTTCGGCCAATGGCTGATTGGCCTTGACCCGTTGCCCCTCTTCCACCAGGCGTTTGCTGACCTTGCCACCGATCCGGAATGCCAGATCAGGCTCAAAGCGGGCGCGGACTTCACCGGGATAGCTGTCCATGGACTGCGCAGATGGCGATGGCTGAATAACCATGGCGGGACGAATCGTGGTCGGTGCAGTTGCGTCCTGGCCACAGCCAGACAGCAACGACATCAGACCCAGAGGCAGGACGAGGCACAGAAGTTTGCGCGACATGGTGAAGCCCTTCGCAAAAGAAGCTTGGAATAATTGTACTGACGAGTATATTAAAAATTACCAAACTCACCAGTACATTATTAAACGAACATGCCTGACGATTCTCAAAGCAGCTCTCAAAGCAATCCGGGGCCCGGCCGACCGAAAGATCAAGCCAAGCGCCAGGCCATTCTCGATGCCGCAAAAGAGTTATTCGTGCGCAATGGCTACGCCAGCACCAGCATGGATACCGTTGCCGCAGAGGCCGGGGTTTCGAAGCTCACGGTGTACAGCCACTTCAACGACAAGGAGACGCTGTTCACTGCGGCAGTAGTGGCGCGTTGCGAAGAACAGTTGCCGGAATTGTTCGTTGAATTGAACCGCGACTTGCCGGCAAAAACCTTGTTGCTGAGTGTTGCGCGGGGCTTTCAGGTGCTGATCAACAGTCCTGAATCCCTGGAGTTGCATCGGTTGATGGTGACGCTGGGTACTCAGGATCCGAAGCTGTCGCAGATATTTTTCGCAGCCGGGCCGCAGCGGATTCTTCAGGAAACCGAACGTTTGCTGAGACGCCTGGAGCATAGCGGCCAGCTGAAGTTTGAATCCCCCAGAACTGCTGCCGAGCACTTTCTCAGCCTGATCAAAGGCGTGTGCAATTTCCGCCTGCTGGTGGGTTGCGGCGAACGGCCGGATGAAGCCAGCGCAGAAGCGCATGTGCAGGACGTGGTGGAGTTGTTTATGCGGGCGTATAGGGTCTGATGGATGCACTAGTCTCTGTGGAAGATTCTATATTCGCCTGCAATCTGACGTGGGACCGGCTTTAGCCGGGAAGGCGGCATTCATGACGATAAAGATGTACTGAATGTACTGGCCTCTTCCCGGCTAAAGCCGGTCCCACGTCATCAGTGGTTCCTGTGGGAGCGGTGCAAGCCAATTAATCACACCGACTTCAACGCCTTCTTCGGATAGATGTCATACCGGCTGGATTTGCCATCCAGCGCATAACCCGGCTTGGGGCCTTCGATGCATGGGGCTTTGCGCGGGCGTTTGACCACTACGCGATGGGTGGCCAACGCCAGTGCCGCTTCCAGCAGCGCGGGCGCGTCCATGTCGTCGCCCACCAATGGCCGGAACAGGCGCATTTCCTTCTTCACCAGCGCCGTTTTTTCCCGATGCGGGAACATCGGGTCCAGATAGATCACTTGCGGCGGCTCGCCTTCCCAGCCCCGAATCAGCTCGATGGAGTTGCCGGTCAACAAGCGCATCTGGCTGATGATCGAACCCACTTCCCTATCCTGTCGTCCACGGTTCAGGCCATCTTCCAGCAGCGCTGCGATAATCGGTTGGCGCTCGATCAGGCTCATCTGGCAGCCAAGGCTCGCCAGAACGAACGCATCTTTGCCCAAGCCTGCCGTCGCATCCAGCACCGAAGGTCGCACGCCGGGCTGAATGCCCACCGCTTTGGCGATCATCTGTCCGCTGCCGCCACCAAACAGCCGCCGATGGGCCACCGCCCCCTCGACGAAATCCACCCGCACCGGGCCTGGCGCATCATCACTCAACTGCTGCAATTGCAGGCCATCGTCAGTCACTTGCAGGGCAAAATCCGCGTCAACGTCCTCCAAAGGCAAGTCCAGACGTTGCGCCCACTGCGCAACCTGCTCCTGACTCTGGATACCAGGGGGGCTACCAAGGGCTTCGACCCGGATGCGACTGCCCGCTTGTTGCTCACTCATTGTGTCCACACGCTCAAAAAGTGTTAATGATCGGCAAAACCTGCCGATAAAGAAGTATCAGGCATTCTGCCAGACCTACGACGTGTAACGATCGATATGTCAGACATTCAGCAATCATCCATAGGTTATCTAACGCACGCAGGTGATTTTACCCTGCGCAACAGTCAGGCTCTGGGCGGTGTTACCCAGATCTGGTCGGATGCGTTTGCCCGTGTGATGGCTGAACAACTACGCGATACACCGGCTGAACCCATTGATCCAGCCAGCGTTGCCACTGATGTTGCCACGGGTGAGCCAGTTGCCGGTGCCCGCACATTGGGCAAGATCGTTGAGCAGCGCGCCTGCCCGGTTGAAGATGTACCACGCCTTCCTGCCGAGCCGCTGTTTCTGCCGATCGCTGAATTCGAACTGGATCTGCTGCCTGCGCCGAACGAACCATTCAGCATTGGCGAGATGATCGCGCAGCAGCGCGATCTGGAGTTCGACAGCGAGTGGGTTCGTCCAAACGTACTTAATCCTTACGATGACAGCTTGATTCCAGGCCCGGGCCCTCAGCCTCGTCCGCTGCACTTGCCAATCGCGGAATTCGAATGGGACCTGGCCGACAAGCCTGCCCTGCCACTGGATGACGACACCATGGTCGCCCAGCAACGCGCCCTGAATTACGACATGGGCTGGGCACGCCCGATCATCCTGCAAAACCTGCGCATGGCAGCTTGATTCCCATCAATTCGAGGCGATCCCTGGTGGAGCTGCCGGAAGCTGCGAATCGATTCCCATGACACACCGCCTTCGCAGCCTTCGGCAGCTCCTACAAAAAATATCTACCTCAGCGACACACCCGCCAGGCGCCCATATCCAGATGAAAATGGTTTTGATGGGCCGCGTTGTAATCCGGCCCTAATACCGTGTTGAAATTCTTGCAGGCTCCGTCGCGGACCTTACGCAAGAACCGGCCCTTGTCGCCTTCGTTTTTCCAGTCCCGCAACAGGTTGATCCGCTGCCCATCGGCGAGACGGAAACCGGCGATGTCCAAGGCATTTGCAGTCGCATGCTGACTCAGCCGCCCACTGCTTCTGCCATAGACGTTGCGACAGGCGAAACTGCCCAAATGGTCGATACGCGTCACACGCTGACCAAACACCGCCTGGGCCGCGGGTTGCAAGGTGTGAACCTCAAACAGCGCGTAGGCCACCGCCAATGGACAACTGGCGAGGAAGCTGCTGCTTAGCGCCACCTCACCGCCCTGTACTCGCAGCACGCCGTTAAGCGGGCAATCAGCGGACGCGGGGCTGTCGGCTTGACGACTGAAACGCAGGCGGGATGAGCCCAGTACCTGATCGCACAACTGCGGATCACTCTTGACGCGCGACAGCTTCCAGGAGGTCAGGAAGTTGGGTTCAGCCTGAATGTCCAATGGCGCCCAGGGATTCCATTGCGCTGGCACCTCGATCCAGCCGCGCCATACCGCAGCGACGGCGCCAGCGCAGAACAGCAGGAACACCAGAAACAGCGTCGAGCCTCGCACCCTCAGTCCTTGAACAACGCATTGAGTTGAGCAAACGGCAGCGCCTGCTCGGCGTAGGAAAAGGTCCCCTGAGTACGGATTTCCTCCGCGGCGCGATACAAACCGCCGAACGCCGCGCGTACAAGGGATGAGCCGACGCTGATGCGCTTGACCCCGCACTCGCTGAGTTCAGCGACAGTCAGCGTGACACCGCCCAGCCCCATCAACACGTTGACTGGCTTGGGCGCAACGGCACGGACCACCGCGATAACTTCTTCGCGTGTACGCAAGCCGGGCGCGTACAGCACGTCAGCTCCGGCATCGGCGTAGGCCTTCAGCCTGTTCAACGTGTCAGCAAAATCCATCCGGTCGTTGAGCAGGTTTTCCGCACGGGCAGTCAGCATGAACGGGAACGGCAAACTGCGAACAGCCAGTGCCGCCGCCCTGACCCGCGCTACCGACAACTCGAAATCGTAAATGGGCTGATCGGTCTTGCCCGTGGCGTCTTCGATAGAGCCACCCACAATGCCGGTCCGCGCCGCTGCCAACAGGTTGGCTGCGCAGTCTTCAGGGCTATCAGCGAAGCCGTTTTCAAGGTCGGCAGCGACCGGCAAGTCCGTTGCAGCAACGATTGCCCGTAGGTTTTCCAGTGATTCGGCGAAGCTCAGCGCACCTTCGGCATCAGCCCGACCCAAGGTGAAAGCCAGACCCGCGCTGGTGGTCGCCAACGCTTCGAAGCCCATGGACGCCAACAGTTTGGCCGAACCTGCGTCCCACGGATTGGGGATCACAAAAGCATGATCACGCTCGTGCAGTGCCTTGAAAGTTTGTGCGCGAAGAAGCTGTTGCGAATCCATTGCTGACTCCTGAGATCATTAATACGGCTATTGAAGCCATAGTTATCGACCTCAGAGCAAGCCCAGTTGCTGCACCGGTGGTGCGCGATCCAGTTCCACCAACGGCGGCAAACCTGGCAAGCGCTCCATCAACTGGTTATGAAATCGTCGGGCCAGAAGCGGCGCTTCGAGATTATCCGGGGTGTGCAGGAATACATAAGGCGTGCGCCCTTCTTCAATCCAGGCGGCAACTTTAGCGACCCACTGGACCAGGAACGGATCGTTGGCCTCCAGCACAGGATGACCGATGAAGCGCACCTGCGGAAATTGAGTCAGCGCCGCCGGACGGGCTGGAACCTTAGGTTTCTTCGATTGCGCATGGAGCACCGCAGGATCGCTGGACACACAACTGAACAAGGCACGGGAATCCAGACAGATGCGCTCAACGCCACGTTCCAGCAGCAGGCGGTTAAGCATGCGCTCTTCGTCACCCTTTTCGAAAAACGCCATGTTGCGCACTTCAACGGCCAACGGGCACTTCAACTCATCAATAAAAGTGACAAGCTCGGCGAGCCGCTGCGGCGTGAAACTGGCGGACAGCTGAAGCCAGAAAGGTGCAACGCGTTTGCCCAAGGGTGCCAGCAACTGGATGAACGTTTCCGCCGCCTGCAATTGGAGCCGCAGATCACCACCATGGCTGATTTCACCTGGAAACTTGGCCGTAAAGCGAAAATCATCGGGCAGCACTTCAGCCCAGCGCTGCACGGTGGACGGCGCAGGTCGAGCGTAAAAAGTGGTGTTGCCTTCAACAGCATTGAAGACCTGTGAATACAGACCTAGAAATTCATTGCTACGAGCGTCTTCGGGATAAAGTGATTCGCGCCAGGCGTTTTCACTCCATGACGGACATCCCAGAAAATAAGGCAGGCGGGAATCGTTCAAACGTGGAGATCAAGCCCTGACACTTCCAGATCCCAGTCAACGAAGCTGGCGGTTGTCAGATAGCTGGCCAGTGCGGTTGCAACGCGAGTGCTCATGGAACGCGGGAAGATGATGTCTTGCGGACGTGCAGGAACGTTGGCAGTCGAATTGGCCTGTGCATTACCACCGGAGCGAGCGCTTTGCGCTGGCTGCTGGGCAACTTCGGCGTCGTTTTCGACTTCTTCGAAGGTGCCATCAACAATCGCAGGCTGACTACGCGGCTTGCGTTTGATGGGGTATGAACGTTGTGAAGGGCCGTCTATGCGCATTAGTGCGTACTCTGCATCTTATAGTGGCAATCTAACTTCACGGGCAGACTGTTGCAATTACCCGAACGATAACTAGACCACACAAATTGAAAAAGTTTCGCAACAAGCGGGAAGTTGAGGATTTTAGGCGATGAAAGGTAGGTTTACCGGCGAGATATCACCGTAGGAGCTGCCGAAGGCTGCGAATGAATTCTCATGGCATACCCCCTTCGCAGCCTTCGGCAGCTCCTACAGGAAATGCATTTAAATCGGCACTCCGCTATCGGGCTTTGGGCGTAGCCACTTTATCCCGCAGGTAAACCGGCTGCGCCTCATCTGCAACGATGGCCTCACCGCGCTGCCAGGCGAAGGTCGCCAGGGTCAGTAAATCCTGAGCGTGGGGCAGCATACTGGCGTCGTGACCTATAACGCTGACCGGCAGACGCTCGGCATAGTCCCAGCCCGTGCCCGAACCAAACCATTCACCACTCGCATCAACGGGCAAAGCAACCTGCTCTGGCGGGAGTACGGCTTCGGCGCCAAGCAGACGCATCTCCCCCGCCACCTCGCGATAGCAACCCCAGTAAACCTCATCCATGCGCGCGTCGATGGCCGACGCAACTTGATGGGCACCGTGCTCGCGCATGGCTCGCTGGGCCAGTACTGCCAGATTGGAAACGGGGAGCACCGGACGCTCCAGACCAAAAGCCAACCCCTGCACCACGCCAATGGCGATGCGCACGCCCGTAAACGCGCCCGGACCACGGCCAAAAGCGATGGCATCCAGCGCTGAAAGGCCGATGCCCGCCTCCGCCATGATCGCTTTGATCATGGGCAGCAAACGCTGGGCGTGCAGGCGCGGGATCACCTCGTAGTGGCTCAGCACCTTGCCGTCGTGCAGCAAAGCGACCGAGCAGGCTTCAGTGGCGGTGTCCAGGGCCAGCAAGGTGGTCATCAGGGTTATCCATCGAGATCAAAAAAGGGGCGCATTATAAACGACAAAACGGCCCGCAAGCGGACCGTTTATTGACTCAACCAGCGCTGTCAGTTCAGGGCTTCAAGCACTTTTCTGGTGATATCTTCAACAGAACCGACGCCTGCAATATGGCTGCACTTAGGCTTGCCGTTTTTCGCTTCGAGTTTGCTGTAGAACTCAACCAGCGGCTTGGTCTGTTCGTGATACACCGCCAGGCGAAGGCGAACGGTTTCTTCAACGTCATCCTTGCGCTGCTTCAGTGGCTCACCGGTCACATCATCAATGCCTTCAACCTTGGGCGGATTGAAAATGGTGTGATAGATGCGGCCAGAGCCTTCGTGTACACGGCGACCGGACATGCGCTTGACGATTTCTTCGTCATCTACAGCGATTTCCAGCACGTGGTCGATTTCCAGGCCCGCCGCCAGCAGCGCTTCTGCCTGCGGAATGGTGCGGGGAAAACCGTCGAACAGCACGCCGCCGGCGCAATCAGGCTCGGACAGACGATCCTTGATCAGACCGATGATCAGGTCATCGGAAACCAGACCGCCGTTGTCCATGACGCTCTTGGCTTTAAGGCCCAGTTCAGTGCCAGCCTTGACGGCAGCGCGCAGCATATCGCCTGTGGAAATTTGCGGGATGCCGAATTTTTCGGTGATGAATTTTGCCTGAGTACCTTTACCGGCCCCGGGAGCTCCCAGCAGAATCACGCGCATCGATGTGCTCCTCAAATTTTTTATATGTAAACGTCGGATTCGCCACGCCCAGCCTATGTAAAACGTAAAACGCGGTACTGCTCGCGTACATCGTAGGTGCCCGCGATGCAGTCGTTTTCACACAGTCTGTACAGGACCAATCTCAAATAAGGTTCAAGCCGAAGAATGGCCAAAGGCTGATCAAGATACACAGCCGACACAAGTGGCACAAGCCGCCAAAAGTCGCAGTATCCACCACCCGGTCAGAGGTAGCAGAGTGCGGGATTGGTTCAGGTGGCTTGAGGCAATCAAAAGCACGCAAGTCATTGATGCCAATGGCGCACTGGGAATTGGCAGTGCGCCATTAACGGACCCGCTGATTAACCGGTGTTACGCAATCCGGCGGCAATACCCGCTACAGACACCAGCAGCGCCTGTTCCAGAGGACTGTCCAGACTTGCCTCGCGGTTGCGTGAACGGGCAAGCAACTCTGCCTGAAGCAGGTGCAGCGGATCCAGATACGTGTTGCGCAGGCTGATGAATTCAAGCGTTGCAGGGCTATGAGCCAGCAGTTGGGATTGCCCGGTCAGCCCCAGCACCACGGCGCAAGCCTGCGACAATAGGTCGCGTAAATGCGTACCCAAATGTTGCAGTCTCGGCTCCACCAGACGCTGATCGTAGAGATGGGCAATATCGTGGTCAGCTTTGGCCAGAACCATTTCCAGCATGTCGATCCGGGTGCGGAAGAATGGCCAGTGCTCACGCATCTGCCCCAGCAGCTCCCCTTCGCCGCGTTCGAGCGCCTTGTTGAGCGCCGCCTCCCAGCCAAGCCAGGCGGGTAACATCAGCCGCGTCTGGGTCCAGGCGAAAATCCATGGAATGGCCCGCAGACTCTCGACGCCGCCTTCCCTACGCTTGGCCGGACGACTGCCCAGCGGCAAACGACCCAGTTCCTGCTCCGGCGTGGCCTGACGGAAATACTCGACGAACTCCGGATGCTCGCGCACCACGGCACGGTAGGCACTGACGCCGTCCGCCGCCAGGTTGTCCATCATTTCTCGCCATGCGGGTTGCGGCGGTGGTGGCGGTTGCAAGGTGGCTTCCAGCACGGCGGCCAGATATAGATTGAGGTTCTGCTCGGCGATGTCTGGCAGGCCGAACTTGAAGCGGATCATTTCACCCTGTTCGGTGGTGCGGAAACGCCCGGCTACCGAACCCGGCGGCTGCGACAGAATCGCCGCGTGCGCTGGGCCACCGCCACGTCCGACGGTGCCACCGCGGCCGTGAAAGAGCAGCAATTCGACTTGCTGAGCACGGCAGATATCCACCAGTTTTTCCTGTGCCCGATATTGCGCCCAGGCCGAGGCCGTGGTGCCCGCATCCTTGGCGGAATCGGAATAGCCAATCATCACTTCCTGCGGGCCGTGCAGGCGTGAACGGTAGCCCGGCAGGTTCAACAATTGTTCTATGGCTGGCCCGGCGTTATCCAGATCCGCGAGGGTTTCGAACAGCGGCACGACGCGCATTGGGCGCTGCAACCCCGCCTCTTTGAGCAGCAACTGCACCGCCAGCACGTCCGAAGCGGCACCGGCCATGGAGATCACGTAAGACCCCAACGAGGCCGCAGGCGCTGAAGCGACTTCACGGCATGTCGCCAGCACCTCGGCGGTGTCAGCGCCCGGTTTGAAATGCGCAGGCAGCAACGGACGTCGACTGTTCAATTCCCGCAGCAGGAAATCAACACGGGCCTGCTCGTCCCAATCCTCATAGCGGCCAAGCCCGAGGTAGTCGGTGATTTCGGTCATGGCCGATTCATGCCGGGTGGAGTCCTGACGCACATCCAGCCGCACCAGAAACAGGCCAAACGTCACCGCACGACGCAGACAATCAAGCAGCGGACCATCGGCGATCACACCCATGCCGCACTCATGAAGCGACTGGAAGCACAGCATCAGCGGTTCAAGCAGCTCACGATTATCGTGCAGCACGTTATCCGGAGCGGGTTGCGTCACAGCCAGTGACGCCTGAGCCCAGTTGCGGGTTGCGCGCAAACGCTCGCGCAGTTGCTTCAGGACAGCACGATAGGGTTCAGCGCTGTCACCCGCGCTGGCGCGTAACGCATCACTGGCTTGCTGCATGGACAACTCGGCCGCCAGTTGATCGACGTCACGCACATACAAGTCCGCCGCCATCCAGCGGGCCAGCAACAGGACCTCCCGCGTCACCGCCGCCGTGACGTTGGGGTTACCGTCACGATCGCCGCCCATCCACGAAGCGAACCGAATCGGCGCCGCCTCCAGCGGCAGATGAAAACCGGTGGCAGCGTGCAACGCGTGATCGGCCTTGCGCAGGTAATTGGGCACCGCATGCCATAGCGAATGCTCGATAACGGCGAAGCCCCATTTCGCTTCATCCACCGGGGTCGGTCGGGTACGGCGAATCTCTTCGGTGTGCCAGGCTTCGGCGATCAGACGCTGCAGACGCTCGGTGATCTGCTCGCGCTCGGCGCTGCTCAGATCCCGATGGTCGAGGGCCGCGAGTTGTGCGGCGATGGCGTCGTATTTTTGAATCAGGGTGCGGCGTGCCACTTCAGTGGGGTGCGCAGTGAGGACCAGTTCGATTTCCAGCTTGCTCAACTGCCGGGCCAGGGCCTCAGGTTTCTGTCCTGCACGTTTGAGGCGGTCGAGCAGCTCAGGCAACACGCGAGATTCAAAAGGTTGCGGCTGGGAATCGTCACGCCGCCGGATCAGTTCGTATTGCTCGGCGATGTTGGCCAGGTTGAGAAACTGATTGAAGGCCCGCGCCACCGGCAGCAATTCATCTTCGGCCAGGCCATCAACACTGGACGTCAGTTGCTCGGCCCCCTCCGCCGAACCACGCCGACCCGCTTTGGCGCCCTTGCGAATACGTTCGATCTTGTCGAGAAACTCACTCCCGCGCTGCTCGCGAATGGTATTGCCCAACAGCTCACCCAGCAGGTGCACATCCTCGCGTAAACGCGCGTCGATATCAGCCATCGTTCCTCTCCCCCTGATTTTTGTATGGGTGCCATCAACCTCAAAGCTGCAAAGACTGAACAGGCGTGCAGAAATCTGATCTATCCCTTTTCTACCATCAGTGCAGCAAAATCAACAGCCACGCCAACACCCGGTGAATAAACCTTTTGAAATAACCGGACTAATCTCATCGGTGAGCCATGGCTGAGCACTAAACGAATCAGCACTCAAGCAGACCTGCCATCGGTGGGCAAACCAAGAGGTCCCTATGAAAATCCGTGAACTTGCCAACCATTGGGAAGAGAACGCCAAAGGACGACTGACCAGGACTCAGTATGCGATTCACCTGGACATGGAGTCCGCTGCGCGCCTGAACGCACTGACCGAGATGTACCCCAAGCATCATCCTGAAGAGTTACTGGGCGAGTTGATCGGTGCCGCGCTGGAAGAACTCGAAGCGAGCTTCCCTTACGTGCAGGGTCAGCATGTCGTGACCACTGACGAAGAAGGCGACCCGGTGTACGAAGATGTTGGCCCTACCCCGCGTTTCCTGGCGCTTTCGCGTCGGTATCTGCAGGAGCTGTCCGAAAAGCAGGACGTCGAATAACACTGCCAACACGCAATACGTATCCCGGTACAACGTGCCAATGAAGTGCCGGGATCGTTTTTTCACAGCATTCGTTCCGTAGTTTGCGCAAAGAAAATCCGGTCGAAAAAACCTGAACTATTCAAAAAGTTCATGTGTCCGAGCCCATAGCCATTACAGAAAAGCCTACGGATAGCCAACGGCGCAGCCAGACGCTACCTCGCACGCTTCAGGCCAACGACTGTCATGGAACACTCAAGATTTTCAGGAGTTAAATAATGGAGTCGAACACGATGAACACGCTTACTGCCAATACCAAATTCAAAGGCCTGCGCGGCCTGAAACTGACTGCTCTGGCACTGGGTGCCAGCTTCGTACTCGCAGGTTGTGCAGGTAATCCTCCGACCGAGCAGTACGCTGTGAGCCAATCGGCCGTTAACAGCGCCGTCAGCGCCGGTGGTACCGAGTTCTCCGCAGTAGAAATGAAATCGGCGCAAGACAAGCTCAAGAAAGCCGAACTCGCCATGCAAGAGCAGAAATACGACGAAGCACGCCGCCTGGCTGAACAAGCTGAATGGGACGCTCGCGTAGCCGAACGTAAATCCCAGGCTGCCAAGGCAGAAAGAGCTGTGCAGGACGCCCGTCAAGGCGTGAACGAACTACGTGAAGAAGGTCTGCGTCAGGTGCAACCGGCACCGGCCCAGTAACCAACGTTGCAGCCAACGTTTTTCATGCATTTCGAATTCGATTGAAAGGACGAAACTATTATGCGCAAACAAGTGATGATCCCTGCCCTGCTGGCCATGAGTGTTGCACTGGCCGCTTGCTCGACGCCGCCTAACCAGAATCTGGAACAGGCTCGCACCAATTTCTCGGCACTGCAGACCAATCCGCAGGCGACCAAAGTGGCTGCCCTTGAAACCAAGGACGCCAGCGACTGGCTGGACAAGGCTGACGCAGCCTATCGCAACAGCGAAGACGAGAAGAAAGTCGACCAACTTTCTTATCTGACCAACCAGCGCGTTGAGGTTGCCAAGCAGACTATTGCTCTGCGCACCGCTGAAGAGGAACTGAAAGGTGCCTCCGCGCAGCGCGCTCAAGCCCGTCTGGATGCCCGTGATGCACAGATCAAGGCACTGCAAAGCAGCCTGAACGCCAAGCAAACCGAGCGCGGTACTCTGGTAACTTTCGGTGACGTGCTGTTTGACTTGAACAAGGCCGAGCTGAAATCCAGCGGTCTGGTTAATGTCAACCAACTGGCAACTTACCTGCGTGATAACCCGGATCGCAAAGTGATCGTTGAAGGTTATACCGACAGCTCGGGTTCCGACGCTTACAACCTGTCCCTGTCCGAGCGCCGCGCTAACTCCGTGCGTATGGCACTGGTGAAAATGGGCGTTGATCCAGCCCGTGTCGTTTCCCAGGGTTATGGCAAGGAATACCCGGTTGCTGATAACACCAGCGCTTCGGGCCGCGCCCAGAACCGCCGTGTGGAAGTGACCGTTTCCAACGACAACCAGCCGGTAGCGCCGCGTTCGTCGATGAAGTAAATCGCTGACGCTGCAAGCCAAAAGCCCGGCCTGTGAAAACAGGCCGGGCTTTTTTGTTGTTTACATCATCCGGATCGGAGTGCGATTCCCTGTGGGAGCGGTGCTTGCCCGCGATAAGGCTAGACGCGATCTAAAGTGAACCGCATTCAGCCTTATCGCGGGCAAGCACCGCTCCCACAAGGGTCGCATTTCAACCCGGCAAATCATCTAGCCCTTGGGCAATCAACGCTGAAGTTCCTGCGGCGTCTCCTGCCCTGCGCAGCGCACGGCCTGCTTCCTGTTATTGATCAGGACACCTGACAGTCCCTTCTGCGACGTATCGAACAACACCAGCACGCCATCAATGCACTGCGCGACTTCGGCGGCGGGTGTGGCGGCGATTTTGTAGTCTTCGCCCGGCACGGTTTTGAGCATCGTGAACTCGTTCAGCAACAGCGCATCTTCAGGCTTGGCGAAGTGCAGATAGCCGTAATACCAAAGCGTACCCACCGTAACGAAGATCGTGCAGATACCCGTGATGATCAGGGGAATGGCGTTGCGCTCTTCGCTCATTTGCGGCTCTCAGGTGTTTCTTTTTCCGCTGGCTCCGGATAATTCGGCACTTCGCCCAGACGACGCAGACCATTGAAGTGCTGGGGATCTTCCAGATAGCGGATCATCACCTGTCGCCAGGTCGGGTCAGAGAACGTCTGCACATGCCCGCCACGGGTCAGTTGCAACACCCGTGGCAGCGGCGCGGCCTGATAGAGGCTGATGCCGTTGTCGAGCGGCACCAGAGTGTCGTCCATACTCTGGAATATCAACATCGGCGTCCCCTTCAATTTCGGCAGGCCATTGATGGCGCTGTCTGCGTCGGGGATCAGCCATGAAAGCGGCGTTTTAAATGGCCAGGTCAGCCATGAAGTCCCCAGCGTATAACGAGCTACTTTACGGTAGCTGGCGGGCGCACCATCGAGAATCAGCGCCTTGAGCCGCGAACGTTGCTGCGGATGCTCAGACAGGTAATGCACCCCCAACGCCCCGCCAATGCTTTGGCCGAGCACGACCAGCGGTTTGCCCTGCACTTCAGGGGCTTTGTTCAACCAGTCGAATGCCGCATCCACGTCCTGATAAATCGCAGGCAGGCTGGGCGCCCCCTGGGACAACCCATAGCCGCGATAGTCCAGGATCAAGACCTGATAACCCTGTTCCGGCAACCACCAGCTACCCCCCAGATGCCAAGCCAGATTGCCGCCATTGCCATGCAAGTGCAGAACCGTGCCTTTGACCTCGACGCCTTCTTTGGCAGGCAACCACCACGCATGCAACTGTGTGCCATCGGCAGCGGTAAGGGTGACGTCACGGTATTGCAGATGGGCCTTTTCCGGGGTGAACGGCAGACCGGGTTCCGGATAGAACAACATTGAGCTGCAGCCGTTCAGGGACAAGAGCAGCGTGAGGGTAATCAGGAATTTCAAGCGGGATTCCTTTTGTTTTCTTGATGCGGCTCTTATCGACAAAACAATTTGAATGGAAATGCACGTCCTGTAGGAGCTGCCGAAGGCTGCGATTGGATTCTAATGACACACCGCCTTCGCAGCCTTCGGCAGCTCCTACAAGAGATCTGAGGCGCTACAGAATATTGGAATAATCCGCTTCGATCCGGTCCAGGCTGAGGTGGTTCAGGAAGTTCGAGAAGCACATCCACGCCGACAGCGCGTTCATGTCACGGAACTGCTCGGGCAGGTACTTGGGCGGCACGACCAGACCTTCATCCACCAGTTGACGCAAGGTACGCATGTCCTCAAGGGTGGTTTTGCCACAGAACAGCAGCGGCACTTGTTCCAGCTTGCCCTTGCGCACGGCGAGCTGAATATAGTTGTAAACCATGATGAAACCTTTGAGGTAGGACAAGTCCTTGGTGAACGGCAAGCCATTGGGCACCGATCCGCGGAATACCCGGCTGGCATTGCCGTAGCTTTCAGACATGCCAAAACCTTGCTCACGGTAGAACTCGAACACCTGGAGGAAATCTGCGCCCTCTTCAGCCATGTGAATGGCACGCGTGCGGTTGGTCAACTTGCGCAATCGACTCGGGTAGGAGGCGAACGCAATGACCTCCATGAGGATCGCAAGGCCTTCCTGCGTCACCGTCGACGACGGCGGCCCTTTTGACAGGAAGGTACAAATCGGCTGATTCTGGCCATTCAGCGTGGTACCCACATGCACCAACCCTTCATGTACTTCCAGCGCACGGACATCGCGCTCGTTGAACATCGCGTCGGAGCGAATCTTGATGTAATCGGCGCCTGCCGCGGCATCGGCGACAATGCCGTCGGATTCGAAGACGCGAATGGTCTCCTCGGCCTCACCAAAAACCTTGTTCAGACGACTTTGCAGCAGAGACACCGCGTCTTTGGCCGTCAGGATTTTCGGCTCATCCTTGAGGTCACCGCGCCCGGCAATGTTATTGAGGTAGTCAGAAAGCATCAGCCCCAGATCAGCCAGGGTTGGATCACCGGCATGAAAAGCGTCGGACGCCGCGCCGTACAACTCCTGGGAGATCAGCCCGAAATCCGCAGTGCCTCGGGCTTCCAGCATGCGCACTACCATGCGGTATTCCTTGCACATGCGGCGCATGATCTGGCCAACCGGGTTGAACTGGCCCAACTGACGGGTAATGTCGCGCTCGATATTCTGGAACTCGAGCTTCAGTTCAGAAGAATCAAAACCCAAGGGCCGATTTTCATAGTAGGCGCGATCCACGGCGGGTAGCGCCTTGCCTTTTGCCGCAAGAAAATCCTTGCGCACCGTGTCGTCCCATTTCACCGCATCCAGAACCCGAATCGGCGTCTGGGCTGCGACGATACGATCCGACAACGTTCGAATAGTCTGCTGGTACTCGTCCACCCCATGCTCCTTGGTTACTGCGCCTTGGTTGGCCCTTGGTTGGTTGGGCGTGTGCCCTGCTCAGGCAGCCGCTGGTAACGCGCTACCTCGAGGAAAACATCAGAATTGGCCGGATCGTTCAGGTAACCGAACACTTGATCCAGAGGGCTCGTGATCAACAGCCCATCGTCTTTCCCTATTGGCATTTTTTCACCGCTGAGCGCCTTTTGCTCCACCCATTGATTGAAGCGATCCATATCCAGGTTGTAGACCACCAACTCGCCGGTTTGCGCCAGTTCAAAGCCTGCCATCACGAAATGGCCGCCATATTTTTCCGGCAACCCGGCACACAGATACCAGCGACTGCCATGCCGGGACACGGTAAAGGCGTATCCATCGCGGTGCTTGCGATCCCCCTTGCGATAGCTGACCGCCTTGTACTCGTTGCTGCCGGTCCGGCTGATTTCCAGCTCCAGCGGCTCGCCCCAGGCATTCTTGCTGCTCCAGTTACCCAGCAGTTGCGCCGGGGCTGCTTCGCGCGCAGGAATCGAATCCTTGAACGTCACAAGGCAGCCGCTCAACAGCAGGAACGACAAGGCGACAAGCAGACGCCAGGCTTTCATTAGCTACTCCCGAGAGGGGTTTTTCACTCGTCGAGGGGCTTTGTCGTGCCTAATACCAGATGCATCTGACGGGTGAGGATACCGAGGTTTTCTTTGTCCGCGTCGGGCTGCGGGCCATGTAGCAGACCTTGATACTCCATC
This sequence comes from Pseudomonas sp. Irchel 3A5, assembly GCF_900187575.1. Classification (NCBI taxonomy): domain Bacteria; kingdom Pseudomonadati; phylum Pseudomonadota; class Gammaproteobacteria; order Pseudomonadales; family Pseudomonadaceae; genus Pseudomonas; species Pseudomonas sp. Irchel 3A5. Next base: position 387,628 of record NZ_FYDU01000005.1, on the reverse strand, counting down.
CGACACATGACCCCCGTCAACACTTGTGCGTCCTGAAGCGGCTGAACCGAGCCCATCACCTCCAGAAGCCGGCAGGCACCATGCAGCAGAATGTCCCGATGCGCATCCACCAGACGGGCCAGTCGCGGGTTGATCAACGCCTCACAATGGAACGCATGTTCGGCAATCAGATAATCGCGGCGGGTCGACAGTTGGCGACGAATATATTCCATGGCCATGATCGCGATTTCATCGGCCAGACGTGAACGACCAACCGCGGTGCCGTCAGTACGATCCACCATTTCGCGCAAGGTGACTTCGGTACTTTCCCAGAGCTTGGCCATATAAGCGGCACTGCGCTCGACGTACTGGGAAAAAGCATCGGTGAGCAGGTCATCGATGTCCTTGAAGTAGTACGTGGTAGCCGAAAGGGGTACACCCGCCTCCGCAGCCACTGCACGGTGACGTACCGCACGCACGCCGTCACGGACCACGATGCGCATGGCGGCGTCGAGAATGTCCTGCCTGCGCTGTTCACTGCCCTGTCGACTTGCCTTGCGACCTTGATACTCGACACTTTGCACCACGGCGCTGGCAGCACCAGCAGCTCCATTTTGAGCAATCGAACGGGTCACGGTAGAAATTTCCTTTTTTTTACTTAACGACCATTTTTTAGGAGCTGCCGCAGGCTGCGAAGCGTTCATCCTGACACACCGCGATCGCAGCCTTCGGCAGCTCCTACAGGTCCAGTTAGCACTGTGTCGGGGACAAGAGCGATCTCCTACAGAAGATCTCAATTACATGTGGCCAAGATGCCATTTCCGCTGCCAATGTAAACCAACATGTCTGAACTGAAGCTTTCACGACCAGAATCGTCACGCAAAAAAAAGCCGCCCATCACAGGCGGCTCTTTTTTCACGTCACTTACGCTTGTGGGCGCATGTGCGGGAAGAGGATCACGTCGCGGATCGACGGGGCATTGGTCAGCAGCATGACCAGACGGTCGATGCCAATGCCTTCACCGGCAGTCGGCGGCATGCCGTATTCCAGCGCACGCACGAAGTCAGCGTCGTAGTGCATGGCTTCGTCATCGCCTGCGTCCTTGTCGGCCACCTGGGCCTGGAAGCGCTCGGCCTGATCTTCCGCGTCGTTCAACTCGGAGTAAGCGTTGGCAATTTCACGGCCACCGATGAACAGCTCGAAACGGTCAGTAACGTTCGGGTTTTCATCGTTGCGACGCGCCAGCGGAGACACTTCAAACGGGTACTGGGTGATGAAGTGCGGCTGCTCCAGTTTGTGCTCGACCAGCTCTTCGAAAATCATCACCTGCAGTTTGCCCAGACCTTCGAAGCCCAGCACCTTGGCGCCCGCCTTCTTGGCGATGGCGCGCGCCTTGTCGATGTCTTGCAGGTCAGCAGCGGTCAGATCCGGGTTGTACTTGAGGATCGAATCGAACACCGAGAGGCGCACGAACGGCTCACCGAAGTGGAACACCTTGTCGCCATACGGCACGTCGGTAGTGCCCAGAACCAGCTCCGCCAGTTCACGGAACAACTCTTCGGTCAGGTCCATGTTGTCTTCGTAGTCCGCGTACGCCTGATAGAACTCAAGCATGGTGAACTCTGGGTTGTGACGGGTCGAGACGCCTTCGTTACGGAAGTTGCGGTTGATCTCGAACACTTTCTCAAAGCCGCCAACCACCAGACGCTTCAAGTAAAGCTCAGGTGCGATACGCAGGAACATTTCCATGTCCAGCGCATTGTGGTGAGTCTCAAAAGGCTTGGCTGCTGCGCCGCCAGGGATGGTCTGCAGCATCGGCGTTTCGACTTCCAGGAAGTCGCGCTTCATCAGGAAGCTGCGGATGTGAGCGATGACTTGAGAACGCACACGGAAGGTATCACGCACTTCTTCATTGACGATGAGGTCAACGTAGCGCTGACGATAGCGCTGCTCGGTGTCGGTCAGGCCATGGTGCTTGTCCGGCAGCGGACGCAGGGATTTGGTCAGCAGACGCACGCTGGTCATTTCGACGTACAGGTCGCCCTTGCCCGAACGCGCCAGGGTGCCTTCGGCTGCGATGATGTCGCCCAGGTCCCAGGTTTTCACCGCGGCCAGGGTTTCTTCCGACAGAGTCTTGCGGTTGACGTAGACCTGGATGCGACCGGTCATGTCCTGAATCACCATGAACGAGCCACGGTTGAGCATGATGCGACCGGCAACCTTGACCGGGATCGCCGCTTCAGCCAGCTCTTCCTTGGTCTTGTCCACGTACTGTTTCTGCAGGTCATTGCAGTAGCTGTCGCGGCGGAAGTCGTTGGGGAAGGCCTGCCCCTTGGCGCGCTCGGCAGCAAGCTTTTCCTTGCGCAGGGCGATCAGGGTGTTTTCTTCCTGTTGCAGGGCTTGCGGGTCGAGTTGTTGGTCGCTCATGTCTTTAAATATTCCATCACAGGTTCGTTGCCCCCGCATTTGCACGGGGGTCTTGAAGATCAAGGCTGACGGGTTACAGCCCTTGTTTCAGGCTCGCGATCAGGTATTCATCGATGTCGCCATCCAGCACCTTGTCGCAGTCGCTGCGCTCGATGTTGGTCCGCAGATCCTTGATCCGCGAGGCGTCCAGCACGTAGGAACGGATCTGGTGACCCCAGCCGATATCGGACTTGGTATCTTCCAGCGCCTGGGAAGCAGCGTTGCGTTTCTGCACTTCCTGCTCATACAAGCGCGCCCGCAACATTTTCATCGCGGTGTCTTTGTTCGCGTGCTGGGAACGTTCGTTCTGGCAGCTCACCACCGTGTTGGTCGGTACGTGAGTAATCCGTACGGCCGAGTCAGTGGTGTTTACGTGCTGACCACCGGCACCGGACGAACGATAGGTATCGATACGCAGGTCCGACGGATTGATGTCGATTTCGATGTTGTCGTCGATTTCCGGAGAAACGAAGACGGCCGAGAACGAGGTGTGACGACGATTGCCGGAGTCGAACGGGCTCTTGCGCACCAGACGGTGAACGCCGATTTCGGTACGCAGCCAGCCAAAGGCGTATTCGCCCTTGATGTGCACGGTAGCGCCTTTGATACCGGCGACTTCACCCGCGGACAGCTCCATGATAGTCGCGTCGAAACCGCGTTTGTCAGCCCAGCGCAGGTACATGCGCAGCAGGATGTTGGCCCAGTCCTGTGCTTCAGTACCGCCGGAACCGGCCTGGATATCCAGGTAGGCGTTGTTAGGGTCCATCTCGCCGCTGAACATGCGACGGAATTCGAGCTTCTCCAGCGACGCACGCAGGCGCTCGACTTCGGCAGCCACGTCATCGACGGCAGCCTGGTCTTCTTCTTCGGCGGACATCAGCAACAGGTCTTTGGCATCAGCCAGACCGGAGGACATTTCATCCAGGGTTTCTACGATCTGGGCCAGCAGAGAACGCTCGCGGCCTAGTTCCTGGGCATAGCTGGGGTTGTTCCAGACATTTGGATCTTCGAGCTCACGGTTAACTTCGGTCAGACGATCATGTTTGTGATCGTAGTCAAAGATACCCCCGAATCGTTTCGGAGCGCTCGGACAGGTCCTTGATGCTGTTTAGGATCGGGTTGATTTCCATGGTGGGCAGCACTCGCAGGCGAAATTTTCAAAGCCGACGAGTATACCCGAGAGAACGAGATGAAGGCAGCCCGTTGGGCAATACTGTGGTGACCTTATCGTGGCGTAGGTATCTACTACACATCTTTTCCATGCAGGTTTTACATGCAGGATTTTTGTGTACATATCAATAACCGCGTTAATGGCTTCTATTGGTTGCGCTTTTACAGCGCCTCACTTTTGAAAGGAGCCCAAAAGTAAGCAAAAGGCTCTTGCCCCACCACTCGGCACCTCGCTAGTGCTCGGTGTACCCGCCCGCAGATCCTGAACCGTGGGCCGCCGCAATGGGCCATCCATGGCCCGGTGCGGCTAACCCGGCGTCCTGCCGGGTTGCCCACGGTTCAGAATCTGCGTTCGGCCAGCGTGGTTTAACGGGGCGCCCAAGATCAAAATCAAAAGCACGGCGGCCTGACAGCCGACCTGATGCGTGAACTTTCCGGGTTTCTGTAGGAGCTGCCGAAGGCTGCGAAGCGGTGTGTCAGATGATGTATTCGTTAGCTGTGCTGACGTCTCGCGAACAAGTTCGCTCCTACCGGTCCGGGGTGAAATCGCTGCGTTTGATCTGCTTTTGATTTTGATCTTAAGCGCCCCGTTAAACCACGCCGGCCGGAATTCGACATTGCTGTGTGGGGCAAACCGGCAGGGATGCCGGGTTAGCCGCCTCAGGCCATGGATGGCCGGTGGCGGCGGCCCCACGCAGCAATGTCGGATTACGGGTATGCCGAGCGACAGCGAGGCACCAAGTGGTGGGGCAAGAGCGTTTTGGTTACTTTTGCGCTTCTCAAAAGTGACGCGCTGTAAAAGCGCAACCAATATCAGCCATTACCGCGGTAACGGATATGTACACAGATACAGAATTTATCTAGATACCTATGCTCGCCCGCGAGGCAGTCACCACAATTCCCCCCCTACGCCACCGAAACCTGATTACGCCCATTATGCTTGGCCGCATAAAGCCCCTTGTCCGCCTCCTGAATCAACTGACGGCTGTTGCTGCCAGGCTGTGGGACGATGGTCGATACGCCAATACTGACGGTCAACGAAGCACCCGGTGTCGGCGCGATGTGCGGGATGTTCATGCCGGCGACGGTCATGCGCAATTTCTCGGCCAGCAGACGTGCACCACCCGGCGACGTGTTGGGCAGGACCAACGCGAACTCTTCCCCACCATAGCGCGCAGGCAGGTCCGAAGGGCGAGCTGAACTGGCGCGAATGGCCTTGGCCACCTGACGCAGCGCTTCGTCGCCTTCCAGATGGCCGAAGTTGTCGTTGTACGCCTTGAAGAAATCCACATCGATCATCATCAACGACAATTGGGTCTGATCGCGTGTCGCACGACGCCACTCAAGCTCCAGGTACTCATCGAAATGGCGTCGGTTGGACAAGCCCGTCAAACCGTCAGAGTTCATCAGGCGTTGCAGCACGAGGTTAGTATCGAGCAACTGCTGCTGACTCACGCGCAAGGCGCGGTAAGCTTCGTCACGTTGCAACAGGGTCATGTAAGAGCGTGAGTGGTAACGAATGCGCGCTACCAACTCGATCGTGTCCGGGAGTTTGACCAGATAATCATTGGCACCGGCAGAGAACGCCGCGCTCTTGATCATCGGGTCTTCCTTGGTCGAGAGCACGATGATCGGAATATCTTTGGTCAGCGGATTATTGCGGTACTCGCGCACCAGCGTCAGGCCGTCCAGGCCCGGCATGACCAGATCCTGCAGGATGACCGTAGGCTTTATCTGAATCGCCTGAGCAATGGCCTGATGCGGATCGGCGCAAAAATGGAAGTCGATACGCTCTTCGTTGGCCAACCCACGCCTGACCGCTTCGCCGATCATGGCCTGATCATCGACCAGGAGCACCATGGCCGAGTTTTCGTCATCTGGCTGGAGGGAGTCCAGCAGAAAATCATTCATTCAAGAACTCCTGTCCAACGCCTGATGGTGAATTCGCCTGAACACTCATTGGGCGAACACCTCTTTCAAACGCATCGAAATAGTCTCCAGCGGTTTGATCTCAACCGCCGCATCAATGGCCGCAGCCGCTTTGGGCATGCCGTACACCGCACAGGACTGTTGATCCTGAGCGATGGTCAAATAACCTTGCTGGCGCATGAGTTTGAGGCCTTGAGCCCCATCGCGTCCCATGCCCGTCAGCAAAACACCTACTGCATCTCCGGTCCAGTAACGCGCCACGCTTTCGAAAAAAACGTCGATCGATGGCCGATAGATTTCATTGACCGGCTCTGCCGTATAAGCCAGCGTGCCGTTCTTGAGTAAACGAATGTGGTGATTGGTGCCCGCCAGCAACACCGTGCCAGGACGCGGCGGTTCGCCTTCCTGAGCCAGCCGCACCGGCAGCCCTGAGGAACTGCTGAGCCATTCAGCCATTCCAGCCGCGAAGACCTGATCCACGTGCTGCACCAGCACGATGGCTGCCGGAAAATTTACCGGCAAGCCTTTCAGCAATATCTCCAGCGCTGCAGGCCCGCCTGCCGACGAACCGATGGCCACCAATTGCTGACGCTGACTACTGGCACGTAGCGGTGCCGAGACAACCGGTTCAGAGCGCTGCTCGGGGCGCATCAACCAGCCAATATTGAGGATCTTGCGCAACAGAGGCGCGGCGGCATCCCTGGGATTGCCTGCGCCGATGGCGGGCGTGTCCACGACATCCAGTGCACCATGCCCCATGGCCTCAAACACCCGGTGCATATTCTGCTGGCGGTCTACGGTGACGATCACGATGGCGCACGGCGTTGCAGCCATGATCTGCCGCGTGGCTTCAACGCCATCCATGACCGGCATGATCAGGTCCATCAGAATGACGTCCGGAACCAGTTCGGCGCATTTGCGCACCGCTTCCGCTCCATTGCCCGCCACCCACACCACTTCGTGCAAAGGCTCCAGAGCCACCGCCCGACGCAAGGCCTCGACTGCCATGGGCATGTCATTGACGATCGCGATCTTCATGCCTGAGCATCCCCAATCAATTCAGCAACGGCATCGAGTAACGCGTCGTCATGGAAACTGGCCTTGGCAAGATAGTAATCGGCCCCGGCATCCAGACCACGACGGCGATCTTCTTCGCGGTCTTTATAGGAAACGACCATTACTGGCAGGGATTGCAATCGAGTATCCCGGCGTACCAGCGTGACCAATTCGATACCGTCCATGCGGGGCATGTCGATATCTGTAATGAGCAAATCGAAATCTTCTGCGCGCAATGCATTCCAGCCATCCATACCGTCCACGGCAACGGCCACTTCGTAGCCGCGATTGACCAGTAACTTGCGCTGCAACTCACGTACCGTCAACGAATCGTCGACCACCAGCACACGTTTGCGCGATACAGCGTCAATCTGCCGGTTGCGCCGGTCGATGCGCTCCAGACGTCCGGTGTTGAGCAACTTCTCCACTGAGCGCAGCATATCCTCGACGTCGATGATCAGCACCGCCGAGCCATCGTCAAGCAAGGCACCCGCGGCGATGTCCTGGACCTTGCCCAACCGAGGATCAAGGGGCAACACAACGAGCGTGCGCTCGCCAATGAATCGCTCGACGGCAACGCCGTAAACCGCATCACGCTCGCGGATCACCACCACTTTGAGCACACCTTCGGTATTCTGGCTTGCTGGCCGATTCAGCAGCTGGCTGGCGGCGACCAGACCGACGTGCCGCTCTTCATGCCAGAAATGCTGACGCCCTTCGAGCTGGACAATATCGTCGCTGTGCACATCGCTCATGCGTTCAATGTGCGCCAACGGGAATGCATAGGCTTCGCCGCCGACCTCCACCACCAGACTGCGTACCACCGACAGGGTCAACGGCACTTCCATCACAAACCGGGTGCCTTTGTTTGCCTGTTGATCGGCAAAGACCACGCCGCGCAGTTGACGAACCATGTCATGGACAGCATCGAGGCCGACGCCACGTCCGGAAATCTCGGTGACTTTGTCTTTCAAGCTGAAACCGGGCAGAAACAGGAACGTCAGCAGTTCTTCTTCGCTCAATTGCGACGCTGTTTCAGCAGGCGACAATTGGCGTTTGATGATGTTGCTGCGTAGCCGCTCAAGATCAACGCCGCCGCCGTCATCGCTGAGCTCGACCTGCAACTGGCCCGCTTGATGGGACGCCTTGAGGCGGATCAGCCCTTCCGCTGGTTTACCTGCAGCCAGGCGCGTTTCAGGGAGCTCGATGCCGTGGTCCACGGCGTTGCGCAACAGATGGGTCAGCGGCGCTTCGAGCTTCTCCAGCACATCGCGGTCTACCTGGGTTTTTTCCCCTTCGATTTCCAGCCGGACCTGCTTGCCCAGCTCGCGCCCGAGATCACGCACCATGCGCGCCTGACCGGCGAGAACATCGGCAAACGGTCGCATCCGGCAAGCCAGCGCGGTGTCATAGAGCTCCTGCGCTCGCTGCCCCGCCACCCAGCCAAACTCGTCCAGTTCTGCGGTCTGGTTGACCAGCATTTGTTGAGCTTCGGCAAGCAGGCGACGCGCTTCGTCCAGGGCTTTTTGCGCATCCGGGCCAAGACCGGCTTCACCAAAACTGGCCTCAAGATCGTCCAGCGCGCGGCTGCTGCCGGTCTGGATACGCTTGAGCCGTTGCATATTGGCCAGGTAAGGCTTGATGCGTTGCGTCTCGACCAGCGACTTGCTGGACAGATCCAGCAAGCTGTTCAGTCGCTCGGCTGTCACCCGCAGCACGCGCTCGCCACCCTCGGATGCCCGACGGTTACGCCGCATGGCGGGCGCAGCAGGTTCAGCCGGGCCTTCGTCAACAGACGACATGGGCGCTGACACTGGCGGAGCAGTAACAACGGACGCCGGACTTTCGTCAGGAAGATTGAGTGCGAGCAGCGGATCAAGACCGGACGGCGCTGATTGCGTCAGCGCCATTGCGCTCGCCAACAAGGCATCGTCAGCGGACGGGGTTGATAATGTCGTACTACGCACCATACCGCTGCCCTGAGCCATCAGGGTATTCATGCGCTCCACATAGGCGTCGATATCGGCCTGCGCGACATTGCTCACGCCAGGCGTCGCGATGCGCATCAACAGGTCAGTGCCCTGCAGCAAGGCGTCGATATGTTCGGGCTGCAGGTACAGACGACCTTCCTGAGCGCTGACCAGGCAATCTTCCATCACATGGGCAACGCTGACACCGAAATGAACACCAACGATACGCGCCGCGCCTTTGAGGGAGTGGGCGGCACGCATGCAGGCTTCCAGGTGATCAGCCTGGGTCGGGTCTCGCTCAAGGGCCAGCAGACCGCCGCTCAGCACTTGGGTCTGGGCTTCAGCCTCAAGGGTGAACAGCTCGAACAGCGAGGCATCGCGCATTTCATCTGGCGTCATGAAAGGCTCCGGTTGATCGCCGACAACAGTTGTTCTTCATCGAGCAGGCGCAGGCTGTAATCTTTCCACTGCAAGACGCCTCGGGTAAAACGGGCGTTCGCGTGAGTCCCGGAAGTCGAAGCCGAGTCCAGCAGGTGTTCTTCGATGGCATGGATACCGTGGACCTCATCTACCGGCACCACCACCGGACCGCCTTCAGCGGCAACGATAAGCATGCGCGGCATGATCCGGCTCGATTGCGCGGGCACAACTGTAGTATCCAGACCCAACAACTCCACAAGCGAAAGACAGGCAACCAGTGCACCCCGCACATTGGCCACGCCGAGCAGTGCCCGGGAGCGCTGATGCGGCAGCGAATGAATAGCTTGCAGTGGTGCAATTTCCGCCAGGCAGCGAGTGGGGAAACCCAGCCACTCTTCCCCCAGACGGAAAACCAGAATCGAGCGCGTTTTGGTCCTGACCTGAAAATCGGCCCCTTGCACATGATCGTGATCGCCTCGGGTCAGCGCATAGCGATCCAGCAAGCTGGTGGCTGCGGCAGCGTAGACCGGGCAGTTACGGCAATGGATATGTTCGACCAGCAATGGGCACGAGCGATCGCCATGAATGCCGATGCGATTCCAGCAGTCATCAATGGCCTGGGCATCTTCGTGGATGAAGCTCGAATAGCTGTAGATTCTGTTCATCGCGGGCTACCTTGCTTGTTCACACTGCGGGCCGCACGCTCATTGAGTCTGCGTGCACCGGCGCTATCGCCCTGGGCCGCCAGCAATGCAGCAAGTTGCGCCAATGCCTCTGGGTGTTGCGGCTGCAAATAAAGCGCCTTGCGATAAAAGCCCTGAGCCTGGACATTCCCGCCTTCGACCTCACTGAGCAACCCCAGCCAGTAAAACACCTGTGCCACGGGCTCATGGCTTTTCAGAAAACGCTCGCAGGCAGCGCGTGCTTCAGCGCTTTTGCCTTCGTTGGCGAGGCTGGCGATGGTGCCGAGCAATGTCGCAATGTCGTCCTTGCCCGTTGCCGTCATGCCGCTCCCCATTGCAACGGACGGTGATCTTTGCGTAGACGCAAGCGACACGGTGGTCGGTCGCGGCGGAGTGCGCGAAACGCTTCGCGGGTTGAAACCCGGCGGGATAATTGAACTGCGCGACGAGGGTTCAGCGAACAGCGATACGGGCTCTTCCGGCGCGGTGTAATGACTGAACGCAAAAGTCTGGGGAATACCAATCGAGCGCATGCCCATGCGCGTCAACAAGCTGCCTTCGGCAGGGCCGATAAACAGAATGCCGTCATCGCGGGTCAAGCGTTTGAGCACCTCGAACACATGCTTCTGCGTGGGCTGATCAAAATAGATCAGCAAATTACGGCAGAACACAAAGTCGTAGGCCGTCTGGTTTGTCAGGGCCGGATCAAGCAAGTTGCCCGCGCGAAAAGTGATCCGTTCACGCACCCGGTCCTGCAGCTCAAAACCGTCTTCGGTCGCGTTGAAATAACGATCGCGATAGGAAATGTCATCGCCGCGAAACGAGTTTTTACCGTACACCCCACGCTGTGCGCGTTGAATCGATATCGGGCTGATATCCATTGCATCAATTGTGAACTGCGCTGCCAGCGCACCGGCATCCAGCAAGGCCATGGCGATGGAATAAGGTTCTTCACCTGTTGAGCACGGCAGGCTGAGGATACGAATTGGCCGCACGCCGTTCAGCCCGGCAATACGCGCTTTAGCGAGCTGTCCTAACGAAACGAAGGATTCCGGATAGCGAAAAAACCAGGTCTCGGGAACGATGACAGCCTCGATCAACGCCTGCTGCTCATCCGCCGACGACTGCAGAAGCTGCCAGTAAGCGTCACTGTCGATGACCTTGGTGGCCAGGTAGCGCTGACGAACCGCACGCTCGACGATCGCCTCTCCCACGGAAGCAACATCAAGGCCGATGCGGTCCTTGAGAAAACCGAAGAAGCGCGCCTCTTGACTCATAGCGCCTCCTCAATCATTTCAGATGCCGGGGGCTGCGCCGGATAGAGCAGCTCACGGACCTGATCACTGAGCAGGTCCTGAACGCGGATCCACTGCACAAGCCCTGACGCGTCTTCGCGTACCGGCCCCAGATAGGAGGCATCGGGATTGTCCAGGCCGTACTCCTTGAACTCGTCTGGCGCACAGCGCAGCATGTCGGTGGCTTGCTCGATAATCAGCCCGAGCAGGCGCTTCGGCTGCCCGGCATCAGCCTGATAATGCACCAACACCAGGCGCGTGCTGGTTCGCGACTTGGCGATCTGGCCGAAAGCCAACGCCGCAAGGTCAATCACGGGGATCATATCGCCGCGATGGGCCAACACCCCCGCAACCCACTGCGGCGCCTGGGCAATGACCTTGAGCGGCAGGCGCGGCAGCACTTCGGCGATTTGCAGCGCCTCCAGTGCATAGCGCTCATCGCCGATACGAAACAGCAGGAACAGCTTGTTTTTCGGCACCACCGAGGAGCTGCCGCGACTGACCGGTTGATCGCTCATGGTCAGTACTCAGACTTTGAAACGCGAAACGCCGCTGCGCAGACCGACCGCCACCTGACTCAACTCATCAATGGCAAAACTGGCCTGACGCAAGGACTCCACCGTCTGGCTACTGGCATCGCCCAATTGCACAAGCGCCTGATTGATCTGCTCGGCACCGGTGGCCTGGGCCTGCATGCCTTCGTTGACCATCAACACTCGAGGTGCCAACGCCTGCACCTGATGAATAATCTGCGTCAACTGTTCGCCCACCTGAGTGACTTCGAACATACCGCGGCGGACTTCCTCGGAGAACTTGTCCATGCCCATCACGCCGGCAGACACCGCCGACTGGATCTCACGGACCATCTGCTCAATGTCGTAAGTCGCCACGGCCGTCTGGTCAGCCAGACGACGCACTTCTGTCGCGACGACGGCAAAACCACGGCCGTACTCACCGGCCTTCTCCGCTTCAATAGCGGCGTTGAGCGACAGCAGGTTGGTCTGGTCAGCGACCTTGACGATGGTCACGACCACCTGATTGATGTTGCCAGCCTTCTCATTGAGGATCGCCAGTTTGGCGTTGACCAGATCCGCCGCGCCCATCACCTGGTGCATGGTGTCTTCCATACGTGCCAGGCCCTGCTGACCGGAACCGGCAAGGATCGAAGCCTGATCAGCAGCACTGGTCACTTCGGTCATGGTGCGAACCAGATCCCGGGAAGTGGCAGCAATTTCCCGGGACGTCGCGCCAATTTCAGTAGTAGTCGCGGCGGTTTCGGTAGCCGTGGCCTGCTGCTGCCGGGAAGTGGCAGCAATCTCGGTGACGGATGTCGTGACCTGTACCGAGGAGCGCTGAGCCTGGGAAACGAGGCCAGTCAGCTCGGTCATCATGTCATTGAAACCGGTTTCCACTGCGCCGAATTCGTCTTTGCGATCCAGATTGAGCCGTTTGCTCAAGTCGCCGGTGCGCATGGTTTCCAGGATGCTGACGATGCGCTGCATCGGCGACATGATCGAACGCATCAGCAACAGTCCGCATGATGTCGCAGCGATAATCGCGATGAGCAGAGAAAGCCCCATGCTGATTTTTGCGCCGGTAACAGCGACGACAATTCGGTCCGTCGCGTCATCAGCTACTTTTTTGTTGATGACGATGATGTCGTTAAGTTGCTTACGACCCAGCGTCCAGACTGGTCTGGTCTGATCGTAAAACTCGGTCTTGGCTTTTATATAGTCGCCGCGCTGGAAACTGGTATGCACGTCATTGAGCAGGCGCGTGTAAGTCTCACGCTGCCGCTCGAAGTCAGTGAAATTCGCGCGGTCGTTATCGTCAAAGATGGTTTGCTTATAGTTGTCGACCTGCTGTTGAAGGCGCGCCTCGAAATCCTTGAACTGGTCTTTTTCCGGGCCGGTCAACTCACGCCCCTCCCCTTCACCGATCAGCTCAAGAGTCCGAATGTAACTTTCACCCCAAGCGCTGCGCAGCAGGGTGCTGTAGTACACGCCTGGAAGTGCATCGAGGCGAACTTCTTCTTCACTGGACTGAATGGATAGCAGGCGGGAAAACGACACGATAACCATCATGAGCATGATGGCGATAATTACGGCGAAACTCGCCAAGATCCGTTGGCGTAAGGTCCAGTTCTTCACGGTCATCCCTCAAGAGTTCAACACCGGACTTCACGCCGGGTTCAAGAAGCGGACCGATGAGCGGCCCAACGCGGCCTGAGTATAGCCCAGGCTCTGACGAACTAAGGGGGTTGTTTCAGAGATAAATTAGGGTTATTCCCACGAAATCCAGAGAATTTTCTTACAGGCCTTGGGTATTCGGATGAGTGCAGGGGTTAGATGTGGTGTTGCAGATGGGTGGTTGGGCCAGCTTTACGCAGGAACTGTGGGAGATTCTATGTCTCCTCACAAACCCGAAGATTGATCGCAACCCCGTAGGACCGGCTTCAGCCGCGAGGGCAATAGTCCTGGGGATGGATTTTTAGCGGATGTACTGACGTCCTCCCGGCTAAAGCCGGTCCTACGAGAGCGCGCAGGAACTGTGGGAGCGAGGCTTGCCCGCGATACATGAGACGCGGCTGAAAGGCATACCGCGTTGTCATTTGCTGCGAGCAAGCACAACCGACTGCTTTTAAACCTGCGCCTGACGCACCTGTATTTCCAGCTCAGCCTTCAATGCAGGTGCCAGCTTCAGTTGACGGGCCAGTTCGTCCAGATACACACGCTCCATGAACTGTTCTTCGTCCACCATCATCACACTGGCAATATACATTTCTGCCGCCATCTCCGGCGTTTTCGCGGCACGCGCGACTTCGACCGGGTCCAGAGGCTTGTGCAGTTCGGCGTGCAGCCATTGCTGCAACTCCTGATCACCGGTCAGTTTGGTAAATTCACCTTCGATCAGCTCACGTTCACGCTCATCGACATGACCATCGGATTTGGCTGCGGCGACCAATGCGCGAAGGATTGCCTGACTGTGCTCCTCGACTTGCTCCGGTGGCAGACGGTCAATGGTCTGTGGCTCGCCCTGCCCGGCCAGGCCCTGCTTGGCCTGCCAGTTGCCATACGCCTTGTACGCAATAACACCCAGGGCGGCCAGGCCACCATAAGTCAGCACTTTGCCGCCAATTTTGCGCCCGCCCTTGCTGCCCAGCAGAAAACCCATGGCGCCGGAAGCCAGGGCACCACCGCCCGCACCTGACAACAGGCTGCTCAAACCACCGCCACCAGCACCGCCCAACAAACCACCCAGGCCGCCCGCAGCAGAGGATTTCTTGCCGCCTTGCTGATGCCCGGCACCACCGGCCTTGTTCTGCAACATCTCCTGGCCGGATTTAAGAAGTTGGTCGAGTAAGCCACGCGTGTTCATGGAAAGCCTCCACAGACTTTTTCATTCGATTGGGTACACGGCAGAGTAAAACGAAGTGTGTCATGGCTGGAGAGTCGGAGTGCTTCCGGATGTTGCAACGAAGACGTGGGACCGGCTTTAGCCGGGAAAGCGGTATGTCCACCAATACAAATGTACCGGCGGTACTGGCCCTTTCCCGGCTAAAGGCGGTCCCACGCCATCATGCTTGCGGGCAAGCACCGACGCCCATCACACACTAATCCCGCAAATCAGACTCATGGATCGGCTGATCACGATGGGTAGCACGCTGATACTGCGCAGGCCAGGTTGCCTTGCGGCCGCCGAGGTCATCATCGGCATGCAACGGCCAGTAAGGATCACGCAGCAGTTCACGGGCGAGAAGGATGATATCGGCCTGCCCGGTGCGCAGGATGTGCTCGGCCTGAGCCGGTTCGGTGATCATGCCCACGGTGCCCGTCGGCATCTCCGACTCCTTGCGAACCCGTTCGGCGAAGCGCGTCTGATAACCCGGACCCACAGGGATTTCAGCATTGGCTGAAGTGCCGCCCGACGACACGTCGATAAGGTCAACACCCAGCTCTTTCAAGCGGCGCGCCAGTTCAACGGTTTCATCCGGGTTCCAGCCATCTTCCACCCAGTCAGTGGCGGACACTCGCACAAACAAAGGCAACTCTTCAGGCCAGACCGCACGTACAGCTTGAGTCACTTCAAGCGTCAGGCGAATACGATTTTCAAATGAACCGCCGTATTTGTCCTGACGCTGATTGCTCAGCGGCGACAGGAACTGGTGCAACAGATAACCGTGGGCGGCATGGACTTCCACGACCTTGAACCCGGCCGTGAGCGCCCGCTTTGCAGAGGCCACGAAGGCTTGAATGACGTCCTGAATCTGCGCCTCGCTCAATTGCACCGGCGCCGTGTGCTTGGGATCGAAGGCAATCGGCGATGGCCCCCAAGGAGTCCAGCCGCCTTCTTCGGCTTTGATGCTGCCCGACTTGCCCAGCCACGGCCGCCAAGTGCTGGCCTTGCGTCCGGCGTGGGCGAGCTGAATCCCTGCAACCACGCCTTGAGCGTTGATGAAGCGGGTGATTCGCTGCAAGCCTTCGATCTGCTCATCGTTCCACAGGCCAAGGTCTTCAGGCGTGATTCTGCCGTCTTTGGTGACCGCAACAGCCTCGGTAAAGACAAGGCCAGCACCGCCCACTGCGCGGCTGCCAAGGTGGACCAGATGCCAGTCGTTCGTCAGGCCATCGACCGCTGAGTACTGACACATCGGGGATACCGCAATGCGGTTGCGCAAGGTTAGCTGGCGTAAGGTGTAGGGTTCTAACAACAAGCTCATGGGAACCTCTCAGGCTGTAATAGGCAGCAAGGCACGCGATAAAAAACGTGCCTGAAGCCTAGTCGACAATCCAATAGCTTTGAGGGTTCCTGCTGTGTGCGCTAGCGCGGCGCGATGTGCGCCACCATCAGTTGCACGGTTTCATTGCCACGAAACTCGTTGAGATCCAGTTTATAGGCCAGTTCGACCCAACGAATGTTCGGGTTTGGCCAGACATCACGGTCAATACCGAATGCGATGGCATCCAGCTTCACGCTGCCGCACTCACTCTTGAGCACCATCTTCAGATGACGCTCGCCCACCACCCGTTGCTCTACCAACTGGAAAACACCGTGAAACAACGGCTCGGGAAAGTGCTGCCCCCACGGACCTGCGTTGCGCAGTGCGCGCGCCAGCTCCAGGTGAAACTCTTCAACCGCCAACGCGCCGTCGGACAACAGACGGCCGGTCAGGTCCTCTTCATTCAACTGGCGCCGCACTTCTACATCGAAAGCTTCGGCAAACGCCGGGAAGTTCTCCTCCGGCAATGACAACCCCGCCGCCATGGCATGGCCGCCAAACTTGCTGATCAGCTCGGGATGCTGTGCAGCTACAGCGTCCAGTGCGTCACGAATGTGGAAACCGGGTACCGAGCGAGCCGAGCCCTTGAGCATGCCCTCGCCAGCGCTGGCGAACGCGATGGTCGGGCGGTGATAACGCTCTTTCATGCGCGACGCGAGGATGCCGATCACCCCCTGATGCCAGTCCGGTTCGAACAGACAAAGGCCGAACGGCATCGACTCCAGCGGCAAGTCCTTGAGCTGGGCCAGCGCCTCACGCTGCATGCCCTGCTCAATGGATTTGCGGTCCTGATTGAGCTCATCCAGTTGCACGGCCATTTCACGGGCCAGGGTTTCGTCCTCACAGAGCAGGCACTCGATCCCCAGACTCATGTCATCCAGACGCCCCGCCGCGTTCAAGCGCGGGCCAAGGATGAAACCCAGATCGGTGGAAGTGATGCGCTTATGATCACGACGTGCGACTTCAAGAATCGCTTTGAGGCCTGGACGCGCACGTCCTGCGCGAATACGCAGCAAGCCCTGGTGCACCAGAATGCGATTGTTGGTATCCAGCGGCACCACGTCGGCGACGCTGCCCAAGGCGACCAGATCCAGTAATTCGCCCAGGTTCGGTTGCGCACGCTGGTTAGCCTCGAACCAGCCGCTGTCTCGCAGCCGCGCACGCAACGCCATCAGCACATAGAAAATAACCCCGACGCCCGCCAGAGCCTTGCTGGGAAACGTGCAGCCGGGCTGATTGGGATTGACGATGGCGTCGGCGGCAGGCAGTTCATGACCCGGCAAGTGGTGATCGGTGACCAGCACCTGCAAACCAGCGGCCTTGGCTGCGGCAACACCTTCAACGCTGGAGATGCCGTTATCGACAGTCATCAGCAATTGCGGCTCGCGCTCCAGCGCAACGGCGACAATTTCCGGGGTCAGGCCGTAACCGTACTCGAAGCGATTGGGCACAAGATAATCGACATGTGCGGCACCCAGCAGCCTCAGCCCCAGCACGCCCACGGTGCTTGCTGTAGCGCCGTCAGCATCGAAATCGCCGACGATGAGGATCCGCTGGCGTTCGTTCAGGGCCGTGACCAACAGATCTACCGCCGCATCGATGCCCTTGAGTTGCTGATAGGGAATCAGCCGAGCCAGGCTCTTGTCGAGTTCGGCCTCTGACAGCACGCCCCGAGCGGCATACAGTCGCGTCAGCAGCGGCGGCAGATCACCGAGAAAAGGCAGGGTTTGCGGCAGGAGACGAGGTTCGATGCGCATGCGTTTTTTTTGATTCCGACCAGGTTTGGAATAACTGACTGACTTGAAATGCTTTTCTTTAGGAGCTCACGAGCACCGCGAGGCAGCGATGGCGTCCTGTCTGATATACCGCTATCGCGGCCTTGCGGCGCTCGTGTGCTCCTACAGGAAACGTCGAGACCGGAACGACCTCAGCCGCGCTCGCCGGTAAGCCATTGCAACTGGACTTCGTGCTGACCACGATCGTCCGTGACGAAAACAGTCCCTTCGCTGATCATCACGTCCCACTTGATGACCCGCGGCATGTCCTTGGCCAGTACTTCGAGTACTTCTTGCGGAACAGCGGCAACGTTGACGTTTTTCAGGTTCTTGATGGCCGGAATGACCTTCCCTTCCCAGACGCGCAGACTGCCATAGGCCAGCAGGCTGGTACGTTCGGTGCGGCGCGAACACCAGGTCAGGCGATCCGCGTCAGGCTGGCCAACTTCGATCCAGTGCAGGACACGATCATCAAGACTTTTTTCCCACAGGGCAGGCTCGTCCACGTCCGAGAGGCCACGGCCAAACGACAGCTGCTCGTTGTACCAGAAGGCATAAGCCAACAGGCGAACAGTCATGCGCTCCTCGGTTTCCGAAGGATGGCGGGCAATGGTCTGTTTGACGGTTTCGTAAACCCCACGATCAAGATCGGTAAGGTTGAGTTCGAATTTGTAGGTCGTGGACGGCTGGGCCATGTACGGGCTTCTAGATACGGGGAAAGGCGGCAAGTCTACCCGATGCAGGCTCATTGAACGACCCGACCTGTCGATCGGCCAAGATGTTTGCCCTGGTTGATGATCTGGGGGGCGTGTTTCACAGGGCCAAATACCTTAAGGGATGTCAGGCAAAGCCCGATACTCCTGGCGACGGGTTATGAGTGATACTGCACGGCACGCCCGACTTAGAGCGTCTATCCTCCTGCGTGTCATCTGACACCCATACTCCAGCCATTTCCCGGGGACGACATCCGCGATGCCTGATCGCAACTCGCATCCCGCCAGACCGGCCCTGGTCAGCTGCCTCGCCCTATTGGGTCTCATGGTTCTGCCGGGCATCAGCCATGCCAAGGACACACTGATATGGCTGCTACGGGACTTGCCCCCCTCGACGATTTTTTCCGGCCCTGCTGAAGGGAAAGGCGCTGTCGACAAGCTGATGCCATTACTCATCGCCCGGATGCCTGAATATGATCATCTGCCGATGCGAGTCAATCGAGCTCGCGGGATGCAAATGCTCAAGGACGGCGTGTTCGCGTGCGACCCCACCTTGCTCTGGACGCAGGAGCGGGCCAAAAGCATCGTATTTTCGATTCCGACCTTTGCGACATTCAGCAACGGTCTGATCGTGCGCCAACAGGACATGACCCAATTCACCCCTTATGTGGATAGCGGTGTGATTGATCTGGAGGCTGCGCTGAAAAACAAGACCGTCAAGATAGGCGTCGTTGCGGAGCGCAGCTACGGGCTGGTGATTGATCAGATTCTGAGCAAGGTTGCGGACGACGAATTAAGCATGCATTACGGTGGCGATGCGGTGGGCAGCCTGTTGCAGATGGAGCGCCTGGGACGCCTGCAAGGTCTGATCAGCTATTGGCCGGAAGCCCTGTATCAAGCACGTCAGCAAGGAATACCTGAACAGGACCTGGTGTTCTTGCCTGTAAAGGGCGTTCCCAAATACCAGTTCACGCATATTGGCTGCTCGAACACCGCCCAGGGGCGGCAAGCCATGGAAATCATCAATCGCGAGATGCGGGTGCTACGTGAGACGAAGCTGGTGGGGTTCTATGCGCAGTGGCTGCCGTCCCCCAAACGTGAGGAATATCTGGAAGACGCCAAAGCGTTCTTTGCCAGACCGGGCATGTAAAAACATAATTCAGCGCGCTTGAAAAAAGAAACCCCGAGCAGCGGGGAGACTACTCGGGGTAAACCGTGGTCCATTCGGGACCAGTACGAACAGGTTGAGCCACCGGAGCACAGTGTGCTGAACCTGCCGTAATTAGTCAGAGCGCCAATGGACCGTAAGGTTCCAGATCACTTCAAACAAAGCCGGGCGCCGGGATGAACGGACGAGCCAGGGCTGCGTTGCGCATTGCCGCAATCACACAAGGCTCGATACGCCCTTCGGCAACCATCAAATCACGACGCAAGCCATCCACTACATCCGTCAGCTGGCGTTTGTCACACAAATGCGCTGCAGTGAATGTACGTTCGATTACCACTGCACCGGCTGCATCCTTGATAGACACCAGGCGCTCACCCAGCGGTCCAACAGGCCCAAGTTCGGCCTGGTAAGGTGCCAGCGCTTCACTTAGCAGTAAGCTGATATTTTCCATCCGGATCACCACTCAACAATTTGAATGCAAAGGTGCTTATCAATGACCATCGGCATCGCTGGAAAGTTTCGATGGTTTAACGATGTCGCCGCTCGAGCATGCCTGCCGAACATGACAGAGAAAAAACCATCGGCCGGTTCTGAGCGCCACGTCGATTGAATACGCATCATGCCGCCTCGTCACCAACGTCGATCATGTCGAGAAGCGACCGGGCGGAACCTAGAGCGACTTCCACCGAGCTGGAAGGCGTCTGCCCTTTGTGCAGGGCATGCTCCAGCTCCAACTCCAGCAAGCCGACAATCACTTCCAGATTTCTGCGCATCTTATGGCCTACATCTGTCATGAAGAGGTTTTTCGCATCATTGACTGCGTTTGCTCGCTCCTTGGCTTCACACAGTTGCGTTTCCAGTTGCTTACGCTCGCTGATATCGATCCAGCCACCCAGCAACCCCTGAACCTCGCCGTCGGCGCGATAGAAAGGCACCGTCCAGTGCAAGGCATCAATCTGCTTGTCTCCCAAACGCATACTGCGGTCAGCGAAAATGGGCTGGCGCGTTTCCAGCAGCTTGATGTAATCCCCGTGCAACTGCTCAGCGGTCTCTTTAGGTATCAGCTCCACATCAATCAAGCGTCGACCATTCATCTGTTCGAAGCTGATCCCCAGACTCTCTTCATAGCTTCGATTACAGGAGATCAACCGCCCTTTCAGGTCCCTGACGTATACAGGATTGGGTATTCCATCAAACAGCGCATGCTTGAAGATCAATTGGTCGTTAAGTGCCTCCTCGGCTTTGAGACGCTGATGGATCTGAACCTTGAGACGGCTACTCCAGATCAGCGAAACCAGCCCCAGCGATAGCGCAACGCTGAGCGCCCAATACACCCAGCCGGGAATCCGACTCAACAGGCCGGGCTGCTGCGCAACAGACGACATCCACTTCGTGCGGATGGCGCGCATCTCACCGACCGGAAACTCTTCCAGCGCTTTATTGAGGATACTGAGCAGTTCGGGCTGAGACTTGATGACCGACATCCGGTCAGGGGACCACCATCCCTCCACACTTCGGCCGACTTTCAGCACGCCGCGCGGATCCAGATAAGCGCCTGCCTCGTTCTGAATCGTCGCCACAGCATCCCCGGAAGCGACGAGTTTGCGGGCTTCTTCATAGTTGGCCGTCAGGATCAAATTTATACGTGGATGTTCGCGCCTTATGATGCGTTCCAGAGCATGGCTGGCAGGCAACGCCAGGGTGCGCCCGGCCAGTTCTCGCAGTGAATGCAGAGAAGCCTCCCCTGCGCGCAACACAAATACCCAGCTGTTACCGCCAAATGAATAACTGAAATCGAGCAGCTCCCGACGCTCTGTAGTCTCTGCAAGCGTCGTATTCATCTGGGCCTGACCGCTACGCAGAAGGTTGAAAGCCTGCTCAATGCTGGAGGCTTCTTCATGCATGAACCGCAGACCGGTGATGCGTGATATTCGATTCAATATATCGACATTAAGCCCGACCCAATGCCCGTCCTTGTCACGGTAGATATAGGGCGGATGCTGCTCAGAAGCGACCGTGACCACCGGGTGTCTGCCGATCCAGCTTTTTTCGCTACGGCTTAGCGCAATGCGCTGGCTACTGGCGTCAGTGCCCAAACCGAGCGTCCAGCGTCCCAGCACTTCACGAGTAGTCGCAGACCCAAGACTGGCCAGCGCAGTATCGATCAGGGACAGTAATTGCCCCTGGTCCGAGCGCACAGCAAATGAAAAGCTGTCCTGAGGCAGCAAACTGTCGAACTGAACCTGTAATCCAAGATAGGGACGCAATGCTATGTAGGAGCGGACAATAACGTCATTACCAATGAAGGCGTCCGCCTCTCCGTGGCTGACAGCCTCCATGGCACTAAAGAGGCTGGGGGCAATGATGATTTCACTCTCAGGGTAGGCGGCTCGCAGAGCCAGAAGGTCCATGTAGCCCTCAAGGACCACAACCTTGTTACCCTTGAGCGCCTCCTCCAGACCCCGCCCTCTGCCGCGAGCGACGACGACCGAACGATCATTCATATAGCCCATCGATAACCGTAGATCGCCGAAACCGCGCTCAAAATCATTGGCAGTGGCAATGATATCGATGGTGCCTTCCCGCAGTGCTTTGATTGCGCCCTCGGGTCTGGGGAAGCCGCGCACCTGCATTCGGACATTCAACTTGCTGCCGATCAGACTCAAATAATCAGCACTGATGCCCTGATACCGGTTGCGATCGCTGGTGATGTCGACCGGCTCATAGTCGACGGTAGCAACCCCGACTCGTAGCGCGGGTCGATCATCGAGCCATTCACGATCCGAGGCAGATAACACCAGTGGATCCAGAGCGATAAATGGGGCGACAAGGCTGAACGACAGGCTCCGCTCAGCATGGCTGGGCTGAACGAACAACACAGCCAGGAATAGTGACAGCACACGTAGTGTGCTTTTGATGGGAGCGAGGTTCTTGCTTTCGAAGGCGCCCCCTTTGCTTGCAATTTTCACAGCGACTAACTCATCCGTAAGTGTCTAAAACTCCCAAAGTGTGGCATGCAGAAATGGTAAGGCCCGCTGGGGGGCGGGCCTTAAGTTGTTACACGGATATACCGTTAGAGCGGTTTACCCCGGTTTCCATGCTGACTAACGAAGGCCTGTATGGCTTTCAGGTCATTAGGCAGAACCGTGCAGCGTTCGTCCCGCTCGAACAAATCAGACAAATGTGTAGGTAGCTCTAGCGCTTTTCCTACACCAGCTTTCTCCACTGCTTCCGGAAATTTGACCGGATGGGCCGTGCCAAGGATCACCATCGGCGTATCCAGGCTGCGACGACAGGCCCTGGCGGCCTTCACACCGATCGCCGTGTGCGGGTCGAGAACCTCGCCAGTCTTCGCAAAAACATCCGCAATGGTCTCGCAGGTTTCTGCATCGCTGACGGCCAGCGAATCAAACAGCTTGCGGGTTTCGGTCCAGCGCTCTTCTTCGACGCTGAAACCACCGCCTTGCTTGAAGCTGTCCATCAGACCGGCGAGCGTGGCACCGTTGCGGCCATGCATATCGAACAGCAGACGCTCGAAGTTCGACGACACCATGATGTCCATGGATGGCGACAGGGTCGCGTGCAAGGTCTCTTTTACATACTGATTGCCGCTCATGAAGCGGTGCAGAATGTCGTTGCGGTTGGTGGCGACGATCAATTGATTGATCGGCAGCCCCATGTTGCGTGCAAGGTAACCCGCGAAAATATCGCCGAAGTTGCCGGTAGGCACCGAGAACGACACCGAACGCGCCGGGCCACCCAACTGCAGCGAAGCGTGGAAGTAGTAGACGATCTGAGCCATGATCCGCGCCCAGTTGATCGAGTTGACCGCGACCAGACGCGTGCCCTTGAGAAAGCCCTGATCAGCAAAGCTGTTCTTGACCATTTCCTGGCAGTCGTCGAAGTTGCCTTCCACGGCGATGTTATGGATGTTGTCGCCAAAGATGGTCGTCATCTGGCGGCGCTGAACGTCCGATACCCGGTTGTGCGGGTGCAGGATGAAGATGTCGACGTTATCGCACTTGCGGCAGCCTTCAATGGCCGCAGAGCCGGTATCACCAGATGTTGCACCGATGATCACAACACGCTCGCCACGCTTGGCCAGCACGTAATCCAGCAGACGACCCAGCAATTGCAGTGCGAAGTCTTTGAACGCCAGCGTCGGGCCGTGGAACAGCTCCAGCACCCACTCGTTGCCATTCAACTGACGCAATGGCGCCACTGAACTGTGGGCAAACACGCCGTAGGTTTCCTCAAGGATTTTTTTGAAATCCGCATCCGGAATGCTGCCGGTCACGAACGGACGCATCACCCTGAAGGCCAGTTCGTGATAAGGCAGGCCCGCCCAGGAAGCGATTTCTTCCTGGGTAAAGCGCGGCAGGTTTTCCGGTACGTAAAGGCCGCCGTCACTGGCCAGACCAGTCAGCAGCACGTCTTCGAAATTCAGGGCCGGCGCCTGGCCGCGGGTACTGATGTAGCGCATAAAATTCAAACCTTCGGTTTGAGCTTCAAGTTTCAAGCTGCAAGCTGCAAGTCAAAAGCAGTCCGCTTTCACTTGCAGCTTGTCGCTTATAGCTTGCCGCTCTCAATTAATTGAGATGTTCAACGCGGATCCGGACGACTGGACCAACCACGTCCTGCACCGCTTCCAGGGCCTCGATGGCGTCATTCATGCGCTGCTCCACCACACGATGGGTCAACAGAATCATCGGCACCAGGCCGTCATGTTCTTCGACTTCCTTCTGCATGATCGACTCAATGTTAATCCCGCGCTCCGACAGAATGCTCGCCACCTGGGCCAGTACGCCCGGATGATCCTTGGCCTGGATGCGCAGGTAATACGCGCTTTCGCAGGCTTCGATCGGCAGAATCGGGTGAGCAGACAACGAGTCAGGCTGGAACGCCAGATGCGGTACGCGGTTCTCCGGGTCGGAGGTCATCGCACGCACCACATCCACCAGATCGGCAACCACTGAAGAAGCAGTAGGCTCCATGCCAGCGCCAGCGCCATAGAACAGCGTCGAACCGGCAGCGTCGCCATTGACCATCACCGCGTTCATCACGCCATTGACGTTGGCAATCAGTCGGTCAGCAGGAATCAGAGTCGGGTGTACGCGCAACTCGATACCGGCAGGCGTGCTGCGCGCTACGCCAAGGTGCTTGATGCGATAACCCAGCGCTTCGGCGTAATTCACGTCTGCAGTGGTCAGTCTGGTGATGCCTTCGGTGTAGGCCTTGTCAAACTGCAACGGGATACCAAAGGCAATGGACGCCAGAATGGTCAGCTTGTGTGCAGCATCAATACCTTCGACATCGAACGTCGGATCGGCTTCGGCATACCCCAGCGCCTGGGCTTCCGCCAGAACGTCTGGGAAGGTGCGGCCTTTCTCGCGCATTTCGGTCAGGATGAAGTTACCGGTGCCATTAATGATCCCGGCAACCCAGTTGATGCGGTTGGCCGACAGACCTTCACGAATTGCCTTGATGACCGGGATACCGCCGGCGACCGCAGCTTCAAACGCTACGATCACGCCCTTCTCACGCGCCTTGGCGAAAATTTCGTTACCGTGCACGGCAATCAGCGCTTTGTTGGCAGTGACTACGTGCTTGCCGTTTTCAATGGCCTTGAGAACCAGGTCGCGGGCTACGGTATAGCCGCCGATCAGTTCAATGACGATATCGATTTCAGGGTTGGTTGCCACCGCGAAGACGTCGCTGGTGGTCGGTGTACCGGTAATCTGGCAGTTGGGGTTTGGCGAACGCAGGGCAATTTGTGCCACTTCGATTCCACGACCCGCGCGGCGGGCAATTTCCTCGGCGTTACGCTTAAGTACGTTGAAGGTACCGCCACCGACGGTACCCAGCCCACAGATGCCTACTTTGACCGGATTCACTATGAACTCCCCGTAAAAACGGCCGGCTTGGAACCGACCGTGGAAAACAGCCATGCATCACACACAGCTCTCTATTACTCAACGGTCATGGGACGCGCTGACTTATTTGGCGCCGAGCGCCAGCTTGGCCACTTGTGCAGCGGGTTGGTAACCCGGAATCAACTGGCCGTCAGCCAAAACGATGGCCGGTGTGCCGTTCACACCGATCGATTGGCCCATTTCAAATTGTTTGGTCACAGGGTTGGCGCATTTAGGCGCCTCGATGTTCTTGCCATCGACCATGCGGTCCATGGCAGCCTTGCGATCCTTGGAGCACCAGACAGCCTGCAGTTGTTCGTCGCCCGGCGAGCCCAGCCCTTGACGCGGGAAAGCAACGTAACGGACTTCGATACCCATCTTGTTCAACTGCGGCACTTCAGCGTGAAGTTTGTGGCAGTACGGGCAGGTGGTGTCGGTGAACACAGTGATGTGCGATTTGGTTTCACCAATGGCCGGATACACCACCATTTCGGCGGTCGGAATACCATTGATGGTCTTGGCGATCGCCAAACGCTCGGTCTTCTCGGTCAGGTTGACCGGCTTGCCATCCTGAATCTGGAACAGATAGCCCTGCATCACGAACTGGCCGTCCGCACTGGCATACAGTACACGGCCGCCCTTGAGCTTGACTTCGTACAGACCACTCAACGGGCTGGCCCCGATGCTTTCTACCGGCAGCTCGAGTTTGAGCGACTCCAGGGTCTTGCGAATGGCTTGGTCGGCGGGCGCATCCGCCTGGGCGAACAGGCTGAAGGTACTGGCCAACGCAACGGCTGCGGCGGCGATAATCGTGGTCACGCGCATGAAAACTCCTCGGGCGGTGGGCAGACTGGCTTGGGCAAAAAAAGCGCCCGTCAGCTTCAATCTGCGAAACCGGCAAAGACTATCACATTAGGGCCGTAAACCTTAGCCGGAACGATGCAAGACTTGCCCCTAAACCTGCAGTGACTGCGCTCAGCCGCGAGGGTGGTGTTTGGCATGCATGTCCTGCAATCTGGCGCGGGCGACATGGGTATAGATTTGTGTCGTGGACAAGTCACTGTGCCCCAACAGCATCTGCACCACTCGCAGGTCAGCGCCATGATTGAGTAAGTGGGTTGCGAAAGCGTGCCGCAATGTATGAGGCGACAGTGACTTGCTGATACCCGCAACCATGGCCTGATGCTTGATCCGGTGCCAGAAGGTCTGACGAGTCATTTGCTCGCCCCGCTGACTGGGAAACAACACATCACTGGGACGCCCCGCCAGCAGCTCATCACGAGCGCCGCGCATGTATCGCTCAATCCAGACAATGGCTTCTTCACCCATGGGCACCAGACGCTCTTTGCTGCCTTTGCCCATGACTCGCAACACACCTTGACGCAGGTTGACCTGCTCCAGGGTCAGACTGATCAGTTCGGTTACTCGCAAGCCACAGGCATAAAGTACTTCCAGCATGGCTTTATCCCGCTGTCCGATAGCTTCGCTCAGATCAGGCGCAGCCAGTAATGCGTCAACGTCCGCTTCCGACAATGATTTGGGCAGCGGTCTGCCAAGCTGGGGCATGTCCACTTGCAACGTGGGATCGATCTGGATCAGTTTTTCGCGCAGCAGATAGCGGTAAAAGCCACGTGCGCCGGAGAGAAATCGGGCTGTAGAGCGTGGCTTATAGGCCTTGTCCACTCGCCAGGCCAAGTGATCAAGAATCGCCGAGCGTCCGACATTGATCAGTTGCAGGCCTTGTTCCTGCAACCAGCCGTTGAACAGGGCAAGGTCACTGCGATAGGCATCGCGCGTGTTATCCGAAAGCCCTTTCTCCAGCCAGAGAGCATCGAGAAATCGGTCGATCAGAGGGTCATCGATGGCAGGCATAGTTATTCGCGCTTGAGCAGTGCTACATGAGGTACTGACTGAGGACAATAAAACCCCAGACACAAAAAAGCAGCCCGTAGGCTGCTTTTTTTGCATCAGAAAACTGTACTCAGGACAGTTTTTCCTTGATGCGCGCTGCTTTACCGGACAGGTCACGCAGGTAGTACAGTTTGGCTTTGCGAACGTCACCGCGACGTTTCACAGCCAGGCTGTCGATTTGCGGGCTGTAGGTCTGGAAAGTACGCTCAACGCCAACACCGTTGGAGATTTTACGAACAGTGAAAGCACTGTTCACGCCACGGTTACGCTTGGCAATTACTACGCCTTCGAACGCCTGCAGGCGAGCGCGGTCGCCTTCCTTCACTTTCACCTGAACGACAACAGTGTCGCCCGGGGCAAAGGTAGGGATCTCTTTGGTCATCTGCTCTGCTTCGAGTGCAAGGATGATTTTGTTAGTCATGCTGTGCTCCTAAGGTAAATCGTCCGATCTACCATCGATACGTTAACTATCGTCCCGTTCGCGGATGTATTCCGCGAGCAGCTTCTTCTCTTCTCCAGAAAGCGAGCGGCTTTCCAGAAGATCGGCGCGTCGTTCATAGGTCCGCCCAAGGGACTGCTGTAAACGCCAACGCCGGATATGCGCGTGATTGCCACTTAGCAACACGTCGGGAACACGCTGATCCGCATACACCTCCGGTCGGGTGTAATGCGGGCAATCCAGCAGACCATCAGTGAAGGAATCTTCCTCCGCAGAGTCCGCATGCCCTAAAGCTCCAGGCAGCAGCCGCGTAACCGCATCGATAAGCACCATTGCCGGCAGCTCGCCACCAGACAGTACATAGTCACCAATCGACCACTCTTCATCGACATAAGCATCAATAAAACGCTCGTCAATGCCTTCATAACGACCGGCGATGAGGATAATCGCTTCCTCCTGCGCCAGTTCGCGTACCGCAGACTGATTCAGTTGGCGGCCTTGTGGCGACAGGTAAATCACCTTCGCCGCATCCCCTGCTGCTTGCCTGGCCTGAACCAGAGCATCTTCCAGAGGCTTGATCTTCATCACCATGCCCGGACCACCGCCAAATGGGCGATCGTCAACAGTGTGATGTCGATCCGTGGTGTAGTCCCGCGGATTCCAACAAGTCAGCTGTAACAGCCCTTGTTTCACCGCACGGCTGGTAATGCCGTAATCGCTGATGGCGGAAAACATCTCGGGAAACAGACTGATCACTTCTATGCGCAGGCTAGCCATTGCTTAGAAGTCCGAATCCCATTCCACCTTCATCTCGCCAGCTTCCAGGTCAACCACCAACACGCATTGCTCTGTATAGGGCAACAAACGTTCGCGATCATCCAGGCTGCCAGCGCAGGGCTTGACCACCATTACATCATTCGAGCCCGTCTCCAGCAGATGATCGATCTTCCCGAGCAATTGCCCTTGATGGTCGATAACCTTGAGACCCTCCAGCTGGTACCAGTAGTACTCGCCGTCGGTCAGATCAGGGAACAGGTTGCGCGGCACACAGATTTCAAAACCGGCCAGAAGACGAGCTTCTTCACGGTCATCGAGACCTTTGAGCTTTGCGACCAGGAACTTGTTTTGCAAGCGTCCGCTGACCAGCTCTACCTGTTTAACGCTGCCTTCGCGCCGAAGCGTCCAGGTTTTGTAATCCAACAGGTTTCCAATCGGATCAGTAAAGGAAAAGACCTTCACTTCGCCGCGAACGCCATGTACCGAATAAATCTTGCCAATGACGATCAAGTCGTCGGCAGTCGTTGGCGCCGCGTTCATATTGCTCAGGCCGCGACCTTGGTCTTGGCGTGTTCTTTCAGCAACTGGGCAACGCGCTCGGATGTTTGTGCACCCACGCTCAGCCAGTAGTTAACGCGCTCTTCGTTCACGGACAAACGAACTTCCTGACCACGGGCAACCGGGTTGAAGAAGCCAATTTGTTCCTTGTGCGAACCGTCGCGCGCATTGCGGCTATCGGTAACAGTCAGGTGGTAAAACGGGCGCTTTTTGGAGCCGCCCAGGGCAAGACGAATGGTTAGCATTGAACATCGTTCCTGTAGTCGGTGCTGCAAATCTAAGATGCACAGCGGGCATAGGTGCCCGAAAGGCCGCATATTCTAAGGAATATCCGGACTTTTGCAAATGTCTTTTTCTGGCACCTGCTGTTGTGCCATCCAGATTTGCCAAGGAGCCGTCGCTTCCGACGGCTGGTGTAGACCCGCAAAGCGGGGATTTACGTAGGGGCAAGCCCCCCATGTGGGATGCGCGCAGAGGTTCCTGCGCGCGATACATCACATTTTTGGCATGCCGCCGCCGGGCAACATTCCGCCCATGCCGCGCATCATTTTGGCCATTCCGCCTTTGGCGGAGAATTTCTTCATCATCTTTTGCATCTGCTTGTGCTGCTTGATCAGACGCCCGATATCCTGCACCTGCGTACCCGAACCCATCGCGATCCGGCGCTTGCGCGAACCGCTGATCAGCTCAGGATCGCGACGCTCAGCAGGGGTCATCGAGTTGATGATGGCTTCCATCTGCTTGAACTGTTTCTCTGCCACGCCCTGGGCATTGCCCATTTGCGACAGGTTGACGCCACCGATGCTCGGCAGCTTGTCCATGAGCCCGCCAAGGCCGCCCATGTTTTTCATCTGTTGCAGCTGATCGCGGAAGTCTTCGAGGTCGAAGCCTTTACCCTTCTTCAGCTTTTTGGCCAGTTTGTCGGCCTTGTCCTTGTCGAGGGTCTGTTCGGCCTGCTCGATCAGGCTGAGCACGTCACCCATGCCGAGGATTCGCGAGGCAATACGATCCGGGTGGAACGGCTCAAGGGCGTCGCTCTTCTCGCCCATACCGATGAACTTGATCGGTTTGCCGGTGATAGCGCGTACGGACAACGCCGCACCGCCTCGGGCATCACCGTCAACCTTGGTCAGGATCACGCCAGTCAGCGGTAGCGCATCACCGAACGCCTTGGCAGTGTTGGCAGCATCCTGACCTGTCATGGCGTCCACGACAAACAGCGTCTCGGCAGGTTTGACCGCCGCGTGCAGCGCCTGGATCTCACCCATCATTTCCGCGTCGATGTGCAAACGACCCGCGGTGTCGAGAATGACGACGTCGATGAACTTGAGCTTCGCTTCCTTTATTGCCGCTTCAGCGATGTCTACCGGCTTCTGGCTGATGTCGGAAGGGAAGAAGGTAACGCCGATGTCGCCCGCGAGGGTTTCAAGCTGCTTGATGGCCGCCGGACGATATACGTCAGCCGACACAACCATGACGGTCTTCTTCTTGCGCTCTTTAAGAAACTTGGCCAGCTTGCCAGCCGTGGTGGTTTTACCAGCACCCTGCAGACCCGCCATCAGAATCACGGCAGGCGGCGTGACATTAAGGGTCAGCTCTTCATTGGCCGCCCCCATCATGTCTTCCAGCTCGGCCTGAACGATCTTCACAAAGGCCTGGCCCGGCGTCAGGCTGCGCGACACTTCGGTGCCGACAGCGCGCTCCTTGACCTTGTTGACGAAGTCTTTGACGACCGGCAAGGCAACGTCGGCTTCGAGCAAAGCCATACGCACTTCGCGCAAGGTGTCTTTGATGTTGTCCTCGGTCAGCTTGGCCTTGCCAGTTACGTGGCGCAGCGTCTGCGAGAGACGGTCTGTCAGATTTTCAAACATGCGCGATCCTTTCAGGCTCTTGGCGAACCCCGGTTGATGCGGCCCGGCCCGTTATAAAATGGCGCTCGGCGAGCCTGCGGCTTGAGCAGGTCGCGGATTATAGCGAAGACTCTGCGGCACGGACACCATGAGTCTGCATCTGTGGTCTTTCGTGAAATGACGGTTGTATGCCAAACTCAGCGCCTTTAGAGGCCCGTCCATCAGGATTTATGTTCCCTTTGCCACCCAGCCTGCTACCCAGCCTCGCCGCCGCCTGCCTTTATGCCGCTGCGACAATCTATCAAGGCATCCGCCTCAGCCAGGCGAAACGCGCCGACAAACGGCTGCTTTGCCTGCTCGGTACGTTGGCCGTTGTTGCCCACGCCTTCGGACTTTTCTCCCAGTTGATCCGCCCTGTCGGGCTTGGCCTGGACTTTTTCAGCGCCGCCAGCCTGATTGCCGCCGCGGTAATCGCCCTGACGCTGCTCGCGACCGTGCGCATCCCGGTTGAAAACCTGCTCGTCCTTTTATTCCCACTGGGGATGGTGACTGTGCTGCTCGCGCAATTCGCGCCAGCCGGCACCGTGCAACCCATCGTTGAAGAACCGGGCATTCTCAGCCACATCCTGCTGTCGATCCTGGCTTACGGCATGTTCACCATCGCAGTGGTCCAGGCTTTGCTGCTGCTGGTGCAGGATCATCAGCTCAAGCACAAGCACCCTTCCGGGCTGATCAAGAATTTCCCGCCACTGCAAACCATGGAAAGCCTGCTCTTTGGTTTTCTCTGGGCCGGATGGTCGCTGCTTACGCTGTCTCTGATTTCGGGCTGGTTGTTCGTCGAGAACCTGTTCGCACAGCATCTGGTGCACAAAACCCTGCTGGCCTGCCTGGCCTGGGTGGTGTTCAGCGTATTGCTGTGGGGTCGTAACCGTCTCGGCTGGCGTGGACACAAGGCTATCCGCTGGACCTTGGGCGGCTTCTGCCTGCTGATGCTGGCCTATTTCGGCAGCAAGCTGGTCCGCGAATTCATTCTGCACATCTGACGGTTCGCTGATTATGGATAATTTGCCAATCGCGCCGATGCTCGGTGTCGTAGCCCTGTTGATTCTCTGGGCAGCCCTGTTCACAGCTATTGAAACCGCCCACCATCACCTCAAAGTGCTGCGCAGCGGCGACCGCCAGCCCACGTCGAGCTGGCCCGAGCTGAAATTCCAGCTGGGCAGCCTGATCCTCGCCAACACCTTGATCAAAGTATTGATCACCGTCATCGTCACCTTGCTGTCGGTGAACTACTGGTATTACAACGGCCCGACACTGGCCTGGATAATCGTCACCAGCGTCACGCTGATCTTCGCCGAACTGATTCCCCGCAGGCTGGCAGCCCGTCATCCGGAAGCAATCGTGCACATGGCCAACAGCCTGTTGCGCATTCCGATGATCATCCTCTGGCCACTGGCCTGGCTGTTCAACTGCATGGCCAGAACCCTGCTCCGCCCTTTTGGCACACGTAGCAAGCAGGCAATTGCGGCCGATAAAGATGACGAACGCCAGCACGGCAATCATGACGGCGTTCACGAACACCATCCCGGACGCTCACCCGTACTGTCAGGCATCCATGCGCTGGACAGCATCACGGTCAATGACATTCTGGTGCCGCGCAGCGAAGTGGATGGCGTAAATCTCGACGACAGCATCGAACAGATCGTCGAGCGCCTGATCATTTCGCGTCACACCCGGCTGCCGGTCTATCACAATGACATCAATCAGGTTCAGGGCGTGCTCAATACCCGGCAGATCAGCCATCTGCTGCCCAAGGGCGAATTGACCAAAGAACAGATCGTCGCCGCCTGCTATGAGCCGTACTTCGTTCCGGAGAGCACTCCGCTTCAGCTGCAACTGCTGAACTTCCACAAGCAACAGCGCCGCATGGGCGTCGTGGTCGATGAGTACGGCGAAGTGCTGGGGATCGTCAGCCTCGAAGACATTCTGGAAGAAATCGTCGGCGAATTCGAAAACGAGCAGACCCTGAACAATCCGCACATTCATCCCCAGACTGACGGTCGTCTGTTGGTGGATGGTGCCGCGTCGATTCGCGATCTGAACAAGAGCCTGGGTTGGCATCTACCGTCCGATGGCCCCAAGACGCTCAATGGCCTGGTGACTGAAGCTCTGGAAACCATTCCCGAAAGCGCTGTCTGCCTGAAGATCGGGCCCTATCGCCTGGAAATTCTCGAAACTGAAGACAACCGCGTGACACAGGTCATGATGTGGCTGAAACCGGCTACTCGCTGACTCCGCAGAGACCACTCGCTGGAAGTCCCCTCTACAGGCCTCTTGTTATACGAGCGGCGCGATTCCTATAATCGAGCCGCTTACCCAGCCCGCCGATCCGTGTGCTACCCGCACCCCACCTGATCGGCCAGTCATCCAGCCTGAACGCCTCTCGCCTCCTATCCGGGCTAACCTGATCAGCGCTGTACCCACAATAATTAATGTATGCCGTTGAACATCGACATTGTTGATGATCTTCAACAGGCACTCTGACTGTCAGGAAGACCCGCATGACCACGACTTCTGCCGCCCACGAAAATGAGAGCGCACCGGTTCGCCCGGCCAACTCTGCCACACGCGTCGCAACTGCCAGTTTCATTGGCACTGCTATCGAGTTCTACGATTTCTACGTGTACGCCACCGCCGCTGCTTTGGTGATCGGCCCGGTGTTCTTCCCTCAAACGTCCGGCACCGCACAAATGCTGTCGGCATTTCTGACCTTCGGTATCGCCTTCCTTGCCCGCCCGCTTGGCTCCGCGCTGTTTGGCCATTTCGGTGATCGCATCGGACGCAAGTCGACGCTGGTCGCTTCGTTGCTGCTGATGGGCGTGTGCACCACGTTGATCGGCGTGCTGCCGGGCTACGCGACCATAGGTGCCTGGGCACCGATTCTGTTGTGCGTATTGCGTTTCGGCCAGGGATTGGGACTGGGTGGTGAATGGGGCGGCGCAGCCTTGCTCGCCACGGAGAACGCCCCAAAAGGCAAACGCGCCTGGTTCGGCATGTTCCCGCAACTGGGCCCGTCGATTGGTTTCCTCGCCGCGAACGGGCTGTTCCTGACACTGGCCATGACGCTGGATGACGAACAGTTTCGCTCATGGGGCTGGAGAATCCCGTTCCTGCTGAGCGCGGCACTGGTGATGGTTGGGCTCTATGTGCGACTGAAGCTGGAAGAAACCCCGGTCTTCACCAACGCCATCGCCCGCCACGAGCGGGTGAAGATGCCGATAGTGGAGCTGTTCAGCCAATACTGGGCGCCGGTATTGCTGGGTGCCGCATCGATGGTGGTCTGTTATGCGCTGTTCTACATCTCAACGGTGTTTTCCCTGAGCTACGGCGTATCGACTCTCGGCTATAGCCGCGAGACCTTCCTCGCCCTGCTGTGCTTCGCCGTGTTGTTCATGGCAGCAGCGACCCCGCTGGCGGCATGGGCCAGCGACCGTTATGGACGTCGTCCGGTGCTGATCATCGGCGGCGTACTGGCGATCCTTTCCGGCTTCACCATGGAGCCGCTGCTCACCCACGGCACAACATGGGCAGTGGCGCTGTTTCTGTGTATCGAGCTGTTCCTGATGGGCGTGACCTTCGCCCCGATGGGCGCGATGCTACCCGAACTGTTTCCGACCCGGGTTCGATACACCGGAGCGTCAGCGGCCTACAACCTGGGAGGCATCGTCGGTGCATCAGTCGCGCCGTTCTTCGCTCAGAAACTGGTGGCGATGGGCGGACTGAGCTGGGTCGGAGGGTATGTGTCGGCAGCAGCGTTGATCAGCGTAATTGCCGTGCTGTGCCTGAAAGAAACGCGTGAGGCGGATCTGGATAAAATCGTTTAGCTCAGAGAAGTGCCCTATAAATGCAACTACCTGATTTTTAATTCTTTTCTGTAGGAGCTCACGAGCACCGCGAGGCAGCGATGGCGTCCTGTCTGATACAACGTTATCGCGGCCTCGCGGTGCTCGTGCACTCCTACAGGTATATGTTTGCTTCGCGATAGTGCGGTGTCAGTGACACCGCACTATTCCCTGCAGGACAGCGTTACAACTGGACTTTCACAGCACGTGAAGAACGGGTCGCCTTGGCGCGCGCCGCTTCGATGGACTCGTCGCGAGCCAGGGCAACGCCCATACGGCGCTGGCCATTGACTTCAGGCTTGCCGAACAGACGCAGTGCAGTATCCGGCTCGCTCAACGCCTCACCGAGGTTGGCGAAAGTGGTATTCGTGGACTGGCCTTCCACGAGAATCACCGCCGAAGCCGATGGTCCGAACTGGCGAATCTGCGGGATTGGCAGGCCCAGAATGGCGCGAGCGTGCAAGGCAAACTGCGACAGATCCTGAGAGATCAGGGTCACCAGACCCGTATCATGCGGGCGCGGCGAGACTTCGCTGAACCAGACCTGATCACCTTTGACGAACAGCTCAACACCAAACAGACCGCGGCCACCCAAGGCTTCGGTTACAGCCTTGGCGACGCGCTCGGATTCAGCCAGCGCAATCGGGCTCATGGCCTGTGGCTGCCAGGATTCCTGATAGTCGCCCTTCTCCTGACGATGGCCCACTGGCGCGCAAAAAGTAGTACCGCCAGCGTGGCGCACGGTCAGCAGAGTGATTTCGTATTCAAAGTCGATGAAGCCTTCGATGATCACGCGACCTTTACCGGCACGACCGCCTTCCTGGGCGTAGTCCCAGGCTTTCTGCACGTCATCGGCAGTACGCAGCAAGCTCTGGCCTTTGCCCGACGAACTCATCACCGGCTTGACCACGCAAGGGAAGCCCAGGTCCTGCACAGCCTTGCTGTAATCCTCGAAGGTGTCGGCGAAGTGATACGGCGAAGTCGGCAGGTCCAGCTCTTCAGCGGCCAGACGACGGATACCTTCGCGGTTCATGGTCAATTGCGTGGCACGGGCAGTCGGGATCACCGTGAAGCCTTCGGCCTCCAGCTCAACCAGTGTTGCCGTAGCAATAGCCTCGATCTCCGGCACGATGTAGTGCGGCTTCTCGGCCTCGATCACCGCACGCAGCGCGGCACCGTCGAGCATGTTGATCACATGGCTGCGGTGGGCAACCTGCATGGCAGGCGCGTTGGCATAACGATCAACAGCGATCACTTCAACGCCCAGGCGCTGCAGTTCGATTACGACTTCCTTGCCCAGCTCGCCGCAACCGCAGAGCAATACGCGGGTCGCGACAGGCGACAGTGGAGTTCCGATTTGAGTCATCTCAGGTCCTCGTGGAGCAGATATCGAGGGCAGCCCGCGTCAGGTGCGAGCGACCGCTGTGGAGAAAGGCGCGCAATTTACCACGAAGGCCCGTAATTCTCAGCCCGCACAAGCATTCTTGCGCGCACGCCAGGCCATGATCAGCCAGACGGCCGTGACACCAGCGAACTTGGACACCAACGCCGTGATAATCACGGGCGGGGTCAGAGCATCGATCAGGCCGAAAAAGATAAAGGTATCCACCGGGATGCTCAGCGCCGAACTGAGCCACAGACGATCACGCAGTGGGCGCTTGGTAATGGTGAACACCAGCCAGTCGATGCATTCGGATACCGCAAACGCCGTGGCACTGGCCAGCGCGATAGTCGGGTCGGAAGTGACATACGACAGCACCAGAGCCGCCAGCATTGCCAGGATCGCACCGTGCCCGAAGCGGGTTTGCACCATGTCCCGCAACACAAACACCAGCCCACCCCAGGCAGACCAGATGATATCCAGGTGCGGTGCAGCGGAAAAAGCGAAATTGATCAGCACGACACTGCTGATGTAGGCGATCAGGAAGAGCATGAGGTGAGGCTTATGTGGCGGGGAAGATGAGTAATGGTATCAGCCGATGCACGCGCTGGCTGATTTGAAATGAGATTCAACCTGTGGGAGCACTGACGTGGGACCGGCTTCAGCCGGGAAGGGGCCGTGACAGACGCCGAATTTTATAGGTGCAGACATACCGCTTTCCCGGCTAAAGCCGGTCCCACGTCGTCAATCAACTTGGGGGCGACCATAGAATCTCCCAAGGGAAGAGCGAGATTCCGCGATTACATTTTCCACACAAGCCCGCTCGCCTCGGCTCGCTCATGACACAGCCGGAGCACAGCGCGGCGCTGGTCGTTGTCCATGGCGTGCCAGTCGGTGATTTCCTTCACGGTGCGCTGGCAACCCAGGCACACATCATCGTCATCCAGGGCGCAGATGCTGACGCATGGGGATGCAACGCGGCGTTCGGCTTCCATCAATCTTCCTGCGGGTTCAAGTCGCGAGCGTAGCGCTGGGCGTTGTGGACGTAATGGGAGGCGCTGGCTTCGAGCATTTTCTTCTGCACATCAGTGAGTTCACGCACTACTTTACCCGGCGAACCCATGACCAGCGAGCCATCGGGGATATTCTTGCCTTCGCCGATCAGTGAATTAGCGCCAATGATGCAGTATTTGCCGATCTTCGCGCCGTTAAGGATGACAGCATTGATGCCAATCAGGCTGTAATCGTCGACGCTGCAACCATGCAGCATCGCGTTGTGGCCGATGGTCACGCCTTTGCCGATTTCCAGCGGCGAGCCCATATCAGTGTGCATGACCGTGCCGTCCTGCACATTACTGTTCTCGCCGATATGGATCAGCTCGTTATCACCGCGCAGCACGGCGTTGAACCAGACATTGGCCCCCGCCTCCAGCCTGACCTTGCCGATCAGCACAGCATTGGGCGCCACCCAGCTTTGTGGATGGGTTTCGACGCGAAAATCACCCAGACGATATTTCATGAATTTGTACCCTCAAGGCTCTGCGGCCCGTTTGATCAGCGCTTAGATCACGGAGTGTTCTGGCGGGTGATGCAGGCTGATCTTGCTGTCATAAAGCACGTTGATCAGCTCGACGATCATGATTGCCGTCAGCCCCCAGATTTTGAACTCGCCATAACGATAGCTGGGCACGTACCAACTTTGACCTTGATAGTCGATGCGGTGGGTATGCTCACGGGTGTCCTGACGAAAGAACTCCAGCGGCACACTGAACACGGCGGCGATTTCGGCATCGTTGGGGCGGTACTCGACGAAGTCCGGAATCAACCCCACATAAGGCGTGACCTTGATACCGTGCTTGGAGATCAACGGACTGAGCGGCCCGATCACTTCAACCAGCCCCGGCGGCAGACCGATCTCTTCCT
Source organism: Pseudomonas sp. Irchel 3A5 (assembly GCF_900187575.1). Lineage (NCBI taxonomy): Bacteria > Pseudomonadati > Pseudomonadota > Gammaproteobacteria > Pseudomonadales > Pseudomonadaceae > Pseudomonas > Pseudomonas sp. Irchel 3A5. The sequence goes on along the minus strand of NZ_FYDU01000005.1, from coordinate 349,571 downwards.
CGGCTTCGCGCAGCGCGGTGAAGATCAGGTCAGTGTCTTCCGGGTCACGTCGCCCTCCAGGAAAGGCCACTTCACCACCGTGAGTCGACAGCCCGCTGGCACGCAGCGTCAGAATCAGTTCCGGCTCGTCACTGCGGGTAATCGGCAGCAACACCGCAGCTTCGGGGAAAAGTCGATCCGTCTCAAAGGTGCTCGGCGTATGACTGCTTACGCGGCGAAGTAGCTCATCCAGCATGGGAAATCTCGATCTGTTGCCTACCCGGCATCATGCACCAAAGTGGCGAACTGCCCAAGCCCTCGCAGGACAATGTGGACAAGACTAAAGCGCAGCTTGCCGATCACCCTTGGCACACGCCAAGATAGCGACTGAATTCAGCAATTGAACCTGTCCATGAAATTCTGCAGCCAATGCGGCAAACCGGTCATACAGCGCATTCCCGAAGGCGATAGTCGCCTGCGCTTTGTCTGCGAACACTGTCAGACCATTCACTATCAGAACCCCAATATTGTTGCGGGCTGTCTGGCCGTGTGGGATGGCAAGGTCTTGCTCTGCCGTCGCGCCATCGAGCCGCGCCTGGGTTTCTGGACCTTGCCAGCCGGGTTCATGGAAAACGGTGAGACCATGGAGCAGGCGGCTCGCCGGGAAACCTACGAGGAAGCCTGTGCGACACCGGGCGAGCTGAACCTGTACATGCTGGTGGATGTGGCGCACATCAATCAGGTCCACGTGTTCTTCCGGGGAGAACTGGCCACACCGGAATTCGCCGCGGGAACTGAAAGCCTGGAAGTCGGCCTGTTCGATGAAGCGGACATACCGTGGTCGGACCTGGCTTTCATGACCGTCCGGCGTGCCCTAGAATGTTTCTTCGCTGATCGTCGTGAGCAGGCTTACCCTGTGCGTAACGAAGCCCTGCCGCCATCGCGGCCTATTCAAGACACTTAATCAGGCCAGCCCATTACAGGCGCCGCTTCAGGGATACCGTTTCGATGCGTTGGTTGCTCGCTGCTTTGTGCTTGTCTTTCATGCCGTTGTCTCAGGCCTCGTTCACCCAGACCATTGTCCCCAAAGGCAGCGAGCAAAAGATCGTCGGCGAAAAGGTGATCAACGTTGAGAACATTGCCGACAAGAAAATCGACAAGGTGCTGGTGCTCAAGTCAGCGCGGCAACTGCAACTGATCAGTGGCGGCGAACCTCTCAAGACGTATCGTATTTCCCTGGGCAAGCAACCCAAGGGCACAAAACTCAAGGAAGGCGACCAGCGCACGCCGGAAGGGTTCTACTGGCTGGACTGGCGCAAGACCAGCACCAATTACAACCTGTCGATGCACATCTCTTACCCGAACGCGGCGGACACCGAACGCTCGAAACGCGAAGGGGTAAAACCCGGCAGTATGATCATGATTCATGGCACGCCAGTGGATGAGGAATATCCGGAGTGGTACTTCCACACGCTGGACTGGACCAACGGCTGCATCGCGCTGAAGAACAACGACATGCGGGAAGTGTGGGGTCTGGTGAAGGACGGCACGATGATTGAGATCAGGCCGTAAAGAGAACACCGACACCTGTAGGAGCTGCCGAAGGCTGCGATGCGATTTATCTGATACACCGCCATCGCAGCCTTCGGCAGCTCCTACAAGGGATTACAGATCCTCTAGCCGCCAAACCTCATAGGCCGGCGTTTCATAGGGGTGGCTCTGCTTGAGAGCCGCCACTACTTGCTGAATCAACTCATCCGCAACGACAAGCTCGACTTTCCATTCCTGTACCTGCTCGACCACGCCGCCCTGCCCGATAAATGGCTGGCTACCCTCCAGCGGGCGGAACTGGCCTTGGCCGAGCACCTGCCATGAGCACTGATCGTAAGCCCCGATTCGCCCTGCACCAGCGGCGAATACGGCACTTTTGACCTGTTCCACATGACTCGGCGGTACAAAGAACGCGAGCTTGTACATTGTTTCTTAGTTCACCCAGGCACGGGCGTTGCGGAACATGCGCATCCACGCACCGTCTTCGTTCCAGTCTTCCGGACGCCACGAGTTTTGCACGGCACGGAATACACGCTCAGGGTGCGGCATCATGATGGTGACGCGACCGTCGCGAGTGGTGAGGCCACCGATGCCGCGCGGCGAACCGTTCGGGTTGGCCGGGTAGGCTTCGGTGATCTTGCCGTGGGTGTCGACGTAGCGCAGCGCAACAGTACCGGAAACATCGGCAGCGACCAGTGCTTCATCGCTGGCGAACTCGGCGTGACCCTCACCGTGAGCAATGGCGATCGGCATACGCGAACCGGCCATGCCCTGCAGGAAGATCGACGGCGACTCCTGAATCTGCACCATGGCTACCCGCGCTTCGAACTGCTCGGAGCGGTTGCGCACGAAGTGTGGCCACAACTCGCTGCCCGGAATCAGCTCATGCAGGTTGGACAACATCTGACAACCGTTGCACACGCCGAGGGTGAAGCTGTCCTGACGCTCGAAGAAGCCCTGGAACGCATCACGCGCACGGCTGTTGAACAGTGCCGACTTGGCCCAGCCTTCGCCAGCACCCAGTACGTCGCCGTAAGAGAAGCCGCCGCAAGCAACCATGCCTTTGAAGTCGTTCAGATCGACACGGCCCGCCAGGATATCGCTCATGTGTACGTCAATCGCGTTGAAACCGGCGCGGTCGAAGGCAGCTGCCATTTCGACCTGACCGTTGACGCCCTGCTCACGCAGCACAGCCACTTGCGGACGCACGCCAGTCTTGATGTAAGGCGCAGCAATGTCTTCGTTGACGTCAAAGCCCAGCTTGACGGTCAGGCCTGGATTATCCTCTTCAAGCAGCGCGTCGAACTCTTGATCGGCACACTCGGCGTTATCACGCAGGCGCTGGATCTGGTAACTGGTTTCAGCCCATTGACGCTGCAGCAGACGACGCTGGCCGCCGAACACTGGCTCGCCATTGAAGCTGATGGACACTTCGTCGTTGTTGACCGGCTGACCGATTACCGCGACGCAGTCTTCCAGACCGGCCGCGCTGAACTGAGCCAGTACGTCTGGCGTGGCGTCTTGACGGACCTGGATGACGGCACCCAGCTCTTCGTTGAACAGGATGGCTGCCAATTCAGCCGGCGTCTCAGCCAGACCATCCATGTGCAGATCCAGACCGCAGTGACCCGCGAACGCCATTTCCAGCGTGGTGACCAACAGGCCGCCATCGGAACGGTCGTGGTAAGCCAACAGGTGGCCGTCGGCGTTGAGGCCTTGAATGACGGCGAAGAACGCCTTGAGGTCTTCGGAGTCATCGACATCCGGCGCTACGCGACCGAGCTTGCCGTAAACCTGAGCCAGGATCGAAGCACCCATGCGGTTCTGGCCACGACCCAGGTCGATCAGGATCAGGTCGGTAACGCCCTTGTCCATGCGCAGTTCCGGGGTCATGGTCTTGCGGATGTCGGTCACCGGTGCAAAACCGGTCACGATCAGCGACAGCGGCGACGTCACGCTCTTCTCGACGCCCTCATCGCTCCAGCGGGTTTTCATGGACATCGAGTCCTTGCCCACCGGGATGGTGATACCCAGCGCCGGACACAGCTCCATGCCGACCGCTTTTACGGTGTCGTACAGACGAGCATCTTCGCCGGGATGACCGGCAGCGGACATCCAGTTGGCAGACATCTTGATGTCGGAAAGCTTTTCGATGCGCGAAGCAGCGATGTTGGTCAGCGTCTCGCCGATAGCCATACGGCCCGACGCAGGAGCGTCCAGCAGTGCCAGCGGAGTACGCTCGCCCATCGCCATCGCTTCACCGGTATTGACGTCGAAGCTGGTCGCGGTCACGGCGACGTCAGCGACTGGCACCTGCCATGGGCCTACCATCTGATCGCGAGCGACCAGACCGGTAATGCTGCGGTCACCAATAGTGATCAGGAAGCTTTTGCTGGAAACAGCCGGGTGGTGCAGAACGCGCTGTACGCTTTCTTCGATATCCAGCACGCTTGGGTCGAAATCATCGCCCAGCTCGTTTTCGCGGTCAGCACTGCGGTGCATGCGCGGGGCCTTGCCCAGCAGTACTTCCAGCGGCATATCAACCGGATTGTTGCCAAAGTGGCTGTCGGTCACGGTCAGTTGTGGTTCGGCAGTCGCCTCACCCACAACTGCGAACGGGCAGCGCTCACGTTCGCAGATCGCCTTGAAGCGCTCGAAGTCTTCGGCGCCAACCGCCAGGACATAACGCTCCTGGGATTCGTTGCTCCAGATTTCCAGCGGGGCCATGCCCGGCTCGTCGTTCGGTACGTTACGCAATTCGAAGCGACCACCGCGGCCGCCGTCATTGACCAGTTCCGGGAAAGCGTTGGACAAACCGCCCGCGCCGACGTCATGGATGAAGCTGATCGGGTTCTTGTCACCCAGCTGCCAGCAACGGTCGATGACTTCCTGGCAACGACGCTCCATTTCAGGGTTTTCACGCTGAACCGAAGCAAAATCCAGATCCGCAGAGCTGGTACCGGTGGCCATGGAAGATGCAGCACCGCCGCCCAGACCGATCAACATTGCCGGGCCGCCGAGCACGATCAGCTTGGAGCCAACGGTGATTTCGCCTTTCTGCACGTGTTCGGCACGGATGTTACCCATACCGCCAGCCAGCATGATTGGCTTGTGGTAACCCCGAACTTCATCGCCATGCGGCGTGCTGATGGACTGTTCGAAGGTACGGAAATAACCGGTCAGGGCCGGACGACCGAATTCGTTGTTGAACGCGGCGCCGCCCAATGGACCTTCAAGCATGATGTCCAGCGCGGTCACGATACGCTCAGGCTTGCCGTAGTTCACTTCCCACGGTTGTTCGAAGCCTGGAATCTGCAGATTGGAAACGGTGAAACCGGTCAGGCCAGCTTTAGGCTTGGCACCACGACCCGTTGCGCCTTCGTCGCGAATCTCGCCGCCGGAACCAGTCGATGCGCCCGGGAACGGGGCAATCGCAGTCGGGTGGTTGTGGGTCTCGACCTTCATCAGAATGTGCACAGGCTCCTGCACCGCGCCGTACTGGCGGGTTTCAGGGTCCGGGAAGAAACGACCCGCCACGCTGCCGACGATCACCGAAGCGTTGTCCTTATAAGCAGACAGGACGCCTTCGCTGTGCATCTGGTAGGTGTTCTTGATCATGCCGAACAGGCTTTTTTCCTGGCTTTCGCCGTCGATATCCCAACTGGCGTTGAAGATCTTGTGACGGCAGTGCTCGGAGTTCGCCTGGGCAAACATCATCAGCTCGATGTCATGAGGGTTGCGCCCCAGACCGTTGAAGCTGGTGACCAGATAATCGATTTCATCTTCAGCCAGCGCCAGGCCGAGCTCGACGTTGGCTTTTTCCAGCGCGGCACGACCGCCGCCCAGCACATCAATCGCCGTCAGCGGCTTGGGCTCGGCGTGAGTGAACAGGCCTTCGGCTTCCTGTACGGAACCCAGCACCATCTGCGTCATGCGGTCATGCAGGCAACCGGCGATGATCTGGGCTTCAGCTTCGCTGAACTGGCCTTCTACATAGAAGGTAATACCGCGTTCGATACGCTGGACCTTCGCAAGGCCGCAGTTACGGGCAATATCGCTGGCCTTGCTGGACCACGGCGAAATAGTGCCGAAACGTGGCATCACCAGGAACAACCGGCCGCTCGGCTCTTGAACCGGCACGCTCGGGCCGTATTTCAAGATGCGAACGAGAACGTCCTGTTCCTCGCCAGTCAGATCGCCAGTGACTTCGGCAAAGTGGGCAAATTCGGCATACAAGCCACTGACAGCTGAAACTTTCTGTTTCAGTTGTTCCAGTAATTTGCTGTGGCGAAAGGCAGAAAGGGCAGGAGCACCGCGCAGGATCAACATCTTCGGGACAGCCTCGGGAAGGGGGTGTGCTTTGAGGCCGTGCATTCTAGCCTAAAGCGACTGTTTGAGCACCCAAAACGGCCAGATTGACGGTGTCCGCATATCGGCGGGCCAAGTCGCGGGTCATGTTGCTGTTAACGTAGCCCTCAGGTTGCTCATAAGAAAGGCTGTGCTCTAGCAGACCCGAGCTTCGCTGTCGAGATATGGCGACGGGTGCGCTTTGCGTATACTGCTCCGATGTTTTCCCAATCAGACTTCCGCCCTCGTTGTGCCAGATGGCTCATCGCAACCGGACTCTTCCTGATGCTCGGCGCCTGTGTGGATAAACCCAACACACTGGAGCGAGTAAAGGAGGACGGCGTGCTGCGCGTGGTCACTCGCAACAGCCCCGCGACCTACTTCCAGGATCGCAACGGGGAGACGGGTTTCGAGTATGAATTGGTCAAGCGTTTCGCCGAAGATCTCGGCGTAGATCTGAAGATCGAAACCGCCGACAACCTCGATGAGTTGTTCGATCAGATCCAGAAACCGGGCGGCCCGGTGCTGGCAGCCGCTGGATTGATCGATACCGAGCAGCGTAAAAAACAGGCGCGCTTTTCTCATTCCTACCTTGATGTCACCCCGCAGGTTATTTATCGCAACGGCCAGTCGCGTCCTACTGACCCTTCAGATCTGGTGGGTAAACGCATTACTGTCCTTAAAGGCAGCAGCCACGCTGAACAGATGGCCGCACTGAAAGCGCAAAATCCTGCGATTGAGTACGAAGAATCCGACGCCGTCGAGGTAGTTGACCTGCTGCGAATGGTCGATGACGGCCAAACTGACATCACGCTGGTGGATTCCAACGAACTGGCGATGAATCAGGTTTATTTTCCCAACGTCCGCGTCGCGTTCGATCTGGGCGAAGGCAAAGGACAGCGCTGGGCCGTCGCACTCGGTGAAGACAACAGCCTGCTCAACGAAATCAACGCCTACCTCGACAAGGTCAACAAGAACGGCACCTTGCAGCGTTTGAAAGACCGCTATTACGGGCACGTTGACGTCCTGGGCTATGTGGGCGCTTATACCTTCGCCCAGCATTTGCAGGAGCGTCTGCCTAAATACGAGAAGCACTTCCAGGCGTCTGCGAAGAAAGAACAAGTGGACTGGCGTCTGCTGGCAGCCATCGGCTATCAGGAATCACTGTGGCAGCCCGGCGTTACCTCCAAGACCGGCGTGCGCGGCCTGATGATGCTGACCCAGAACACCGCCCAGGCCATGGGGGTCTCCAACCGACTGGATGCCAGACAGAGTATTCAGGGTGGTGCAAAGTATTTTGCCTACGTGAAGGATCAGCTGGACGACACGATTGCGGAGCCGGATCGTACGTGGTTCGCTCTCGCCTCCTACAACATTGGTAGCGGACATTTGGAAGATGCGCGGAAACTGGCAGAAAACGAGGGCCTGAATCCAAATAAATGGCTCGACGTTAAAAAAATGTTGCCCCGTCTTTCGCAGAAAAAGTGGTACAGCAAGACCCGATACGGTTATGCCCGAGGCGGAGAACCCGTGCATTTCGTGGCCAACATCCGCCGTTACTACGACATCCTGACCTGGGCCACTCAGCCCCAGCTGGAAGGCAGCCAGGTGGCAGAAAGCAACCTGCATGTACCGGGCGTGAACAAGACCAAGCCTGCAGAAGAAAATCCTCCGCTTTAACAAACTCCTCGTTTACCCCTCTACAACAATCTCGAAATGAAACACGGCTCCCGCAGGAATCACTGATGACGTGGGACCGGCTTCAGCCGGGAAGAGGGCGTGACAGACGCTGAAACTTCATCGGCAGAAATACCGCCTTCCCTGCTAAAGCCGGTCCCACGTCGTCAAGCAGCTTGCAGGCCAGCATAGAATCTCCCACAGGGGATCTAATTCAAATCAACCTGCTTAGCGTTAGCCCTTCGCCCTTCTCATCCTGAAAAACTCGCTCAACATCGTGCCGCACTCTTCACCCAACACCCCCCCCTCAAACAACACGCGATGATTGAGAAAGCCCTGAGTGAAAAACTGTCCCTGACTCTGGACAATGCCAGCCTTGGGCTCAAGTGCGCCATAGACCACGCGGGCGATACGCGAATGCACGATCAGCCCGGCGCACATGCTGCAAGGCTCCAGGGTCACATACAGCGTGCTGCCCGGCAGCCGATAATTGCTGACCGCCTGCGCCGCTGCCCGTATGGCAACCATCTCGGCGTGAGCGCTGGGATCACTGCCGCTGATAGGGCAATTGAAGCCGCGGCCAATGATCTCGCCGTCTTGCACCAGCACCGCGCCCACCGGCACCTCGCCCAGCGCAGCGCCTTGAGCCGCCAATGCCAACGCTTCGCGCATGAAGTCCTGATCGCGACTGCGATCAATGATTTGCGGCTGCCGCATCAAGAAACCTCTATTGCTGCCATAAGTCCGGTTTCCATGTGATCGATCACATGGCAGTGGAACATCCACACCCCGGGATTATCCGCTACCAGTGCCACCCGTGCGCGCTCGTTTCTGCCCAGCAGGAAGGTGTCGGTGAAATAGGGAATGATCTTTCTGCGGTCTGAGGCAAGGACCTTGAAGCTCATTCCGTGCAGATGAATCGGGTGTTGATATTGGGTCATGTTCTTGAGTTCGAAGATGTAGCTCTTGCCCAGCACCAATTTGGCAATCGGGCGATCGGCACAGGTTTTGTCGGTGATGTCCCAGGCTTCGCCATTGATCTGCCACAGACTCGGCGGCTTGCCATTGTCGACATTGACTGACACCGAACCCACCCACTCAAAGTTGAAATTGAGCTTCTCGGCGTTTTCCAGATCCGGCTCGGCGATCGGATTGGCAGGCAGTTCAGGCGGCCATTCGCCTGGCGCATCGTCATTGGCAACCGAACGAAAAGTCCCCAGCCGCACCGGGCCATTTCGAAATGACAGCTCCTCACCCACAGGTGGCGCTTTGATCGCCAGACACAGGCGCATTCCCGGCCCCAACCAATAATCCTTGCCCAAGGGTCGAGGCTTGATCGGATTGCCGTCCAGCGCATAAATCTGCGCCTCGGCGCCCGGCAGATTCAGGCGATAGGTCACGGTGTTATCGAGGTTCAGAATGCGCACGCGAGTGATCTGCCCGGCTGGCAATTCAATCACGCCCTGGGGAATGCCATTGATCGTAGAAAGCCGCCCCGCCGTACCCTCGCGTGCAGCCTCACGAATCACGCTGAATTCGGTAAACGCCCCTACCTCATCCACATGCCAGCTTTTCAGGCTGACCGTGCGTTCATGCTTGAAACCCGTAGGCTCGCGCTCCTCGATGATCAGCGGACCGACCAGCCCACGCCCCAGCTCTTCGCTGCTGCTGACATGGGGGTGATACCAATAGCTGCCTGCGTCGGGCACCAGAAATTTGTAATCGAAATACTCGCCCGGCTTGACCGGCAGTTGCGACACGTAGGGCACGCCATCCATCTCAAGCGGAAGGCGGATGCCGTGCCAGTGAATCGTGGTTTCAACCGGCAGGTGATTGATGAAGCGCAAACGCAGCCACTCGCCCTGCCGCACTCGCAGCTCGGTCCCCGGCGCAGATCCGCCAAAGGCCCATGCCGGAGTCTGGTGCCCCGCGACCAGTTCAACATCCAGCGGTGCGGCGATCAGCTCGAAATCATGCCCCTCACCCGGCCCACGCCGTCCCAGCCAATAACGCGAAGCCCCTCCCGCCCCAAGCCCAACCACGGCAAGACCGACAAGGCCACCGAGTATTTGTCGACGGGTAAAAGACATAAACGTGAATACCTCAGAAAACCAGACACGGGGTCGCAGTCGAGAGTCGATGCGAGGGGCGAATACGATACACCTGCATCTGGCAAAACTTAAGCGCAGTGGTGTCGCACAACGAAGATTGGACCTCAGGATCAGGTTCCACAGCCTGATTTGAATGGATGAGTTGATCTTTTCATAAATGAACCGTACTGTACGGTTTAGAGAAAACACCACCCATCGAGGTCTATGCCCATGCGTCTCAAACTCGCCCTAGCCACACTTGCAGCGCTGTCGCTTCCTATGGGATCGGCAATGGCCGACTCGTTCTGGCGCAATGTACTTACGTCCGGGGCCACCACTGGCTCCAGCTACCTGACTTCCAAGGACAACAAGCAAATCGTCGCCACCCAGGACGACGCCAGTAGCTTTATCGCCAGTGGCGGCAGTATTCGGGGACCGCATCTGGAGTCGGCGATCGCCGACGTGCGGGCTGCAAATCCTGATCTGAAGGCTTCTGACATGGAGTTGGCAACGGCGATTCTCTACCGTAACTTGCCTACTGACCGCTGATACTTGCTCACTATCTGCAGATAATGCCGGGGGAATATATCTCCCGGTGTTTTCGTATGTCTGGATAAATAAAAAACTAGCCGCGCCATTCTCATATCAAACAAACTTATCCATTAAAAAGAACTGCATTATCTGTAGGAGCGCGCTTGCCCGCGATAGCGTCAGCGCAGCCGACATATTTATCGACTGACACACTGAATCGCGGGCAAGCGCGCTCCTACAGATAAAAAGCACTTCAATCATATAGTTGATATTGTTTGGTGAGAGCGCGACTCTATTTTTCAGCCAACGTATCAACCAGACTGTCGGCCCCTCTTTCAATACCCGATTTCGCGGCAGAAAAGCGGCCATACGTCGAACTGATGTCATACACCTTCGGATATTGTCGGGAGACATAGGACTCAAGGAGGCGCATTGTTGATGCGTTGTAGATCTCGACCACGTAACTGACTGACCCGGTAAACGTGCCCTTGCGATCCCGTGCAGCCTGAACGAGATTATAAGAACCCATGCCGATGTCGAACCTCGAAAAGGTTGCCAGCACCGGCGTCGTCGTTTCCACTCCGGTCAAGGTCAGCCGAATCCGCAGCGTATTGGGTACAGGCGTGGACACGAACCGAAAGCGCTTGCCCAGCGCCTCGGAAAACTCGATGGTCATGTAATTGGCCAACTCACGCTTATCCTCCGACGTCACCCCGGAAAACTGCTCATCTGCGCCTGAATAAAGTGTCACCGGCTCCAGCATGACGTTCTTGTACCGACTCCAGTCCACATGAGATTTATAGGCATACGGAACGCGATCAGACTCATCCGTCTTGTTGGGTCGCATCTCTCGAGCCGACTCTATGCCTGCGTACGGAAAAGGCTCTTGAGATGCGCACCCGGCCAACGCCAGTGCCAACAGTAAAAACACACCCGCTCTGGGTTCTTTATCTGCGCACATATCTATTTCTCCGAAGGTAAACACCGTAAAGCGTTCAATGGCTAATGCTCGATTTACATATCGCAGACGCAAGGAGTCAGCAGATAAATTTCTCTGCAGACAACCAATAAGACCTACGTCGTCCAAGACTTCTCAATAAATGGTTGTGATCACGCCGCGCTAATAACACCAGGAAGCAATGCCAACCTTCGGCTTAATCAAAAGTAACCTTGATCAAGTCAGTGTGTATGAGCCAGCTCACTCAGCCTATAAAGACCTACGCCAATACCTCGCTCGGTACTGAAATCACAACCCTACCCGTCACGTCGCTCAAAACCGTACTAGCCTGTATACTTTTAGCCGCTTACCCGATCACCGTCAACATTAAAATGTACACAAGTGTACTCTTATGGAGAAACAATGAAGGTTCGCACCGAGAGTCGACGTACCGCCATCGTAGAAACGGCTGCCAGCGTATTCCTTGAACTGGGGTATGAAGGTGCATCAATGAAGGAGGTTTCGACCCGACTTGGAGGTTCCAAAGCCACTCTTTACGGCTACTTCGCATCCAAGGAGGCTCTCTTTGTCGCTGTCGTCCAAATGTACGCCACCTCACATCTGTACAACGCGGTGGCGGATCTGACCGCAAAATCGGAAACCAGCATTTCGCTCGAAGAAAAGCTTCTGGAATTCGGGCGTCAGATGCTGATGATCGTCACAAACGACTCAACCGCCATCAAGGTTTACCGGATGGTGCTCGCAGAATCGGGTCGCTCGGACATCGGCAAGCTGTTTTACGAATCAGGTCCCAGCCAGGGCATCGACGCGCTTGCTACGCTTATGTCTGTCGCTATCGAGAGCGGTGAATTGAGACCAGGTAATCCAAGGGTCAGGGCCAAACAGTTTCTTTCGCTGATTACTGCCGAGCCCGAAGAGCGTCTTTTCCAACAGAACCCCGCGCCCATGACCCACGATGAAATAGAAGAGATGGTGACAGCGGCCGTAGACATGTTCCTCAACGGCGCCGCACCTCACTAACCTGGCGGCGAGCACTAATAGCCCGAACCGACAGGACTACTCGAACGGTTCTTCACCTTCCAGTTTTGTGCGATGCATCATGCGCGAGCAGCCCGGGTCATAGGCCTCTGCGCGATGCATGGTGCCGGTGTTGTCCCAGATCACCAGATCCCCCACCTGCCATTCATGGCTATAACTGAAAGGCTCCGCGGTCGCCCACTCCCGAAGGCCAACCAGAACTTGCGCGCTTTGCGCAACACCAAGCCCGGTAACGTGCAATGCAGTGCAGCCGAGAATCAACGACTTGCGCCCTGAACGATGCTTCCATACCAGCGGTAATTCTTTTTCACCTATGGCCTGCATCGCCTGCAGCTTTTGCAGACTGGGTTCCGGCTCGTAATAGAGCAATGACGCCCAAGGCGCGTGAATGACCCGCATTTCCTCATAACGTTGCTTGTCAGCTTCGGACAAGGCTTCGTAAGCAGCGTAGGTATTACAGAAACCCGTGTTGCCACCCCAGGTCGCAGTCACTTTGCAGGACAGCAACGAAGCCAGAATCGGCGACTCGTTCCGTGTGCCGTCGATGTGCCAATACAGCGACCCTTTGAGAAACTCTGCACCCGCCGGGTTTTCCTTCGCATCCAGCGTGATCTTGGTGATGCCTTGACCGTCGCTGACCTCTGGAGCGAAAACCCCAAGCGTTTGTGTAAACGCTATCTGCTCGGCATCAGTGAAGTGAAGCTGCGGAAAAACCAGGACGCCGCGCTCGGCCAATAGATCGCGAATTTCACCGGCCAGTCCGCCAGACAGCAAATCATCCTTGCCATTGAGGACACGACTGCCGATTAACGGTTTGATCGGCGCGTGAGCCAGAGAAGCGCTTCTATTGGGTGCCATGATTGCTTCCTCTCTATAAGTGAACACAAATGTACGCTTATGGAAATGGCAACTCAATAGGTTTGTTCGAAGGAGACGGGGAAAGTCGTTGGTTTCAGATGAAAATGTCGCGGTCTCAAAAATGCAGAAAGCCCGCGAGGATGCGGGCTTTCTGATGCGGCGTTGAACTGCTCAGCCATGCATTCGTCGTGTGTTCAGACTTTCAATCTGACGCCATCCTCTTGGCTTGGCGGTGCCAGGTGCGTCGTACCGTCCAGGGAGCGCCTGGACCTCGAACATTATGAGACGTCAAAATCTAAAAGCTTAAGATCAAAAGCTTTATTTTTGATAATTTTCTTGTTGGATTTCAGTTTTTCTTTCATGCCATCTTTTAATATCGACGGATCACAGGCGACCGCGCAATGAATAAATGCAGCAGGATAGGAATAGTCTCTCGGCGAATATAAGACATCGTCAATAGTACGTTCTTTCGGAAATACACAGCCGACAACTAAAGGGATATAGTACTCCTCCAGCCTGTTACGGATATGCTTACATACGTCACTCGCCTGCTCAGGGCGAGGAACAGCTATATCGCCGTAAATGCTGGGACTAAATTTTTTATCTTGTCTTCCCGAGGTAATAAACGAAAAGCAAGCCTCGCTACCCAAGTTACTTTTATAAGGCATCTCTATTTTGGACAAGCGTTCAAAAATGGGGCCGCCGAACACCCACCCAAGCAGGGTAAATGAGTGTCCCTTCATTAAATACTGAAAATGCAGCTCGGCAACCAATTTCTTCTCAAAGCGAAATTTAAGGCCTCTTTTAACTGCCTTAACTACCAAGTCCTCGCACTCAATAAGTTTGAGTTCCTTTTGCAATTCGGCTTCAAAAAAAATACGATTTTCCTTGCCCATGAATCACTCCTGCATCAAGCAAATTTTTTAAAATCGTTTGCCAACGAACGTCTTGACCTAAACCTGCACGACAGATCGTTCCATTTCCAGATCATAATACGAAATCCTAGCTTGGTGCAGCCCCCAATGATTTGGCGATCTCAGGCCTCGCTCAACGGGTTCAACATGAGCGTCTACATGGAGTCCAAGCCCGGTGCTTCGCTAAGGATAATATCTCAAGCCCCTTCGAATAAATCGTATGCTTTTTCCTGAAGAGCTATTCCGATATCTTCATATCTCTTAATGTCATCCTCGCAATAAAACCCTTCGGCAACACTGAATCCAGCATATATATCTACAAAAGCAAGCGCCAGGTTCTTGGGAACCGTGTCCTGTTCTCTGTAATACCTGATTAAAAAATCAATCGCCAAGAACAGCTCATTAACTTCCTCTTCAGTGACACGGTCTCTGGTACGGATCTTAACCGGGATGGAGTGTTCTCCGAGCAACTTTGCGCAAACCAATTCAACGGCGATCTTGGCGTCCATCTGTCACACCTCCTCTAAAAATTCTGGTGACGCCCCTACGCACTGCAGAATCAACCTGTAAAATTCACTAAAACCAGAAGCAATGAAAAACAGGTTTCCGCAATCCTCTACCTCAGCGATATCAAAATGGTTGTTCGTGTTGGAATCATGCAGATGAGTGCGATCCCAGTAGTAAATACCGGCACGAACGCCCTCGCCCTCGTCGACCATCACGTAAGGATTCCCTCCGCCATCCTCTCCAATAACCACCGCGTTTTTTAGAAAACCAACCTCGCAGACGAACTCGTTATTGAACTGTATGAGATCATTACATTCATCGAGCGGCAGCAAGCCAAAAAACCTGTCAAAACTTATCGCCCCCTCATCAACAGCGGTTAAAGGTATCTGCGCGTAATCAGGCGCTGACAGATAAAAGCCGTTCATTTTCATTAAAAAATCCTTGTAATCGGCTGGCAAGGATCTATTAAGTTCTGACTCTATAAAATCCAGGTCGTTTTGCTGCAGGCCTCTTTTATAAACTACAGGCATACCTATATCCACCCTGACATATGGGATTCACTCCGCCCCATCAAAAAACTGCTCAAGATAACTGTTAACCAGCTCGTACCCGGCGACACCTAAAACATTGAAGTCCTTGTATCTGGAATGTTCTAGCATCTCTAGAAACTCATCATCGAAATATAATGCATCCGCATTTCTGAAATATTTCAATTTTGTTTTGTCGGCATTAAGCGGAATATTTCCGACGATTCTCCACTTTCCTTTTTTCAGATTTTCAACTGAGGTGAATATAATATTTTCCATGCCCCTGGAATTCTTGAAGCAAAGAAACTCTTTGTCCAGTAGATCAACCTTGCTGTCATCAGCAGTAACACCCAAAACACCAAAAGAGAACACTCTTTTGAAACGGTCCCGGAACGCGCATACTATTTGACAAACAGCAAACCCTCCAGAGCTGACGGGGATCAGAAATACATCGCCTGATTTATATTTCACCACCACGGTTCTCCGTTTATAGTAACTGATTCTGTAAAATACAGAGCCTAAGGTAACTTTGCTCTTGTTTTTGTTTTCTGCGGCATCCAGGCAAGTAAAGCCCCTGATTCTCCACAAGATTTATTCACTTCCAGCAGAGCGCTCTCAGGCACTGTCCAGCGTATCTTTCCGGAAACACTCATCAACGTACCTCGCTCCGGATTCATAGCGATCCAGTCAGATAAAGGAATACCATCTACCCTTATCGACATATGATGTTTATTTAAATAATTTACCGGATAAACCATCCGAAGCTTTGTTTTCTCATAAGTGCGTTCACCTTCATACAATCCCGGCGTATCGTGAGAAAAAGCCACTGGACTCTCAAAAGGAAATAACGTCCTCATGTTGTCGCCGCGAGCGTACCACACGGCATCCGACACCTTCTCTACGTTATAAATAATCGCGTATGTGAAATTCACCTGCTGTGCTATCTCATCGACAAAGCAGGTGAATTTATCTTGAGCAGCTTCAAAGCACTCTTCGGATTGCACATCTATACAGAAAAAGTTACCGAAATTTTCGGTTGTGTAACCGAAGGAGCTGAACCAAGGGTCACTATGCCCAGTTTCACTGTATATTCTGAAATCGGTTGCTTCCCCGGCAGTCAGCGCCGTTCTGAGCTCATCAGGTTCCACCTCTACGAGGTCTAGACTCTCTGCATCTGCTGTTCTTTGTGGGGCGATTCTTTTATGAAATGCCGCGGCCGTGACAGAATAGTTCAGCTTTTCAAAAAACCGCAGGGCCATTTCAAACACTGCAACCGGGCTGACATCATCCACCCCGTAAATAGCCAATCCTATACTCATCTATGTGCCTACAGGTTAATGTGATCGTCCAAAAAATGCTCTTCAGCATACTTCATGATTTAGAAATCATCCCATGGCGCGTACTGATAGTGCTCGTCTATCACTTTAAAGCTCAAGCCTGAAATGCTTTTTCTGACGCATTCATTACGAAAATCAGTCGAGCATACTATCTCGGCTATTTCATTAAAGTAGAAAAGGTGTGATTCCACATCACCTGACACTTCCAATTTGTCTATACGTTCGTAAACAGGATCGCTTGATTTGCTACCGTTAATCTTGGGGTTTCGATCAAGCGTGAAAACCGATTTTTCCAGATTCATTGCACTTATTCTTTCAGACGGAACAAAGAAAAAGTACGCTTCACCGCAAGCCGTTCCTTGAACATCAATATCAACAGGGCGACTTATATAAGAACAGGCAAACTGGTCGCAAACTCCCAAAAAGCGTTTAGATGCCAAAAAATGATCCGGCAACCAGTCTGCAGTTATTTTTTGGGTATCAGCCATTACGCGATAGCTCGTGCTGAGGGTACTCTCTAAGGGATTCTCACTTGGGAAGTGAAATGCTGGAAGGTCAGGAACCCATTTACTATCAAAAAAATAGGGGGCACCCTCACCGTCGGGTTCATAGCTGACTATGTATAAATCTCTCATGTCAACATCCTCATAGCAACGGCCCCATCACGCCAGCTCAAAATAGAATTCCAGGAAATCGTTAAAATTTTCCCATTGAGGCTTGACCCGCCCCTCTCTGAAGTCCAAAAGCTCATTTCCCAAAGAAACACGAAGTACCTCTCCAGTGCTCCTATTATAAAAATAGCCACTTTCACCTTCGAAGCTATCCAGTGGTATATACGCTTGTGGGAGCCCTAACGTTTCATGCGTGATCTTCAACGCAAGATCAAAGTCAGTATTTTTGGAAAACCAGCATACCTGATATATTTCCTTTCCACCCTGTATGAACGTCGGACCGTCTTCAACATGCAGATAGAACTGAGCAAAGTCTGATGACGGATCAACACTCAGCTTTTCCAGCTCTACCTTATAATCTGCGCTGGCATCGTCATACCACCAACCTTGACTCTTGAAAAAGCTTATCAACTTGCCAGATATCATTCTCTTTACCTAAGGCTGCCCGAAAGCTTGAGACTCCCAAATCCTTTATTAGTTTCTATTTGAACACGCTTTTCATGGGAGACTCATCACCATCGTCGAATACAGCCCCATTAACAGGGTGGATCGAATTTCGTGTAGAAGAATACCTACCATGGGCGTCAGGCTCTGGAGAACCGATCTATAAACTGTAAACCACGAACCTTGTTAAGCTCGCACAATTCCCGTACCCGGGCAGACACCAACACCGTCGTAAAGCTTTCCTCGGATCTGAAAACATCCACGACCAAGTCAACATCATCTCTCAGCACAATCTCAGTGTACGTTTGAGGGCCATCTGGCAGATAGCTTAAAAGTGGCCGGCTTTTAGATTTTTCCTTATCGAATACGCTATGCGTTGAAGTAACATTGAAAACTTTATAACCTTCATATTTTTTGCCCGCTATAAACACGTTTGCGTCAAGAAACTGAACGCCCGAGACTTTTTCCTTCAATAGTAGTTGATGAAATCTGGGGCTAATGAAATCAGGTCCATCACTAAAGAAAAAATCATATTTAAGAAGTCTATCAATACTGACCTTTGAGGTTAACGCAAACTCAATCACCAACTCCTCTGCTATCTCATTCCCGGTTTTCAAGGAGATCGAATCCTGACCTGTCAAAATCTTGCTTTTGAACCAATAACTTTCAGGGTACGCGTCAGATATTTTCAGAATGGAAATCTTAGCCATACACGCCACCCTCCAAAAAATAGAATAACACCAAATATAAACGACATCCAAAGCTTGACCAAACTAGAAAACAGCATCAAAAATCTCAGCCATTCCTTATGTTAACCTTTCAACCAAAGCGTTTAAGATAATCACCAAACCAAAACTCTACCGCCTCCTCATTAACCCCATACATGCCTTTCCAAAAATCTACAGGGTAGCTCCAATCTGTTGAGTGAGACTTCCTCGGTGCAAGCCCCAGATATGTCCATTTGTGAATCAAACCTTTATGGTCTGGGCTTTCCAAAACTCCAATATGACCTAACAAATCCAGCAACCCTCTGGAGAGTTCCTTATTCAACATCGACCCAGGTATATTCCTGATTTTTTTCTCCAGTGTCACAGGCTTTTCCTCAGGGTCCGACTGCCTGATAACCGTTAACATTTTTTGTAAGAACTCAATGGATTCAACTTTTTCTGAGGGAGCTTTGTTATGCTCTCTTAACGAAAAATACAACTGCTCAGGGTTTCCGTTAATAGTCGCCCCTAAACTGTGTCGACCCAGATTCCAAAGAGTAAAGTTTCTTGTTTTTTCCTTGATTGAACCGCAGATTTTACACTGAAAATGTTCAGTAGCCTGGAAGGTATGCATTGGAAAGTTAAACGCAACAGCGTAGGCCGAGATCGCAACTCTTTTTTCTGGCTGGCCTTTCTCAAGCCCCACGAGAAAAGACTCGACGACGCTTTCTTTCGTTGCTTTTTGCTTTTCCTGGAAAAGTCTTTCTATCAATTCGTCATGCTCGATTTCTTCTGCTGGAAAAATCATATTATTTTCAAGCAAGACGTCCATTGAATCAGGATACCTAAACGTTCCTGAAGAGGAGCTGCGATAGTAGTCCTTTACAGCTTTCTCCAACTTTTTATTCATGACATTCCCTAGAAAATTGTAGAGCCGATAGTGGTGTGCCTTTAAATAGTTGGCAATGATCTTCACTCACGCCTTTTCTCCAATGCAGGCTCTGTCCGTAAAGTATTATCGCAAGCGCCGCGCAGCACAAGCCAATGAGACCATCGCCGCAAAAGGTGTTACAAGCTTGTCGAATTTGCCAATCCCAAAAAGCCATAAGCCCGCAACTATGCGGGCTTATGGGCATTTTCTGCTAGACCTGCGTCCAGGTCAGTCAGGCGGCAAGGTCAAGAATGATCACCTCTTCTCAAGGCCCCGTACGCACACCGTTCTCCTGTGCTTCCTTTACAAGCCGCTCACGGTCTTCAGGAAGCAGCATCCGCGCTTCAACCAGCGAGTCTGCTGCTTTACTCACCGCAGACACATAAGCCTCCTTATTGGGGTAGCGTTCCTCCAGGGAAAGGCGAGGATCTCCGGCCGCGATTCGCTCTTCCTTCGTCGCCGCAAACGGGAGGAAGCTGCCTTGGAAGTTACAAAAGCCACCATCAAAGAACTCGGGCCGGAAGGTGTTCCAGCCCGTGTAAGTACCGATGGGAACCCCCAGATACACATCTCGAACGCCGCCCACATCAATCCCGTCTGAATCTACTTGAGGCACCAGGATGCCGTAACTACCAACACCCGATTGCGGCGGCTCGCTGGTGAGAATGCCAGAGCTATCTTCTGGACGATAATCCGAACCAAAATCAAGCACCTGCAGGCTGTTGACAGCACTGGTATAGCGGAGCGCGGGGCGCGAAACGCCACCATAATTAGTCGCGGGGATGAGCGGGAAACTAACTCTGTCCGCCGGCACGAGGGTGCCGCTTGCCACAGAAGGTTTTATCGAAGCGGGTGGCGTTGTCTCATCATGAACCCAACCAACGAGGTTGATGAACGCTGCGCGCATCGTCCAGATGTGTGGATTTGGATTTGATTGAAGCTGGCAAAGTCCAAAGGGTGGGTTAGCCGGGAGTGGCAAAGACGGCGGTGCATGCTGCGTACTTGCCATGATAAAAGTGCGGACGTTTTCCGGCTCATGGGCATCGCGCAAGCCGAGTGGATCGGTAAGACCGAGCGACTGGCGCCCCTCCCAAAGTTCAAGGGCCGTTGCCATGTGGAATATGCGAGGGCAAGTATTGTTATCGCTGCAGCGATCCAGCAAACCCTGCGAGCGCCCGGTGATTGGATCGGTTTCCCGCCCATAGGTAAACGGAAAATCGTAAGCAGGATAGTCATGATCGACCTGCTGGCCCCAGGCCCGACCTGGCTGAGCAAACCGGATGTTGAGCGGCATCAGACCGCCGCCAATATGCGGCATCGCACCATCATAGACCTGATGACCGTCCTCGCTGCGGTTGAAGCCCAGCGCGATCATGCTGCGGATGAATCGCCCGGCTTGTGATGAGCCCGTGATAATCGACTTGACCTTTTGCCCGTGCACCACAGGGTTGGGCACACCGGTATCGTCATGCTCAGCCTGCTGAAAAAACGCACCGACATCCCGTGCGATAGCAAAACCAATACCCATTACCGCAGGTTCCTTGGCCCGGTAAATCAACTCGTAAAGCTTGCCGGGCTGAAAACCAGCGGATAGGCATATCCGGGTTTCGTTCGGCGTTTTGCAATCGCCAAAACTCCAGTCACTCGCTGGAATCTCCTGCCTGGGCGCATTTGCCCGCGACCGCACCGTCAACGTGGGGCGAAAGCCATTCGCGAGCACTTTGCTGTTGTCGGTTTCAACAGTTTTGTAGCTTGTATGAGGAGGCGTGGAGGTAAACCAACCTGCGGACAGGTTAAGGCTGACGGTCGGTGAGAGCGTGGTCAATTCACTGCGCACCACACCTGTTACGGGCGACCCATCAGCATTTATGGCCGTCGGCAATTGCACCATCATGCGGTTGTCACCTGGGGCAACGTCGCCCTGCCAGGCAAACGAGATCACCGTCGTACCCAGCCGTTGTAGAAAACCGTCCCCAGCGACCTCGATGTTGTTGACCGCTGCCGGGTTACCCCGCATATCAGCATTGAACAATAACATCGCCCGCTTGGAGCCTCGATTTGGCACATCAAACAGAAGAGTGTTATTCGATTTAGCCACGTCAGCGGGACGCAGGATTGCAACGTCAGTCGTGTATTCAACCATTCCACGACTGTTGCGTGGTGCAAGTTCGATGTCTTGAATAATCTTGTTTCCGGAAGCGCCTGGGTCTAACTCACCGTAAGCGCGGGCAAAGACGCGCTCGTAAGGCCCGATATTCCCGAAGCTTTCGCCTCCGAAAGCGGGTTCGGTCCGCAGGATCTCCAATTTTGTAATACGGGCTTGGGCGGGTGCCGCAACGATCATCATGGCGCTTGCGAAGGCTGCTGCATGAAATAGGCGATTCATCTGTACCCCCAAATTCTTATTTTTCTATATCAACGTGGCAGTCATGGATCCATGCCCTTCCCTGCTAAGTCGACATGGTATCGACCGTCGAAAGTAGCGATTAGCACAGTCAATGTAGACACCATGAAATATAACATTCCAATCATGACTGATGCTTGCTCGCCTACCATCAGACACGCCTTTCAACTGGCAAGCCTCATGACTACCTCTCAACGTTCGACCAACCTAAACACAGGTCGGGCTGGTAATTCGTGCTGAAAATTCAGCTAGTATTCTGACCTAAATTTTATGCAGTGATTAAATTTTTTGAATACAACATTATGTCATACTTCATAGTAACTGCTTTTTCCATAAACATGAGACTAGAGTTATGGCATACGGATTAATAACTGACTTCATTTATGATTTGGGAGAAGGTGTCGGAGAGTTCCTGACAGATGATGAGAAGGCGCAGTTTACGCCTTTGGGCCTAGACCAAATAGTTAAGAGCTACATCGATGAACGCAACCTGCTTAATGTATTTTTCCTAAAAGCACAAATAAAGAAATATATTAAAAATCACACAACCCCGGAAGGTCTGGAATATGTAGACCCTCCGTTCGGGCAAGAAACATCTTTCATTGAAGATTATTTCGAGGGGGATCTGTATGTGTTCCTAACGAATGTTTTAAACTTGCTTAATAAAGAATACAAAGTTCGCGCACAAAACTTTTTGTCAACATTTATAAGGCAGAATTGAAAGAGTATTGCACAGTGGCATTCAGTGCTTAACCACATTTGCAGAATTAATACTCTCGACACCATGCTGGCATCACTAGTGCCGAACATGGTATCGGGGCACTTCACTGCTGATTCCTACCATGCGCACCATGAAAAACGCCATTGATGAAACATTAAAATCACTATCCAATCTTATTTTTCACAAAAATTAGATAGTTACTAAAAAACTTACTCACACTCTATTATCAATAGGCCCGCTCAGATCATTAATTTATTACTACCCGTGCGTATGCAACGCCAATCTCATCATCCGTGAGTACTTTCATTCTGGCCTTCCGTGCTTGATGATATCCAGCTACCGACAGAGCGCTGCTACCAACACAATACGGCTCTTTCAATAGCGACAGTAAGCCATTATCGCGAGCAAAAAAAACCGGCAAAAGCCGGTTTTTTCATGCAGCGCTGTAGGGGTCACTCCCACTCAATCGTCGCCGGTGGCTTGCTCGACACATCGTAGGTCACACGAGAAATGCCTTCGATCTCGTTGATGATCCGGCCGCTGACGGTTTCCAGCAGCTCGTAAGGCAGGTGCGCCCAGCGTGCAGTCATGAAGTCGATGGTTTCTACAGCGCGCAGTGCTACTACCCACGCGTAACGACGGCCATCGCCTACAACGCCAACCGATTTGACTGGCTGGAACACCACGAACGCTTGGCTGACTTTGTGGTACCAGTCGGCTTTGCGCAGTTCTTCGATGAAGATGTGGTCAGCGCGACGCAGCAGGTCGGCGTATTCCTTTTTCACTTCACCGAGGATCCGCACGCCGAGGCCTGGGCCTGGGAATGGGTGGCGGTAAACCATGTCGTACGGCAGACCCAGTTCGAGGCCGAGGCGACGCACTTCGTCCTTGAACAGTTCACGCAGTGGCTCGACCAGTTTGAGGTTCATTTCTTCCGGCAGGCCGCCCACGTTGTGGTGCGACTTGATCACGTGAGCCTTGCCGCTCTTGGCGCCAGCCGACTCGATCACGTCCGGGTAGATGGTGCCCTGAGCGAGGTACTTGATGTTGTCCAGCTTGCAGGATTCAGCATCGAACACGTCGATGAAGGTACGGCCGATGATCTTGCGCTTCTTCTCCGGGTCGCTTTCGCCCGCCAGATTGTTCAGGAACTGATCTTCAGCGTTGGCGCGGATGACTTTGACGCCCATGTTCTCGGCGAACATGGCCATGACCTGCTCGCCTTCGTGCAAGCGCAGCAAGCCGTTGTCGACGAATACGCAGGTCAACTGGTCGCCGATCGCCTTGTGCAGCAAGGCAGCCACAACAGAGGAGTCAACGCCGCCGGACAGGCCCAGCAATACGTTGTCAGTACCGACCTGAGCGCGAACCTGAGCGATAGCGTCTTCAGCGATCTTCGAAGGGGTCCACAGTGCTTCACAGCCGCAGATGTCGAGGATGAAGCGCGACAGGATGCGACCGCCCTGCTTGGTGTGGGTCACTTCCGGGTGAAACTGCACGCCGTAATAACCGCGAGCGTCGTCAGCCATACCGGCAATCGGGCAGCTTGGAGTGCTGGCCAGGATGTGGAAGTCTTCCGGCAGTTTGGTGACTTTGTCACCGTGGCTCATCCACACGTCGAGGCCGAACAAGCCGTCGGCATCGATATGGTCTTCGATGCCATCGAGCAGACGGCTTTTGCCGACTACGTCAACGCGAGCGTAGCCGAACTCGCGCAGCTCAGAACCTTCTACCTTGCCGCCCAACTGCTCGGCCATGGTCTGCATGCCGTAGCAGATACCGAAAACCGGCACACCCAGGTCAAATACCGCCTGCGGGCAGCGCGGGCTGTCGGCTTCGTGTACGGACTCGGGGCCGCCGGCGAGGATCACGCCTTTTGGAGCGAACTCACGAATGGCTTCGTCGTCCATGTCGAACGGGTGCAGTTCGCAGTAAACACCGATTTCACGTACGCGACGCGCGATCAACTGGGTGTACTGGGAACCGAAGTCGAGGATCAGGATACGGTGGGCGTGAATGTCGAGGGACATGGAAAAGGCTCTGAAGAGCAGCTGCGAGCTTCAAGCCGCAAGCTGCAAGCTAATCGGGATGTATGCGATGGCTGTGTCACCACAGCCATCGCTTGCAGCTAGAAGCTTGGAGCTTATAGCTGGTCGGCTTTAGCCGACCCTATAGTTCGGTGCTTCCTTGGTGATCTGCACGTCATGGACGTGGGATTCAGCCATACCGGCACCGGTGATACGCACGAATTCAGGCTTGGTGCGCATCTCTTCGATGTCAGCGCTGCCGGTGTAACCCATGGAAGAACGCAGGCCGCCCATCAACTGATGGATGATTGCAGCCAGCGAGCCCTTGTAGGCAACACGGCCTTCAATACCTTCCGGCACCAGCTTCTCGGCACCTTCGGAGGAATCCTGAAAGTAACGGTCGGACGAGCCCTGAGCCTGAGACATGGCACCCAGCGAACCCATACCGCGGTAAGCCTTGTAGGAGCGACCCTGGAACAGTTCGATCTCGCCTGGCGCTTCTTCAGTACCGGCAAACATGGAGCCCATCATCACGCAGGAAGCACCGGCCACGATGGCCTTGGACAGGTCACCGGAGAAGCGGATACCGCCGTCGGCGATCAGTGGAACGCCAGTGCCCTCAAGGGCCGCGCAGACGTTGGCGATTGCGCTGATCTGCGGCACGCCAACACCAGCAACGATACGGGTGGTGCAGATCGAGCCTGGGCCGATACCGACTTTAACGGCGTCAGCGCCAGCGGCAACAAGTGCCTTGGCTGCAGCGCCAGTGGCGATGTTACCGCCGATGACCTGCACTTCCGGGAAGTTCTCTTTGACCCAGCGAACGCGATCAATCACGCCTTTGGAGTGACCGTGAGCGGTGTCGACAACCACTACGTCAACGCCCGCTGCAACCAGTGCAGTCACACGCTCACCAGTGTCTTTGCCGGTACCGACAGCCGCGCCAACGCGCAGACGACCCTGGTCGTCCTTGCTGGCCAGCGGATATGCCTTGGCCTTTTCGATGTCCTTGACGGTCATCATGCCCTTGAGCGCGAAATTGGCGTCGACGATCAGGACTTTTTCCAGACGGTGCTTGTGCAGCAGTTCGCGCACTTCGTTCTTGTCAGCGCCTTCGCGAACAGTGACCAGACGCTCTTTAGGCGTCATCACTTCGCGAACAGGAACGTCCAGACGATTTTCAAAGCGTACGTCGCGGGATGTCACGATGCCGACCAGGTCGCCATTGTGCAGAACTGGTACACCGGAGATGTTGTGCAGACGGGTCAGTTCGAACAGGTCACGAACCGTGGCGTCAGCCTCGATGGTGATCGGGTCTTTCACGACACCGGCTTCGAACTTCTTGACCTTGCGGACTTCGGCAGCTTGCTGCTCGATGGTCATGTTCTTGTGGATAACACCGATACCGCCTTCCTGAGCCATGGCAATTGCCAGACGGGCTTCAGTCACGGTATCCATGGCAGCGGAGACCAGCGGAATGTTCAATTCGATGCCACGGGTCAAACGGGTTTTCAGACTGACTTCGTTAGGAAGTACCTCGGAATAACCGGGCACAAGGAGAATGTCGTCGAAAGTAAGTGCTTCTTGGCTGATACGCAGCATCGCGGGGGCTCCCGAGCGGGAAATTGGAAGCGCGCCATTATACCCAGACACCCCCTTCGGCTCAATGTAAACCTTAGGCAATTATCACAGAGGGTTATAGACGCACTTTGACGAAAGAAACCGGACGATCCAGACGTTCGGCGAAGTCATCCAGAAAGCTCTTCTTGAAGGGAGCGTCGAGCCAGTCATTAAAGATGAAGCCCAGGTTAGAAAAGCCGCACGGCTGCAGAAACAGAAAGCCGTTGATGTCGTCTTCGTGGCGGCATTCCGGGCAGATGAAGTTATCGGTGTGGCCTGGCATCCAGTCCTCAAGGCTGTCGAACAGCGCTTCACCGATTTCCTTACGGCACTCCGGGCAACCGGCTTCTTCGGCGAAATCCTTGAGCGGGGTATAAATGCAGCGTTTGGTGACGATTTCCAGACCATTGACCGGCTGACCGAATGGCAACGCGTCGGGGTTTTCGACGACTGCACGGGCGCCGGGCGCAATGGCGTAGGCCATTTTGTTGTAGGTGCGCCCGCACGTGCTCAGCTCCGGCTCGACCACGTTGAGCTTGACCAGCCAGCGCAGAATCAGACGCGCCCGAGCTTCACGACCGGGAAAACCGGAAATCTGCGGGACAATAATGCTTTGGCTGTTCATGGTGATCTTTGGCTGATGTGTTAGGGGGTTGGCAGCTTAATGCCCCGGCGGCTCAGGTCAAGTCGGTGTCAGTGATCAAGTAGCACAGGACAGCGTGACATCGAGATGGCGGTGTATCAGGTAGGCCGCCATCGCTGCCTCGCGGTGCTCGTGCGCTCCTACAGAACGGGGGAGCGCACGAGCTCCGCTAGGCCGCGATGGCGTCAGTTCAGGCAGAGATGTATTTCCCGTCGTGCGCTTGCTGTGCATTGCCTTTATCATGCCCACCATGATCAAAGACCCCTTCGCAAGACTCGGCCTCGACCGGGAAGTCCTTACTGTCAGCCAGCTCAACGGCCGTGCCCGGGTGTTGCTGGAGGACGTGTTCAGCAATATCTGGGTCGAGGGCGAAATCTCCAACCTGTCGCGCCCGGCATCCGGTCATGTGTACTTCACCTTGAAGGACTCGGGGGCTCAGGTCCGTTGCGCACTGTTCCGGCAAAGCGCAGCGCGGGTTCGTCAGGCATTGAAGGATGGCTTGCAGGTCAAGGTACGCGGCAAGGTATCGCTGTTTGAAGGTCGCGGCGACTATCAATTGATCCTCGACACTGTAGAACCTGCGGGTGACGGCGCGCTGCGGCTTGCTTTCGATGCACTGAAAGAAAAGCTCAGTGCCGAAGGCTTGTTCAGCGCCGAGCGCAAAGTCGCCCTGCCCCTTCACCCGCAGCGCATCGGGATTATCAGCTCGCCGACCGGCGCCGTGATCCGCGACATCATCAGCGTCTTCCGGCGTCGTGCGCCTCAGGTGGAACTCACGCTGATCCCGACCGCAGTTCAAGGTCGCGAAGCCATTAACCAGATTGTTCGTGCTTTAAAGCTGGCAGATGCACGCGGTTTCGATGCGTTGATCCTGGCACGCGGTGGCGGCTCGCTGGAGGACCTCTGGTGCTTCAACGAAGAAGCAGTGGCTCGCGCCATCGACGCCTGCGTTACGCCTATCGTCAGTGCCGTCGGCCATGAAACCGATGTGTCCATCAGCGACTTTGTGGCGGACGTGCGCGCACCGACGCCCTCCGCCGCCGCTGAGCTGCTGGCCCCCGACTCCAGCGACCTGCATCGCCGGGTGGACAACCTGCATCGTCGACTGGTCAGCCGCATAAAAGACAAGCTCATGCGTGAGCGCTTGCGCCTGGAAGGTGTCTCCCGTCGCTTACGACATCCAGGCGAACGCCTGCGTCAGCAAGCGCAACGTCTGGATGATCTGGACATGCGCATGCGCCGGGCCTTCGAGCAGCAAACGCATAAGCGGCAAGTCAGGCTCGCTCATCTGGAAAGCCGTCTCGCCGCACAGCATCCCGGCCGAACCCTGGCGTTTCTGCGCCAGCGTCTGGACGTGCTGGCTGAGCGTCTGCCGAAAGCCATGCGCGATACGCTGAAAACCCGCCGTCTGCAATTACAAACCCAGGTACAAACCCTGCAAGTGGTCAGCCCGCTGGCGACGCTGGGTCGGGGTTACAGCATTTTGCTCGACGAGCGCGGTCATGCGATTCGCAACGCAGCACAAACACGCACCGGCCAACGCCTGACCGCCCGACTTGGCGAAGGCGAACTGCAAGTGCGGGTCGAAGACAATCACCTGACGCCTGTCACCCTTTCTCTTCTGGATTGATTATTGATGCTGCGTTTTCTTGCCCCCGTGTTCGCTCTTTGCCTGTGCCTGCCCGCCCAGGCTGACAGTTACATCACCCGCCTGCTGAACAAGCCGGTGCCCGGAGGTGTGGCAGTGGTTGATCTGGGTGATGCCGCTCAGGCACCAACCGCCACGTATGACGGCAAACCGGTCCTGGTGGTCAAGGAACAGGGCGTTCGCTGGCTGGCGATTGTCGGCGTGCCTCTGACGGTTAAACCAGGCGCGCAGAAGTTGATAGCAAAAGATGCCAGCGGCAATCGCACCCTGAACTTTGTCGTCGGCAACAAGAAGTACCCGGAGCAACGCATCACCTTGAAAAATCAGCGTCAGGTCAATCCTAACCCGGATGACCTGAAACGCATCGATGGCGAACTGGCCGAGCAGCTGAAGGCCTATCGCAGCTTCAGCCCCGGCACGCCGAGCAACCTGGCGCTGGACAAGCCCGTAGCCGGTCCGCTCTCCAGTAAGTTCGGCGTGCGCCGGTTCTTCAACGGCGAAGAGCGCAACCCTCATTCAGGGCTGGACTTCGCGGTCCCGGCGGGAACACCGATCAAGGCGCCAGCGGCAGGCAAGGTGATCCTGACCGGGAATTACTTTTTCAACGGCAATACGGTATTTGTCGACCACGGTCAGGGCTTCATCAGCATGTTCTGCCACATGTCGAAGATCGACGTGAAAGTCGGCGATGCCGTGCCTCGCGGTGGTGTGGTGGGTCGCGTTGGCTCAACCGGACGAGCCACAGGTCCGCACATGCACTGGAACGTCAGCCTGAACGATGCCCGGGTTGATCCAGCGATATTCATTGGCGCGTTTCAGCCGTAAGAATTTTCTGTAGGAGCTGCCGCAGGCTGCGAAGCGATTTTGTCTGTCACATCGTTTCGCAGCCTGCGGCAGCTCCTACAAGGAAACGAACTTGCGCAATAAATAATTTATTCACTAAAGATTCAAGCCATTAATAACCACTAAAAACCGATTCCAGAGAACTTCTCTCAATTTTTTTCAACTGCTTGCCAACTTTCACCCTAATGGGTACGGTTGGCCTTATGAAAACCTCTCAAACCCTCATTTTGTTGCGGCAACATCGCTGTCTCAGCCTGGTCAGTGCACGACTGCCACGCTAGATCGATGTGCCTCACCCCGCCTTTCGCTTTATCGGTTGGCCGCCTTCTCCCGGCCCATACAAAATAAGTACCCCAAAGGATTCGCTCCAATGCCAATGCTCAAAGATCCCTCGAAGAAGTACCGTGCTTTCCCGACCATTGATTTGCCTGACCGCACCTGGCCTTCCAAGACCATCACTGCGGCGCCGATCTGGTGCAGCTCGGACCTTCGTGACGGCAACCAATCCCTGATCGAGCCTATGGATGCGGTGAAAAAGCTGCGTTTCTGGAAGACTCTGGTCAACGTCGGCGTCAAGGAAATCGAAGCGTCGTTCCCGGCAGCTTCGCAGACCGACTTTGACTTCGTACGTACGCTGATCGAAGACGGCCATATCCCGGACGACACCACTATTCAAGTGCTGACCCAGGGCCGTGAAGACCTGATTGCCCGCACCTTCGAATCACTGCGCGGCGCGAAGAAGGCCATCGTTCACCTGTATAACGCCACCAGCCCGTCGTTCCGCCGTATTGTCTTCAATCAGGACAAGGCAGGCGTGAAGGAAATCGCAGTCAGCGCGGCCAAGCTGTTTGTGAAATACGCAGCAGAACAGCCTGAAACCCAGTGGACCTTCGAATACTCTCCGGAGACCTTCAGCGCCACTGAGCTGGACTTCGCCAAGGAAGTCTGTGACGCGGTCATCGAAGTCTGGAATGCGACGCCTGAGAACAAGGTCATCCTCAATCTGCCTGCCACGGTTGAAGTTGCCACCCCGAACATCTACGCCGACCAGATCGAATGGTTCTGCCGCAACATCAATCGTCGTGACAGCGTGATCATCAGCCTGCACACCCACAACGACCGTGGAACTGGCATTGCCGCTACCGAGCTGGGTCTGATGGCGGGCGCAGATCGTGTTGAAGGCTGCCTGTTCGGTAACGGCGAACGTACCGGTAACGTGGATCTGGTGACCGTGGCTCTGAACATGTACACCCAGGGTCTGGACCCGCAACTGGACTTCTCCGATATCGACGGCGTGCGTAAAGTAGTTGAGGAGTGCAATCAGATTCCGGTTCACCCGCGTGCACCGTACGTAGGCGATCTGGTGCACACCGCATTCTCCGGCTCGCACCAAGATGCAATCCGCAAAGGCTTTGCCCAGCAGAAAGACGATGCGCTGTGGGAAGTGCCTTACTTGCCAATCGACCCGGCTGATATCGGCCGCAGCTATGAGGCGGTAATCCGCGTCAACAGCCAGTCCGGCAAAGGTGGCATCACCTACTTGCTGGAACAGGAATACGGCATCTCCCTGCCCCGTCGCATGCAGATCGAATTCAGCCAGGTGGTTCAGGGCGAAACCGATCGTCTGGGCCTGGAAATGAGCGCCCAGCAGATCTACGCGTTGTTCAAGCGTGAATACCTGCAGGCCAACAAGCCTTACGCGCTGATCAGCCACCGCCTGCAGGAAGAGAACAACACCAGTGCAGTGGACGCCGAAGTCAGCGTCAACGACGAAACCCAGCGCTGGAAAGGCAAAGGCAACGGCGCACTGGAAGCGCTGGTATCAAGCCTGCCGATTGGCGTGGAAATCATGGACTACAACGAGCACGCCATCGGCGCAGGCACCACGGCCAAAGCCGCTGCCTACATCGAGCTGCGTGTGAACGGTGATCGTGCGGTCCACGGTGTGGGTGTCGATGAGAACATCACCACCGCAAGCTTCAAGGCACTGTTCAGCGCACTGAACCGTTCGTTGAGTCAGGCAGAAGCGAAGGCTGCTTGATTCGCTACACCTCTTGGCGGTGACCCGTCGCCAAGAGGCAAATGCTGCTACTGATTGAGATACATCTCTGTAGGACTGGCTTCAGCCGGGAGAACTCCAGCACAGTCGATGCAAGTTCGTTGTCAGAAATAATGCCCTCTCGGCTAAAGCCGGTCCTACAAGGCCCACGCCTGCTTCCCGACGCAACAAAAAAGGCCCTGAAGTGAAAGCTTCAGGGCCTTTTTGTTTAAGCGCAAGTATCAGGCGGTCGTTTTAATATTGCCTTTCATCAATTCGAGCAGCGAAGCCTGCAAGGTTGCCAATTGCGCCGAGGTACCTGAAATCTGCTGCTGGATCGCCATGATTCGGGAAGCCTTTTCGGTCTCGGAACCTTTACTGTTCTGAGCCGCAGCCAGTTGCTGCTGTTCACGCAATAGCTGCTTCTGAACCTCTTTTATCTGCTTCTGCAAATTCGCGATGGCCTCATCGGCCGGGCTCGATGGCGCTGCGGCAGCTGCTTTGGTGTCGTCAGTCTGGTAGACATTGCCGCGCAGGTCGACGTTGATTTTGCCCGAGGCCTCATCGGCAGACTGGGTTTCACTGGCCTTGGCGTCTGCATTGCTTTTGATGGTAGCAGTCAGCGTGGCGGGGTAGAGCCCCAACGAACTGGTATTGATTGTGGTCATGGTCGACTCCTGAGCGGTTATGCGCGTTATCGGCCGCCCAAGGCAGAACTCTAGCTACTACGAGAAATTTTGTGACGCGCAGCACAAATCACCCGGAAGCAGCGAAGCCTCAAGGCGTTTTAACTCGTGTGAAAAACCACTCGATAAAAGCGGTGCCGCAATCATCAGGCCGTGGTGTCGATACCACCAGAAGTGTTCAGTTGCACCAAAGCAGCTTCTTGCGAAGCAAGTGTCGCGTTGGTGCTGGAAATCTGTGCCTGAATCGCCATGGCCTTCTGAGCTTTTTCCTCAGGGGTACCATTACTGTTTTGCGCAGCGGCCAATTGCTGTTGTTGCTCTTTCAAAAGCTTCTCGGTTTTCTCGATCTGCTCTTGCAGCTTCTTGATACTTTCCTGGGCGCTGTCGGAAGTCGAACTTCCCGCCGCACCTCCTCCCCCAGCTGCACCACTAGCAGCGACTTTGGAGCTATCTGTGCCGGCTTCATCGCCCGTCGCAGCCGTGGCGTCTGAACTGGTCGCAGCAGTCGCCGCGTCGTCTTTCTTGATAGTGACGCTGAAGGAACTTGCGTAGGTGTTGAGGGACGATGTGTTGATGGTGGTCATGTCGGTCTCCAGATAGAAACATTGAGTCATCTCTGTCTGTTATATCGACATGCTCCACCTGTGCTGAACGAATTTAGTGTATCTCGAATGTATCGGCATCGAGATGAGCCGGAAACTTTTTCCGGTAAGCCGCCAGGTCCGCGGCATTCAGCGTGACCTCGAAAACGCCATCGGCCTCCCCGGCGTTGAACAGGCTTTCACCCTGAAAATCGAGCACCTGACTGTCACCGGTATAAGCAAAGCCTTTACCGTCGGTCCCGGTCCGATTCACGGCGGCTACGTAACACAGGTTCTCGATTGCCCGTGCAGGCAGCAGACGGTTCCAGTGCATGCGTCGGGCACCCGGCCAGTTCGCGGTGTAAAGCAACAAATCGGTGTGCTGGGCATCCCGGCTCCAGACGGGAAAACGCAGGTCGTAGCAGATCAGCGGACGCACACGCCATCCCTTGAGCTCAAACTGCACCTGACGCTCGCCTGGGCTGTAATGCTCATGCTCACCCGCCATACGAAACAGATGACGCTTGTCGTAGTGCAGCAACTCACCATCCGGTCGCGCCCACAACAGCCGATTGCGATGACTGCCATCATCTGCTTTGACGATAACGCTACCGGTGATGACCGCATCCAGCAGCCTGGCCTGCTCCAGCATCCATCTGGATGTCGGACCGGCTTCCGGCTCGGCCAGGGCTTCAGAGTCCATGGAGAACCCCGTGGTGAACATTTCCGGCAGGATCACCAGATCAGCGCCCTTGACCGGCGCCAGGAGCATGGCGAAGTGCTCAAGGTTGGCCTTGCGGTCATGCCAGACCAAAGAGGTCTGCACCAGCGCTACGTTCAGGTTCGGCAGTTCACTCAGATCGCGCATAGTTTTTCCGCTGCCTGACGCAGCGTCTCCTCACGTTTGGCGAAGCACAACCGGATCAAGCGCTGACCTTCGGGTGGGTTTTGGTAAAAGACCGAAACGGGAATACTCGCTACACCATGTTCGCGGGTCATCCACAGCGACATCTCGACATCGTTGAGGTCGGGGCGGATTTGCGCGTAGTTCACAAGCTGAAAGTAGGTGCCGCCGACACGATCAAACGTAAAGCGTGAACCCTGCAATTGATCGCAAAAGAAATCACGTTTGGCCTGATAAAAAGCAGGCAACTCTTCAACGTGTTCGGGCTGCTCAGCCATGAAGTCAGCCAATGCCCATTGCAACGGCGTGACACCGCAGAAACTGACGTACTGATGGACCTTGCGCAACTCGGCACTTAGTGCGGGCGGCGCCACTACGTAGCCGGTTTTCCAGCCTGTAACGTGGTAAGTCTTGCCGAATGAACTGACTACAAAGGAGCGTTGATACAGCTCTTCATGGCTCAGGATGCTGACGTGCTGAACGCCATCGAATACCAGATGCTCATAGACCTCGTCGCTGACAAGGTAGATATCCCGGTTGGCGATCAGTGCAGCCAGTTGATCCAGTTCAGAGCGACTGATTAGTGCACCGCTCGGGTTATGCGGGCTGTTGATGATGATCATCCGGGTGCGTGGGCTCAGCGCATCGCCAAGCTTTTGCCAGTCGATGGAGAAATCATTCAAATCGAGTTGCACATGCACGCAGCGCCCACCCGCCAGCTCGACCGAGGGTTCGTAACTGTCGTAGCAAGGATCGAATACGATCACTTCGTCGCCGGACCGAATGACTGCCTGAATTGCACAGAAAATGGCCTGAGTAGCGCCCGGAGTAATGGTGATTTCGGTGTCGGCATTAACCTGACGGCCATAGCAGCGAGAGATCTTTGCCGCGACCTGTTGGCGCAGCGCAGGCAAGCCGGTCATGGGTGCATATTGGTTATGACCTTCAGCGACATGGCGAGTCAATGCATCGCGCAGCGCTTGGGGACCATCGAAATCGGGGAAACCCTGGGACAGGTTGATCGCGCCCGTCTCAGCAGCGAGCTGGGACATGACGGTAAAAATAGTGGTGCCAACATTGGGCAACTTGCTGTCAATCATGGGGCCTTGTTCCTGCTGTACGCCCGGCTCCACGGTGGCACGGGTCAGGCAGGATAGCCCATAGCGCGCGCATAAAAAAAGGCGCGATTAGCGCCTTTTATTGAGAAAGCTTTTTACCGAATGGCGGATAGCCAACTGATGAAGATCCTGTTGGAGCGAGGCTTGCCCGCGAAGAACGATGACGCCGCCGAATCTGACACACCGCAGCGTCTGGTTCGCGGGCAAGCCCGGCTCCAACAGAGTTAGATCAGCGCTTGTCTCTGCGCTTCTTGTCGGCTTTCTTGTGGTGCGACATCATTCGACGCTTCTTGTTGACCTGGCGGTCTGTCAGCGTGTTCTTGTTGCCTTCGTACGGGTTCTCGCCGCCTTTGAACTCGATACGGATCGGCGTACCGACCAGTTTCAGCACGCGGCGGTAGGTATTTTCCAGATACCGGACGTAAGACTTCGGTACTTTCTCGACCTGGTTACCGTGGATCACGATCAACGGCGGGTTAGCACCACCCAAGTGGGCGTAACGCAGCTTGATACGACGGCTGCCCACCATTGGTGGCGCATGCTCGCTGACCGCATCTTCGAGAATCTGCGTCAGGCGGCTGGTTGGCCAACGGGTCACTGCAGACTTGAAGGAGTTCTGCACCGATTGGTACAGGTTGCCCACGCCAGTGCCGTGCAGTGCCGAAATGAAGTGAATGTCAGCGAAGTCGACGAAGAACAACCGGCGCTCAAGCTCGGTCTTCACATAGTCACGCTCGCTCGGGACCATGCCGTCCCATTTGTTCAGCGCGATAACCAGTGCGCGACCTGCTTCCAGGGCGAAGCCCAGCAGGTTCAAGTCGTGGTCGACCACGCCTTCGCGAGCGTCCATGACAAAGATCACCACGTTGGCGTCCTTGATGGCTTGCAGGGTTTTCACCACCGAGAACTTTTCAACTTCCTCGTGGATCTTGCCGCGTTTACGCACACCGGCCGTATCGATCAGCGTGTACTTCTCGTCGTTACGCTCGAACGGGATATAGATACTGTCGCGGGTGGTGCCCGGCTCGTCATAAACGATAACCCGATCTTCACCCAGCATGCGGTTGACCAGTGTCGACTTGCCGACGTTAGGGCGACCAATGATGGCGATCTTGATACCGTCTTTTTCGCTAGGACCAGGGATGCGCTTGGCTTCCTGGCCTTCCGCAACCACCTCGGCTTCGCCTTCCTCATCCTCTTCCCCTTCGTCTTTCGGGAACTGGCTGAGGGCGATTTCCAGCATCTGGCTGATGCCACGACCGTGCGCACCGGCGACCGGAATGGCATCACCCATCCCCAGTGGCGCGAATTCGGCGCGGGCCATTTCCGGGTCGATGTTGTCGACCTTGTTGGCTACCACGTAGGAGCGCTTGCCACGTTTGCGCAAGTGCTCGCCGATCATCTGGTCAGCGGCAGTAAAGCCAGCCTTAGCATCAACGAGGAACAGAACGACGTCAGCTTCTTCGATGGCCAGCAGCGACTGCTCGGCCATCTTTTCGTCCATACCGTGTTCATCACCGGAGATACCGCCGGTGTCGATCAGAATGTAGGAGCGCCCCTGCCACTTGGCCTCACCGTATTGGCGATCACGGGTCAGACCGGACAGATCGCCGACGATGGCGTCGCGAGTCCTGGTCAGGCGGTTGAACAAGGTGGACTTGCCGACGTTCGGTCGACCCACCAGGGCGATTACGGGAACCATGCGGCTCTCCACTTCGTTATTTCAGAAAATACAAAAGCCGCTGCAGGGCAGCGGCCGGAGTTCGGGGCAGCACCGCAAGGCGCTGCAAACCCCGCCGAAGCGGGGTCGCTAGAGGCTCAAGCCTCAAGTCATTACTTGATCGTCAGGGCTTCCAGCTTGCCGCTGTTGCCGTAGACGTAAATCATGTCTCCCACTACCAACGGACGCGCACGCAGGCCGTCGCTGTCAATGCGCTCGCGGCCCACGAAACGACCATCCACCTGGCTCAACAGGTGCAGATAGCCTTCCATGTCGCCAACGGCTACATAGCTAGAAAACACTTCTGGCGAGCCCAGTTGACGACGGGCCAGTGCTTCGTTGCTCCACAGTGCGGAGGACGAACGCTCGTCGATACCTTCGACAGTACCGGAAGCCAGGCTGGCGTAAACGCTACCGAAGCCTTGCGCTACACCCGAGTAGCTCGAGGCGTCGCGCTGCCAGATGACACGGCCGCTTTCCAGCTCCAGACCGGCAACCCGACCCTGATAGGTAGCGACATACAACGTACCACCGGACAACAGCAGGCCGCCGTCGATATCAACGACGCGATCCAGCTCGGAGCGACCTTGCGGGACAGCGACACGCTGCTCCCAGACCGGCACACCGTTGGTGGTGTCCAGTGCAACCACTTTACCGGTCGACAGACCCGCCACCGCAAGGTGGTTGGTTACGATCGGCGCGCCAGTACCGCGCAGAGTCAGTACCGCTGGCGTGCTTTCGTAAATCCAGCGCTGGTTACCAGTAGCGGCATCAAAGCCAACTACGCGGTCATCCTGAGTCTGAA
The DNA here is from genome assembly GCF_900187575.1 of Pseudomonas sp. Irchel 3A5. Classification (NCBI taxonomy): domain Bacteria; kingdom Pseudomonadati; phylum Pseudomonadota; class Gammaproteobacteria; order Pseudomonadales; family Pseudomonadaceae; genus Pseudomonas; species Pseudomonas sp. Irchel 3A5. The sequence continues at coordinate 312,746 of NZ_FYDU01000005.1, read as the reverse complement.
CCACGACCACATCACCATTGGTTGCAGGCGGGGCCAGCACTTCACTGGTCACGCGAGCGCGCCACTTCTCTTCACCGGTGCTGGAATCCAGCACAACGATTTCGCCCTTCAGGGTACCGACCATCAGCATGCCATAACCAACGCCGACAGCGCCGGAAACAGGCAACTCAAGGTCCTTTTCCCAAATGACATTACCGTTCATGCGGTCCATCGAGACGATGTAACCTTCTACATCGCTGGCGAAGATACGGTCGCCATCGATAGCCGGAACCAACATGTTGTAGGTCTCGCCCTGCCCCTCACCAATGGAGCGGCTCCACTGCTTCTGCAGCACGACTTCTTCTTTGAAGTCGGTCAGTTCGGCCGGTGGCAATTCCTTTTTGCTGTTGCTGCTGCAACCCGCGGCCAAAATGGCCAGGGCCAGCAATGCTGCATGTTTCCAACGGATCACGTCACGCATCCCCTTTGGCCAGGTCGTCGAGCTTCATTTGTAAGCCACCTACGGCCGCTTCTTCAGACAGCGCGGATTTGGCTTTTTGGTATGCAGCATGGGCCTCGTCGGTGCGGCCCAGCTGTACCAGCAGGTCACCCTTGAGTTCTTCACGGCTGGCCAGGAATGCCTTTTCAGCATCGCCATCGAGCAGTTTCAGCGCGTCGTCAGCCTTGTTCTGTGCAGCCAGTACGCGAGCCAGACGCTGACGAGCGATTTCGCCCAGCGTATCGCTGGCCGGCTTGTCAGTCACCAGTTTCAACTCGGCTACTGCGTCATCGAGCTTGCCATTGTCGACGGCCACCTTGGCCACGAACAGGCTGCCGTACTGAGCATAGGCAGAACCGCCGAACTCGCTCTTGAGCTTGTTGGCGATATCAGCAACACGGGCCGTGTCGGCCTGGCCATTTGGCGTCAGGGCTGTTTCCAGCAATTGCTGGTAGAGCGCCGAAGCACCTTGTGACTGATTGCTTTCGTATCTGGTCCAGGCCTGCCAGCCAAGCACCACTACCAACGCCAGCAAACCACCCGTTACCAGGGGTTTACCATTGCGCTGCCACCAGTCCTTCATTGCCGCCAGTTCATCATCTTCAGTACCTGACACCCCAATACTCCTATTCGCTAAATCGGCTGTAAATCAGCTTCAACCCTGCACAACGCAGGAGGCCAGGTGCTCGGACAGAGCATCCCAGGCAATATTTTGTTGTTCACCCTGACCACGCAGGGGTTTGACACCGATGATCTGCTGCGCCAGCTCCTCTTCCCCAAGGATCAACGCAAACAATGCACCACTCTTGTCGGCTTTCTTGAACTGGCTTTTGAAACTGCCAGCTCCGGCATTCACCTGCAAGCGCAGGTTTGGCAACTCGTCACGGACACGCTCGGTCAGTGCCAGTGCAGCCAGTTCGGCAGCTTCGCCGAAGGCACACAGATACACGTCAACCTGACGGGAAATTTCTTCTGGAACCTGCTCGAGTGTTTCAAGCAACAAAACCAGACGCTCGATACCCATGGCAAATCCAACGCCACTGGTAGGCTTGCCGCCCATTTGCTCGACCAGACCGTCGTAACGGCCACCCGCGCAGACTGTACCTTGAGCGCCCAGTTGATCGGTCACCCACTCGAAAACGGTTTTGCTGTAGTAATCCAGGCCACGAACCAGCTTGGGATTGATCACATACGGAATGCCCGCAGCATCCAGACGCGCCTTCAGACCTTCGAAGTGAGTGCGAGACTCGTCGTCCAGATAGTCCGCCAGCTTCGGCGCATCAACCAGCAGCGCCTGAGTGTCTGCGTTCTTGGTATCCAGTACCCGCAGCGGGTTGGTTTTCAGGCGACGCTGGCTGTCTTCGTCCAGCTCGCTGAGGCGTGCCGAAAGGAACTCCACCAGCGCATCGCGATAGCGCGCACGCGCTTCACTGGTGCCCAGGCTGTTGAGTTCGAGCTTGACCGCGTCGCGAATGCCCAGCAGGCCCCACAGACGCCAGGTCAGCACGATCAGTTCTGCGTCGATGTCCGGACCGTCGAGATTGAAGACCTCGACGCCGATCTGGTGAAACTGACGATAACGGCCTTTCTGCGGGCGCTCATGGCGGAACATCGGGCCGATGTACCACAATTTCTGAACCTGACCGCCACCGGTAATGCCGTGTTCAAGCACTGCGCGCACGCAGGCTGCAGTGCCTTCAGGACGCAGGGTCAGGGAGTCACCGTTGCGATCAGCAAAGGTATACATCTCTTTTTCGACGATATCGGTTACTTCACCGATGGAACGCTTGAACAGATCGGTGAATTCCACGATAGGCATGCGAATCTGCCGGTAACCGTAGTTATCCAGCAAACGCGAGACAGTGCCTTCGAAATGACGCCACAGTGGGGTCTGATCGGGCAGGATGTCGTTCATGCCACGAATGGCTTGCAGAGACTTACTCACAAAAAATCCTTAGCAATTCTGGTTAGCCGCGCGCGATAAGGGCTGCGTCAGCTTCGACCTTTTCGGCCGCTTTCTGGCGAATCAAGCGTTCCAGCTCATCCACCAGATTGTCATTGGTCAGCTTCTGGGCTGGCTTGCCATCGATGTAAATCAGATTTGGCGTGCCACCGGTCAGGCCTACATGCGCCTCTTTGGCTTCACCCGGTCCGTTAACCACGCAACCGATGACCGCAACATCCAGCGGCACCAGCAAATCCTCAAGCCGCCCTTCCAGTTCATTCATGGTCTTGACCACATCGAAGTTCTGCCGCGAGCAACTCGGGCAGGCAATGAAGTTGATCCCACGAGAACGAAGGCGCAGCGATTTAAGGATGTCGTAGCCGACTTTAACCTCTTCAACCGGATCAGCCGCCAGCGAGATGCGGATAGTATCCCCAATTCCTTCGGCGAGCAGCATACCTAGGCCAACGGCCGATTTCACTGTGCCTGAACGCAATCCGCCTGCTTCGGTAATACCCAGGTGGAGCGGCTGGACAATTTCCCTGGCCAGCAAGCGGTAGGCTTCGACGGCCATGAACACATCGGAAGCTTTCACACTGACCTTGAAGTCCTTGAAGTTCAGGCGTTCCAGATGTTCAACGTGGCGCAGCGCTGACTCTACAAGCGCCGCTGGCGTCGGCTCGCCGTATTTCTTTTGCAGGTCTTTTTCCAGCGAACCAGCGTTAACGCCGATACGGATAGGAATACCGCGATCACGGGCAGCATCAACCACAGCCCTTACCCGATCTTCACGGCCGATGTTGCCCGGGTTGATACGCAGGCAATCGACGCCCAGCTCAGCAACGCGCAAGGCAATCCGGTAATCAAAGTGAATGTCGGCAACCAGCGGCACTTTCACCAACTGTTTGATACGGCCAAAAGCTTCTGCCGCGTCCATGTCCGGGACGGAAACCCGAACGATATCCACACCGGCAGCTTCAAGCCGGTTGATTTGCGCAACGGTAGCCGCGACATCATTGGTATCGCTGTTGGTCATGCTCTGTACCGCGATGGGAGCATCGCCCCCTACCGGAACCGAGCCCACCCAGATTTTTCTGGATTCGCGACGCTTGATCGGAGATTCACCGTGCATGAGTTATTGCCCCAGTTTCAGGCGAGCGGTAGCGCCGCTGGTGAACGGAGCTACATCGACAGGCATGCCGTTGTAGCTGACCTGAGCACCGGCTGCAGCACCCAGACGGACGTTGAGCGGCGGCTTGCCACTCACATCCAGGCTATCGCCTTTGTGTTTGATGCCCATGTACAAAACTTTACCGGTGCTGTCAGTAACCTGCGTCCAGCAATCGGCAGTAAACGAGATGCTCACCTGACCCGCACCGGCAACAGCTGCCTCAGGTGCAGCGGCGGGTGCAGATTGCGCAGGCGCAACAGCGGGAGCTGACGGGGCAGTTGCAGGCGCACTGCTCGTCGGCGCAGTCGCCGTTGGGCTGGCAGGTGGTGTGGTCGACGACGGAGCAGTCGCTGTCTGAGCGGGCACCTGTGTAGCCGGGGTGGCTGGATTTGCAGGATTTGCTGGATTCAACGCAAGCGGCGCCGAGTCTGAGGTTTGCGCTTCGGCAACCGCCTGATCTTCAGGCTCGTCCAGCGGATGAATCTGGGTGGTGCCATCGGCGCTCTCGACTTCAACGTGCTCAAGGCTCAGCCCTGAATCCTTGCCACGCAAGGACGTCTGATCCTGCCACCAGAAGAAACCGCCGCCGACCAGAACAACCAGCAACAGCAGACTGACGATTCGCAGAATATTGTGCGACAGGCGTACCGGCTCTTCGATACGACCCAACGCATGCACCGAGCTGCCTGCGCTGTCTGTGCCGGTGTACTGGTCAAATTGTGTCACCAGTGCAGTCTGGTCAAGATCCAGGACTTTGGCGTAAGCACGAACATAGCCGCGGGCGAAAGTATGACCCGGCAGCTTGTCAAAGTGGCCAGCCTCGAGGTTACTCAACGAAGTGACGGTGAGATTGAGCCTCTGGGCGACGTCTGGCAGCGACCAGTTTTTACTCTCGCGAGCCTGACGCAAGGTTTCGCCAGGATTGACGCGAGTGGCTGCTACGACTTCGGGTTGCACCGCTTTCATCATTGCTCCGACAGGTATTGCTGATATTCCGGCGTGCCGGGATAGAGTCTTTTGAGTTGCAGGCCAAAACTGGCTGCCTTGTTGCGATCATCGTAGATTTTTGCCAATCGCGTACCGAGCAATAGACTACGTGCATTTTGCTCGCTGAGCTGGCTAAAACGGTCGTAATAATCACGCGAGGGCACATAATGCCTGTCTTCGTAAGACAACTCAGCCATTTCCAGCAATGCGCGTGGCAACATACGGTCCATGCGCAGGGCTTTGGTGAAATGCGCCGTCGCCGCTTCGCGATCACCGAGCATCACCGCAGTCATGCCAAGATTCTCGAAAACCCGCGAGCGCTCAGGATAAAGGTTATCGGCGGCGGCCTGTTCAAAACGCTCATAAGCTTCCTTGTAGCGTTTTTGCTCGTAAAGAAAGCTGCCGTAGTTATTGAGGATGCGCGCGTCTCCTCGACGAGAAGACAGGGCCTTTTGAAAGTGCTGGTCGGCCAGCTCCGGTTCCATCTCGACCTGGAACACCAACGCGAGTGCTGCGTTGGCATCAGCGTCGGAACCGTCCAGCTCAAGCGCCTTCTTCAGCGGAACCTTGGCACGTTCGGTCTGCCCCTGCTGCAAATAGCCAATCCCCAACTGCACATAGGCCTCGCGTGCGGCGTCACGACCTTTGCTGGTGCTCATCGGATCGACATTGCCCGACGTCACACACCCAGCCAGCGCGATCATAAAGCAGAGCAGCAGGGCGGCACGCACGGACATTAAGGTTCTCTCGGCCAGGTTCGCGATCAGGTTCGAGTCGCGGCGCTTTGAGCCACACTCGCCTCGCTACTCAATTCGCGTACAGCAATGTAACGCTCGCTGCGGCGAGTACGGTCCATGACCTGCCCCACCAGTTGACCACAGGCTGCATCGATATCTTCCCCACGGGTGGTACGCACCGTGACGTTATATCCAGCCTGATGGAGTTGGTCCTGGAAGCGACGAATCGCGTTGTTGCTCGGACGCTCGTAACCAGAATGCGGGAACGGGTTGAACGGAATCAGGTTGATCTTGCAAGGCGTATCCTTGAGCAGCTCGATCATTTCAATAGCATGTTCGACCTGATCATTGACGTCCTTGAGTAACGTGTACTCAATAGTCAATACGCGCTTCTCACCCAGAGTCGCCATGTAGCGACGGCAGGACTCAAGCAACATTTTCAGCGGGTATTTCTTGTTGATCGGTACCAGTTGATTGCGCAGCGCATCGTTTGGCGCGTGCAGCGACAACGCCAGCGAGACATCAATGTGCTCAGCCAGCACGTCGATCATCGGTACCACGCCGGAGGTGGACAAAGTCACCCGACGTTTGGAAATGCCATACCCCAGGTCATCCATCATCAGATGCATGGCGGCAATGACATTATCGAAGTTCAGCAGCGGCTCACCCATGCCCATCATCACCACGTTGGTGATGGCACGGTCGACGGTAGCCGGGACGCTGCCAAAGGATTTGTTGGCAATCCACACCTGACCGATCACTTCGGCGGCGGTGAGGTTGCTGTTGAAGCCTTGTTTGCCGGTAGAGCAGAAACTGCAATCCAGCGCACAGCCCGCCTGGGACGAAACACACAATGTGCCGCGCTTGCCCTGGGGGATATAAACGGTCTCGACGCAGCTGCCGGACGCCACACGCACCACCCACTTACGGGTGCCATCGGTGGAGATGTCCTCGCTGACGACTTCAGGACCACGAACTTCAGCACAAGCCTTGAGCTTTTCACGCAAGGCTTTGCTGACGTTTGTCATGGCGTCGAAATCATCGACGCCAAAGTGGTGAATCCACTTCATGACCTGACCGGCACGGAAGCGCTTCTCCCCGATGGAATCGAAGAATTTTTCCATTTCCAGCTGGGTCAGACCCAACAGGTTTGTTTTGCCAGTCGTTGCAATCATGAATTCACCCTTCACTCGTTAGTCCAGGACTTAGCGAGCGGTTACCTCTGTAGCTGCGAAGAAGTACGAGATTTCGCGAGCAGCGGCTGCTTCGGAATCGGAGCCGTGAACAGCGTTGGCGTCGATGGAATCAGCGAAGTCAGCACGGATAGTGCCGGCAGCAGCTTCTTTAGGGTTGGTAGCGCCCATCAGCTCGCGGTTCAGAGCGATGGCGTTTTCGCCTTCCAGAACCTGAACAACAACAGGACCGGAGATCATGAACGCAACCAGGTCGCCGAAGAAGCCACGAGCGCTGTGCTCAGCGTAGAAACCTTCAGCTTCAGCCTTGGACAGTTGCTTCAGTTTCGAAGCAACGACGCGCAGACCGGCTTTTTCAAAACGAGTGGTGATCTCGCCGATAACGTTTTTAGCAACGGCGTCAGGCTTGATGATGGAGAAAGTACGTTGAACAGCCATGGTGTAACTCCAGAAACGATGATTAAAGCGAAAAATTAAACCCGCGAATTATACGCGGGTTTGAGGTTATTGCCTAACGTGCAAATTGGATCAGCCGATTTCGTCGGCCCAAAGCGTCTGAACCGCTTCGAGCACTTTCTCGCCGACGCGGCCAGAGGTGTCGTCGAAATCCGGCAACTGCTTGATCATCAGTTGCAGCCTGGTGAACCCCACCGAGTAAGGATCGACGCCGGGATGAGTCTCGGCCAGTTCCTCAGCGATTCGTTGTACGTCATTCCAACCGTAACTCATGACAGCTTCTCGATCAGTGCGGCGCTTCGGCCGCATGGTTAAGCGAATACTTCGGAATTTCAACGGTCAGGTCTTCATTTCCGACGACCGCCTGACAGGACAGACGAGACTGAGGTTCCAGCCCCCAGGCCTTGTCCAGCATGTCTTCTTCTAGCTCATCCGCTTCATTCAACGAGGCAAAACCCTCGCGAATGACGCAGTGGCATGTGGTGCAGGCACAAACACCACCACACGCACTTTCAATCTCGATGTGATGCTCGTGAGCAATTTCGAGAATAGACGTGCCGGGCTCGACCTCAACAACCAGCCCATCCGGACACAGCACGGCATGGGGCAGAAAAATCAGCTGCGGCATCAGTTATTCCTCAATGTCATTCAGATTGCGCCCCGCCAGAGCGGCTTTTACCGTCATATTCATGCGGCGGGCTGCAAATGCATCGGTCACCTGCGAGAGAAGCTTGGTCTGCTGCTCGATGGCAGGGCCATCGGTGCCTTGCATCAATTCACGTAATTCCTGCAACTGCAGGTCGATCACCATGCGTTCTTCAGCATCCAGCAAGCGCTCGCCATCAACTTCCAGTGCGGCCTCGACAGCCTCGACGAGGCGCTGGGCATCAACCTGCTGCTCGCGCAATACGCGGGCGACCTTGTCATCGCTGGCGTAAGCAAAGGAATCCTTGAGCATCCGGGCAATTTCGCCATCGGTCAGCCCATAGGACGGCTTGACCTGAATGCTCGACTCAACACCAGAGCCCAGCTCGCGGGCCGAGACACTGAGCAGACCGTCGGCATCGACCTGGAACGTCACACGAATCTTGGCCGCACCCGCCACCATGGCCGGAATGCCGCGCAACTCGAAACGAGCCAGGGAGCGGCAGTCACTGATCAACTCACGCTCGCCTTGCAGCACATGAATCATCATTGCCGACTGGCCGTCTTTGTAGGTGGTGAACTCTTGGGCACGCGCGACCGGGATCGTGGTGTTACGTGGAATCACCTTCTCCATCAGGCCGCCCATGGTTTCCAGTCCCAACGAGAGTGGAATCACGTCGAGCAGCAGCAACTCGCCACCGTCACGCTTATTGCCAGCCAGGGTATCCGCCTGGATCGCCGCACCAATGGCGACCACTTGATCCGGGTCGATATCCGTCAATGGCTGGCGACCGAACAGTTCAGCCACAGCGCCCCGCACCCGCGGGACACGCGTAGAACCGCCAACCATGACCACCGCTTCCACTTCGTCCAGCTCAATACCGGCATCACGCACGGCACGACGGCAAGACTTGAGGCTGCGCACAACCATTGGCTCGATGAGGGTTTCGAAAGCTTGCCGCGTCAGCGTGCCATTCCAGTCGCCATACTCGACGTCGACTGAAGCTTCGCTGGTCAGCGCTTCTTTAGCCTTGCAAGCCGTCTGCAACAGGCTGCGCTGAGCAGACGGGTCGATGTCGGCAGACAAGCCTGCCTCACTGACAATCCAGCCCGCAACCGCATGATCGAAGTCATCGCCGCCCAGCGCGGTGTCGCCGCCGGTTGCCAGGACTTCGAACACGCCGCCAGTGAGACGCAGAATAGAGATGTCGAACGTACCGCCGCCCAGATCATAAATCGCGACAACGCCCTGAGCGCTTTGATCCAGGCCATAAGCCACGGCCGCAGCGGTCGGCTCATTGAGAAGGCGGAGCACGTTAAGACCTGCCAACTTGGCGGCATCTTTGGTGGCCTGACGCTGAGCGTCATCGAAATAAGCCGGAACAGTGATCACCGCCCCGACCAAGTCACCACCCAACGCCTGCTCGGCACGCTGACGCAGTACCTTGAGGATATCGGCAGAGACTTCTACCGGGCTTTTCGGCCCCTGAACCGTCTCGATGAACGGCATGTGCGACTCACCGCCAACAAAGCGGTAAGGCAACTGCTCGCCCAATTGCTTGACGTCGGACAGACCACGACCCATCAAGCGCTTGACCGACAGCACGGTGTTGAACGGATCGGTCGAAGCGGCAGCTTTGGCAGCCTGCCCCACTTCAACGCGATCGGCGTGGTAGCGCACGGCAGACGGCAGAATGACTTGCCCTTCTGCGTCGGCCAGCGGTTCGGAAAGGCCACTGCGCAGTGCAGCGACCAGCGAATTGGTAGTCCCCAGGTCAATACCCACCGCCAGACGACGCTGATGAGGTTGGGGACTTTGACCGGGTTCGGCGATCTGCAGTAGAGCCATGCTTTATCAGAATTTCACAGGCGTGCGGCCAGAAGCAGCACGGAGTTAATCGTCGAGGCGCTCTTCAAGCTGGCGCACTTCGTAGGAGAGCTTGTCGAGGAACTGCATGCGCCGCATCAGGCGTTCGGCCTGTTCGCGTTGCGCAGCATCATCCCAACAGGCAGCGAAGCTTTCGTTCAGTTCGTCCTGAGCAGTCTTGAGGCGACGCTTGAAAACCGCGACACCGGCCAGATCGGCCTCATCCTGCAGATCCTCAAGCTCTTCGCGCCATTGCATCTGTTGCAGGAGAAAGTCGGGGTCATGCACGGTGACTTCAAGCGGCACTTCGCCGCGCATCGCTAACAGATAACGCGCCCGTTTCGGAGCACTCTTGAGTGTCTGATAGGCGTCGTTAAGACTGGCGGAGCGCTCAAGCGCCAACCGTTGCTCACGCTCTGAGGCGTCCGCAAAACGGTCGGGATGAACCCCACGAGCAAGCTCACGGTAGCGCGTCGCCAACTGATCGAGGTCGAGGCGAAAGCTCGGCTGAAGCTCGAATAGAGCGAAATGACAAGGAGTACCCACAATAAGCCTCAGACGTTGAAGCTTTCGCCGCAGCCACATTCACCGCGCGAGTTGGGATTGTTGAACTTGAAGCCTTCGTTCAACCCTTCCTTGACGAAATCAAGCTCGGTGCCATCGAGGTAGACCAGGCTTTTCGGGTCAATGATCACCTTGACGCCGTGTAGTTCGAACACGCTGTCTTCGCTTTGCGCCTCATCGACGAACTCAAGCACATAGGCGAGACCTGAACAGCCTGTGGTGCGCACACCCAGACGAACGCCATCACCTTTGCCACGCCCGTCAAGGGAGCGTCGTACGTGATTTGCGGCAGCTTCTGTCATGCTGATAGCCATCGGAACTCCTTATTACTTCACACCAGCTTCTTTAGAAAACGCTGCTATTACAGCAGGCCTTTCTTCTGCTTGTAATCGCGAACAGCCGCCTTGATAGCGTCTTCAGCGAGTACCGAACAGTGAATTTTCACCGGAGGCAAAGCCAGTTCTTCGGCCAGCTGAGTGTTCTTGATGGTCTCTGCTTCATCCAGAGTCTTGCCCTTCATCCACTCGGTAGCCAGAGAGCTGGAGGCGATAGCCGAACCGCAACCATAAGTCTTGAACTTGGCATCTTCGATGACGCCCTGCTCGTTGACCTTGATTTGCAGACGCATGACGTCGCCGCAAGCAGGAGCGCCGACCATGCCGGTGCCAACATCTGGATCTTCCGCGTTCATCTTGCCGACGTTGCGCGGATTTTCGTAGTGGTCAATGACCTTTTCGCTGTAAGCCATGATGCTATTCCTCTATCAGGGAGCCGCTCTGCAAGCCACGTAACAACGGGTGGAACATGGCCTGTCTGTAAGGCGGCTTTTAATTAGTGCGCCGCCCACTCGATCTTGGAAATGTCGACGCCGTCTTTGTACATGTCCCATAGCGGCGAAAGTGCACGCAGCTTGGTGACCGCTTCGCAGACTTTCTGCGCGGCGTAGTCCATTTCTTCTTCGGTACTGAAACGACCAAAGGTGAAGCGTATCGAGCTATGCGCCAGTTCGTCATTACGACCAAGGGCGCGTAGCACATAGGACGGCTCAAGCGACGCAGAAGTACAGGCGGAACCGGAAGAAACGGCCAGATCCTTGAGCGCCATGATCAGCGACTCGCCTTCGACATAGTTGAAGCTCAGATTCAGGTTGTGCGGCACACGAGCAGTCATGCTGCCGTTGACGTACAACTCTTCGAGATGCTCGACCTGCTTGTAGAAGCGATCACTCAGGGCTTTGACTCGCACGTTTTCTGCGGCCATTTCTTCCTTGGCGATACGGAATGCTTCACCCATGCCGACGATCTGATGCGTCGCCAGAGTACCGGAACGCATGCCACGTTCGTGACCACCGCCGTGCATGGCCGCTTCAAGGCGAACACGCGGCTTGCGGCTGACGTACAGCGCGCCGATACCTTTAGGGCCGTAGGTCTTGTGGGCAGAGAACGACATCAGGTCAACCTTGAGGCTGGCCAGATCGATCTCGACCTTACCGGTGGACTGCGCAGCATCGACATGGAACAGCACGCCACGGGAGCGGGTCAGCTCGCCAATCGCAGCGATGTCGTTGATGGTGCCGATCTCGTTGTTCACGTGCATGATCGAAACCAGAATGGTGTCGTCACGCAGAGCGGCTTCAACCATCGAAGGCGTGATCAGACCATCTTCACCCGGCTCGATGTAGGTGACTTCAAAACCTTCACGCTCAAGCTGACGCGTGGTGTCGAGCACAGCCTTGTGCTCGATCTTGTTGGTGATGATGTGCTTGCCCTTGCTGGCGTAGAAATGCGCGACGCCCTTGATGGCAAGGTTATCGGACTCGGTAGCACCAGAGGTCCAGACAATTTCGCGCGGATCGGCGTTGACCAGATCAGCGACCTGGCGGCGGGCGTTCTCGACCGACTCTTCAGCTTTCCAGCCGAAGACGTGGGAGCGCGATGCCGGGTTACCGAAGTTTCCGTCAGCGGTCAGGCACTCAATCATTTTCTGAGCGACACGCGGATCGACCGGGGTCGTCGCGGAGTAATCAAGGTAAATCGGCAACTTCATTGAATCTCTCCTATCAGGCAGGCGCACCGCTGATTCATCTACGCTCATTCAACGGCGGACGTTTCAATCTTATCCAGGTACTGGGTCTTGGCGCTGGTACGGCGCATATCCTGGCGCTGGGCAACTTCTTGTACCTCACGGCGAGTGACAAGGTCGGCCAGACTGATACCGCTTAGAAATTCGTGAATCTGCTCACTGAGGTCACACCACAAATGGTGAGTCAGGCAGGTATCGCCGGCGTGGCAATCACCCAAACCCTGGCAACGCGTGGCATCGACAGATTCGTTGACCGCATCGACCACCTGGGCAACCTTGATGCCATGCATGTCACGGGACAACTGGTAACCACCACCGGGACCACGCACGCTGGAGACCAGATTGCCACGGCGCAATTTGGCGAACAGTTGCTCAAGGTAGGACAGGGAAATGCCCTGACGCTCGGAAATGTCGGCCAGAGACACTGGCCCGTTCTGCGCATGTAACGCCAGATCAAGCATGGCAGTTACAGCGTATCGGCCTTTAGTAGTCAGTCGCATGGCGTATACCGCAGAGGTTCGGAATGAGAGCGAGTATGCTATTCCCGAGTATTTAAGTCAACTATAAGACCTAGCAAAACAGTCGGGATTGAGCGCAAAACCGCGGCCGCATCATAGCAAACACCGGGGCGCATGGCACGCCCCGGGTGTAGCGCCATCAGCCGACCTTGCTCTCGCTCTTGTCCTTCACGCAATCAAACACTTCGTCACGCAGCTCGGGCAGCTCCTTGGCGCAGTAATCGCTGCCAAGCCCTTTAAGGGCCTCGCACATCCCTTCCAGGCGACCGTCTACCGCCTGCAAGTGATCCAGCAATTGACCAATCGCACGCGCGACCGGATCCGGCATGTCTTCACTGACGCCGTAAGCATCAAAACCCAGCTTCTCGGCGATGGCCTTGCGCTTGGCTTCCACGTCATCACTGGACTTGATAATGATCCGCCCCGGAATCCCCACCGCCGTGGCACCTGCGGGAACAGCCTTGGTGACGACCGCGTTGGAACCGATCTTGGCGCCAGCACCAACAGTGAATGGCCCAAGAACCTTGGCACCCGCGCCCACCACAACACCATCTTCCAGGGTCGGGTGGCGCTTGCCGGCATTCCAGCTGGTGCCCCCAAGGGTTACGCCCTGATAGAGCGTCACGTCATTGCCGATTTCAGCCGTCTCACCGATCACAATCCCCATGCCGTGATCGATAAAGAAACGACGCCCGACCTTGGCGCCCGGATGGATTTCGATCCCGGTCATCCAGCGACCGAAATTCGAAACCACCCGCGCAGGCCACTTCCAGCCATTGGTCCACAGAATGTGCGCCAACCGATGCAGCCAGATGGCGTGCATACCGGGGTAGCAGGTCAGCACCTCAAACGAGTTACGGGCAGCAGGATCGCGATGAAACACGCTTTGAATATCTTCACGCAGACGCTCGAACATCATTGTTCCTTTCGTTTGTACGGTTCACCACGTGCAGCCTTCTGGGTTTCGGTAAGGATGCCGCGCAAAATACTGATCTCGGAGCGATTCACCTCGCTACGGCCATACAGGCGACGCAGCCGGGCCATCAAGTGGCGAGGTTTTTCCGGATCGAGAAAGCCGATAGCCACCAGAGTTGCTTCAAGATGGCCATAGAAGCCTTCCATCTCGTCCATGGTCGCCAGGTCAGCGCTGCGTACCGAGGTCACCTCAACTTTTTCGACCTTGGTAGGCTGGCCCTGGGTAGCCAGCCACGACATGCGCACCTCATAACTGAGGACCTGAACCGCCGCGGCGAGATTCAGAGAGCTGAACTCTGGATCGGACGGGATATGTACGTGGTAATGACATCGCTGCAACTCCTCGTTGGTCAGGCCGGCGTATTCACGACCGAACACCAACGCCACTTCCGCACCCTGCCCTGCCTGCTCGGCCGCCATCACGCCCGACTCACGCGGATCGAGCAGCGGCCACGGAATGCGACGGTCGCGAGCGCTGGTGCCCATGACCAGATTGCATCCCACTAAAGCGTCTTCAAGGGTCGCGACGACCTGGGCTTTCTCAAGGATATCGCCAGCACCCGAAGCGCGGGCATCAGCCTCGTGGTGAGGGAAAAACTGCGGATCAACGAGCACCAGGCGCGAAAGCCCCATGTTTTTCATGGCACGAGCAGCCCCACCGATATTACCGGGGTGACTGGTACCGACCAGGACAACACGAATGTTTTGCAGCAAGGCGAGTGCTCACAGATAAGTAGAGGGGGTGAAATCTTACAGAACCGCCGGGATGAACGCTATGAACGGTTGCGGCTGGCTAGAGACACCCACAAGTCGCGTAATCTCGTGGGACCTGCTTTAGCCGGGAAGGCGACATTTCTGCAGATAAATATCCAACGCCTTTCCCGACCTCTTCCCGGCTAAAGCCGGTCCCACGACATCACTCATTCCTTTGTTAGTCGACCCGCGTTCGAATGAATCAGGCGCAGCGGTATGGTAGAGAGATCGCGTTATTGTTCATCGCGAGCAAGCTCGGCTCCCACAGGCTCCACGGTCGTAGGACTGGCTTCGGCCGGGAGGGGGGGGGGGGTATATCTGGGGGGGTATATCTGGCGAAGAAAATTTAGCGACCATTCCGACGCGCTCCCGGCTAAAGCCGGTCCTACAAGATCAAACGCGGGATTGCAGACAAACATGGAATCGCCCACAAGTCGCGTAATCTCGTGGGACCGGCTTTAGCCGGGAAGGCGACATTTCTGCAGATGAAGATCCAGCGCCTGTCCCAGCCTCTTCGAGGTTGGAGCCGATCCTGCGACATCGGCATCCAGTTAACCACTGGAAAAGTTCCGCCACAGCCAATACAATGTTCGGCTTTCTTTAACGACCTAGGTGAAACGTCCATGCAGCCCATGCTGAATATCGCGCTGCGCGCCGCCCGCAGCGCCAGCGAATTGATCTTCCGCTCCATCGAGCGCCTGGATACCATCAAGGTCGATGAAAAAGGTGCGAAGGATTACGTCAGCGAAATTGACCGCGCTGCCGAGCAACTGATCATCACCGCCCTGCGCAAGGCCTACCCGACTCACGGCATCCTCGGCGAAGAAACCGGCATGCATGAGGGCAGCGGCGAAGGCGCTGACTACCTGTGGATCATCGACCCACTGGACGGCACGACCAACTTCGTTCGCGGCATCCCGCACTTCGCCGTCAGCATTGCCTGCAAACATAAAGGCCGTCTGGCTCACGCAGTGGTTCTGGACCCGGTTCGCCAGGAAGAATTCACTGCCAGCGCTGGTAACGGCGCGCAACTCAACGGTCGCCGCATGCGCGTCAGCCCGCGCACCAGTCTTGACGGCGCCCTGCTCGGCACCGGCTTCCCGTTCCGCGACGACCAGATGGACAACCTGGAAAACTACCTGGGTATGTTCCGCAGCCTGGTAGGCCAGACCGCAGGCATCCGTCGCGCAGGCGCTGCCAGCCTGGACCTGGCTTATGTAGCAGCGGGTCGCTTCGACGCCTTCTGGGAATCGGGCCTGTCCGAGTGGGACATGGCTGCAGGCGCGCTGCTGATCCAGGAAGCAGGCGGTCTGGTCAGCGACTTCACAGGCGGTCACGACTTCCTGGAAAAAGGCCACATTGTTGCCGGTAACACCAAGTGCTTCAAAGCTGTTCTGACCTCCATCGCACCGCACCTGCCGGCCACGATGAAGCGTTAAGATTCAGCCCCCCTAAAAAAACCGGCCAAGCGCCGGTTTTTTTTGTGCCTGCCACCTTCCGCCACACAGAAAAAGAAAAAGCACCCGAAGGCGCTTTTTCTGATCAACGCAGGCTCAAGCTTATTGCTGGTTTTGACCCAGAATCAGCTGGCCTTCCTTGTTGACTGGAATCTGACCGCCCGGATCACGATCCATGCGCACCTGACCCACCTTGTCATTCAGCTTGTACTTCACGTCATAACCCACGACCTTGTCGCTGATGTCATTAACCGTGTTGCAGCGAGTTTCGGTGGTGGTGTAAGTGTCGCGGTTCTGCATACCTTCCTGAACCTTGTTACCGGCATATCCGCCGCCGACAGCGCCTGCTACGGTGGCGATCTTCTTGCCATTGCCGCCGCCTACCTGGTTACCCAGCAAGCCACCTGCAACGGCGCCGATCACGCTACCAACGATCTGGTGCTCATCCTTGACCGGAGCACGCTTGGTTACGGTTACATCTTTGCAAACTTCACGCGGCGTTTTTATTTGCTGTTTAACCGGCTCGACTGCCAGTACATCCGCATATTCCGGGCCGCTTTTAACGAGGCTGTAGGTGGCAACAGCACCGCCAGCCGTAACAACGGCAGCGCCCAGCACAGCACCAACAAGCAACGATTTGTTCACGTGAACCTCCTGACCATCTCAAACGTAGTTTCCTACGCAGTACTTGGGTCGTTACCGTTCCAGCGTGAGCTTCGGCAATCCACGAACCCAAGCCTTGGAGCATAAAAAAGGGCATGAGTTCAATACTCATGCCCTTTTGGCATCACACCCGGATAGAGCTGCGATCAGGGTAGATCGTCAGCCTTATCGACGACCACAGGAGGAATAAGGTCCTCGGTGGTCAGGTTCAGCCAGATCAGCACCACGTTCGCGATGTAGATGGAGGAGTAAGTACCCGCCACAACACCCACGAACAGCGCGATGGAGAAACCTTCGAGGTTGTCACCGCCAAATACCCACAGCGCAGCAATGGCCAGCAAGGTCGAAACCGACGTTGCGACAGTACGCAGCAGCGTCTGAGTGGTAGAGATGTTGATGTTCTCGATCAACGACGCCTTGCGCAGCAAACGGAAGTTTTCCCGCACACGGTCGAATACGACGATGGTGTCGTTCAGCGAGTAACCGATGATCGCCAGCACGGCCGCCAACACTGTCAGGTCGAAAGTGATCTGGAAGAACGACAGGATACCCATGGTCACGACAACGTCGTGGATCAGGGAGATGATTGCGCCCACCGCGAACTTCCACTGGAAGCGGAACGCCAGGTAGATCAAAACACCGCCCAGAGCCAGCAACATGCCCAGACCGCCCTGGTCGCGCAGCTCTTCACCCACTTGCGGGCCCACGAACTCGACACGCTTCACGGTAGCCGGGTTGTCGCCGCCTGCTTTACGCAGCGCATCGGCAACCTGAGAACCCAACTGCGGATCTTCACCGGGCATACGCACCAGCAGATCGGTAGTGGCGCCGAAGCTCTGCACCACCGCATCGTGATAACCAGAGCTGACCAGCTCTTCACGAACCTTGCCCAGATCGGCAGGACGCTCGTAAGTCAGCTCGATCAGCGTACCGCCGGTAAAGTCCAGACCATAGTTGAGGCCCTTATGGAACCAGCTGAACAACGCCAGAGCAGTAAGGAGCATCGTAACGGCGAACGCAATATTGCGAACGCCCATGAAGTTAATGGTACGTAACATGGCAGCCCCTTAAATCCACAACTTCTTGAAGTCACGCCCGCCATAGATCAGGTTGACCATTGCGCGGGTCACCATGATGGCCGTGAACATCGAGGTAAAGATCCCGAGCGACATGGTCACCGCAAAACCCTTCACCGGGCCCGTGCCCATTGCGAAGAGAATGCCGCCGACCAGCAACGTCGTCAGGTTGGCGTCGAGGATCGCGGTATAGGCGCGGTCGAAACCTTCATGAATCGCACGCTGGACGGTCATGCCATTGGCGATTTCCTCGCGTATCCGCGAGAAGATCAGCACGTTGGCATCCACCGCCATACCCATCGTCAAGACGATACCGGCAATACCCGGCAGGGTCAGCGTTGCACTCAGCAGTGACATCAACGCCAGCAGCATGACCATGTTCAGCGCCAGAGCGACTGTCGCGATCAAGCCGAAGAAGCGATAGATCGCCATGATGAACAGCGACACGAACAGCATGCCCCACAGGGAAGCATCGATACCTTTGGTGATGTTGTCAGCACCCAGGCTCGGGCCAATGGTGCGCTCTTCAGCGAAGTACATCGGCGCAGCCAGACCACCGGCACGCAGCAACAGCGCCAGTTCGGAAGACTCACCCTGACCGTTCAGACCGGTAATCCGGAACTGAGCACCCAGCGGCGACTGAATGGTCGCCAGGCTGATGATTTTCTTCTCTTCCTTGAAGGTCTGAACAGGCACGTCTTTCTCGACGCCGTCGACCATCTGCTTGGTGTAAGTAGTGGTTGGCTTCTGCTCGATGAAGATCACCGCCATGCTGCGGCCCACATTGCTGCGGGTTGCACGGCTCATCAAATCGCCACCGTGACCGTCCAGCGTGATGTTCACCTGTGGACGACCATGCTCGTCGAAGCTGGCCTTGGCGTCAGTCACCTGATCACCGGTGATGATCAGACCACGTTCAACCGGAGCAGCCGGACGACCGCCTTCGCGGAACTCGAACATTTCGGTAGTGGCTTTGGAGTCATCCGGACCTGCGCCCAGACGAAATTCCAGGTTGGCTGTCTTGCCCAGAATACGCTTGGCTTCAGCGGTATCCTGTACGCCCGGCAACTCGACCACGATGCGGTTGGCACCCTGACGCTGAACCAGAGGCTCGGCAACACCCAGCTCGTTGACCCGGTTACGCACCGTGGTCAGGTTCTGCTTGATGGAGTAGTCGCGGATCTCGTTGATCTTCGCCGGCGTCATCGCCAGACGCAGAACAGCGATCCCGTTCAGCTCAGCCGGCGTGATTTCGAAATCGGTGAAATTCTTGCGAACCAGTACGCGGGCTTCTTCACGGGCAGCGTCATCGCTGAAACCCAGTTGAATAGCGCCACCCACTTGCGGCAGGCTGCGATAACGCACTTTTTCCTTGCGCAGCAGGCTTTTGACTTCGCCTTCATAAACTTTCAGACGCGCATCCAGCGCCTTGTCCATGTCAACTTCCAACAGGAAGTGCACACCACCGGACAAGTCCAGACCCATCTTCATCGGGGTTGCGCCTAAATTGCGCAACCATGTCGGCGTAGTCCGGGCCAGGTTAAGTGCGACGACATAGTCATCACCCAACACCTTGCGCACAACATCCTTGGCCGGCAGTTGGTCTTCCTGTTTGGTCAGACGCAACAAACCGCCTTTGCCATTCTCGGCCAGGGAAGAGGCCTTGACCGCGATTCCGGAATCAACAAGCGCTTTGCTCGCACGCTCCAGATCAGCCTGACCCACCTGCAACGCAGTGCTTGCGCCGCTGATCTGGATCGCTGGATCGTCAGGGTAGAGATTGGGTGCGGAATAAATAAAACCGATCACCAGCACCGCCAGGATCAGTACGTATTTCCACAGAGGGTATTTGTTCAGCATCACGCCGCCCGCTTATAACGCGGGGCGCCTTGCGCGCCCCGTCGATTGGTAAAAGTCTGAATCTTAAATCGCTTTCAGGGTGCCCTTTGGCAGCGTGGCAGCAATAGCGCCCTTCTGCATTTTCAGCTCAACAGTGTCGGAAACTTCGATAACCACGTAGCCGTCACTCACTTTAGTGATCTTGCCAGCGATACCGCCGGTAGTAACCACTTCGTCGCCCTTCTGCAAGTTGCTCAGCAGATTCTTCTGCTCTTTGGCGCGCTTGGCCTGTGGACGCCAGATCATCAGATAGAAGATGACCAGAAAGCCGACCAGGAAAATCCATTCAAAACCGCCACCCATAGGGCCGGCAGCAGGTGCAGCAGCATCCGCGAAAGCGGGAGAGATGAAAAAGCTCATTTAGCACTCCAGTTGCATAATTAAGTAGAAAGCAGAAAAACTTGTTTTGACTCAGTCCATCGGCGGCGTTGGAATCCCGCGCTTGGCATAGAAGGCATCGACAAAGGCGGCCAATGTACCTTGTTGAATAGCCTCGCGCAAACCAGCCATAAGGCGCTGGTAATGCCGCAAATTGTGGATCGTATTAAGCATGCTTCCCAGCATTTCGCCGCACTTGTCCAGGTGGTGCAGATAAGCGCGCGAGAAGTTCTGACAGGTGTAGCAATCGCAGGTCGGATCCAGCGGCGAATCATCATGACGATGGAACGCGTTACGGATCTTCAATACACCTGTATCAATGAACAAATGACCGTTGCGGGCATTGCGGGTCGGCATCACGCAATCGAACATGTCGATTCCGCGGCGCACACCCTCAACCAGATCTTCAGGCTTGCCTACCCCCATAAGGTAACGAGGTTTTTCAGGGGGCATCAGGCCTGGCAGGTAATCCAGCACCTTGATCATTTCGTGCTTGGGTTCGCCCACCGACAGACCGCCGATGGCCAGGCCATCAAAGCCGATCTGATCCAGACCTTCCAGCGAGCGTTTGCGCAGGCTTTCATGCATGCCGCCCTGAACGATACCGAACAGCGCGGCCGTGCTTTCACCGTGCGCAACTTTCGAACGCTTGGCCCAGCGCAGCGAGAGTTCCATAGAGACGCGAGCGACATCTTCGTCAGCCGGGTAAGGCGTGCATTCGTCGAAGATCATCACGATGTCCGAGCCCAGATCACGCTGAACCTGCATCGACTCTTCCGGGCCCATGAACACCTTCGCGCCATCAACAGGCGAGGCGAAGGTCACGCCCTCCTCCTTGATCTTGCGCATCGCGCCCAGGCTGAACACCTGAAAACCACCGGAGTCGGTCAGAATCGGGCCTTTCCACTGCATGAAATCGTGCAGGTCGCCGTGGGCCTTGATGACCTCAGTGCCCGGACGCAGCCACAAGTGGAACGTGTTGCCCAGAATGATCTGCGCACCGGTGGCCTCGATATCACGCGGCAGCATGCCCTTGACCGTACCGTAAGTGCCCACCGGCATGAACGCCGGGGTTTCCACCACGCCCCGCGGGAAGGTCAATCGACCACGACGCGCCTTGCCGTCAGTGGCCAACAACTCGAAAGACATACGACTGGTGCGGCTCATGCGTGATCCTCTGGGCCCGATGCCTTGGGAGCGGTCGGCGCGGGATTGCGGGTGATGAACATCGCATCACCGTAACTAAAGAAGCGGTAACCGTTCTCCACCGCCGCCGCGTAGGCAGCCATGGTCTCGGGATAACCGGCGAATGCCGAAACCAGCATCAACAGCGTGGACTCCGGCAAATGAAAGTTGGTCACCAGGGCGTCGACCACATGGAAGGGACGCCCCGGAAAAATAAAGATATCGGTGTCGCCACTGAACGGCTTCAACACACCGTCACGCGCGGCGCTTTCCAGCGAACGCACGCTGGTCGTACCGACCGCAATCACCCGACCGCCGCGCTCACGACAGGCCGCCACCGCATCCACCACATCCTGGCCGACTTCCAGCCATTCGCTGTGCATGTGGTGGTCTTCAAGCTTCTCGACCCGCACCGGCTGGAACGTGCCCGCGCCGACGTGCAGGGTGACAAACGCCATCTCCACGCCTTTGGCCTTCATGGCATCCAGCAGCGGCTGATCGAAATGCAGACCCGCGGTCGGTGCAGCCACCGCACCGGCACGCTGGGCATAGACCGTCTGATATCGCTCGCGGTCGGCGCTGTCATCGGGTCTGTCTATATAAGGAGGCAACGGCATATGCCCGACGCGTTCCAACAACGGCAAGACCGGCTCGTTAAAGCGCAACTCGAACAACGTGTCGTGACGCACCACCATCTCGGCTTCGCCACCGCCATCGATAACAATCATCGACCCCGGCTTGGGCGACTTGCTCGACCGCACGTGGGCCAGCACGCTGTGCGTGTCCAGCACCCGCTCCACCAGAATTTCCAGCTTGCCGCCGGACGCCTTCTGGCCGAACAAGCGCGCCGGGATCACTCGGGTGTTGTTAAACACCATCAAGTCACCGGGGCGTACATGCTCCAGCAAATCGGAAAAATGCTCGTGCCCCAGCGCGCCCGTCACCCCGTCCAGGGTCAACAGACGACTGCTGCGGCGCTCGGCCAAAGGGTGGCGAGCGATCAGGGAATCAGGGAGTTCGAAAGTAAAGTCAGCAACGCGCATGATCGAGTTCGTCTAGCAGGGCCGCGAAGTTTAGCGGAAAGAGACAAAATTGACCATGAAAGGTGATTGACCAACGGTAATACCGTCTGTAGACTTCGCCGCCATTGAGCCCTGATGGCGGAATTGGTAGACGCGGCGGATTCAAAATCCGTTTTCGAAAGAAGTGGGAGTTCGATTCTCCCTCGGGGCACCACGACACACTTCAAGCTGCTGCTCAAGGCAGTTTGAATACAAAGAAACCGGCCATTGCGCCGGTTTTTTTGTGCCTGATTATCGACCAGCCTGTTAACCGACCTTATCTCTTCCCCACTCCCCCTCCCTCCGCATACACAGCAACAATTCAGACTGCAGCACTGCGATTTACAGTTATCCGTGGGCTCACATCGGTCCGGGGCGACTTCACTACTGAGGTGTCTGCCCCCCCCCCCTAACATATGAATCCCACCAGCGAGGAGAATCCGGCAGAAGTCGGGGGCCCCTGAGAACCTCAGCTCCACGCGAGGTCGGAAACCCGCCGGATTTCGCTAGTGCCTGGACTCCAAGTTAGCTGACTGGTTTACCGAGTTGACCAAGCCAATCGTTCACTATCCTGAACGAAACCCTTGACCGTTACAGATACGGTAAGGATGGCCTTTTCGCTTCAAGATCCTTTCAAATTCAACGTTGAAATTTCAGTAAGCTGGCGGGCCTCCCACTAATACGATCCGGCGGGTTTCCGACCCCGTGTTATGCAAGATCGCCCAGGGTCCCCGGCGGTTTTTCCAGTAGGGTGAAGAACCGGGGAGTCAGCGCAACTCAATCATTCCTCCTTTTGCTGGGATCATTACCAACCGACAGTGGACAGCAAGATTTCAAAACAGTAGCGTCGCGCCACCACCCTCCCCATGTAAAGGAATACGTCATGCTTGTATCTGTCGTTCGCTTTGCTGCATTTGCCAGTCTGCTATCAACGCTTGTCGGGTGCTCCGCCGTAGGCGTTGTGGCCAGTTCAGATCCGCATCAAAAGCTAGCCGATGCCGATGCTTTGGTCGATCAGAATAGACCGTTACCTGCAGAGCGGCTCATTGTCGAAACGTTGACGATCTGCCAAACCACGGCGGATCAACTCTGCTTTGCCGATGCGTACCGTGTTTATGGCTTGTTTTTCATGTCGCCGACATTGGGTGGCCAATGGGCAACTCATTACAGTACCAACGGCTTTCTTGATCGGACGGCGATCTATAGTGCTCGGTACGAAAAGGCCAACGAGTACTTCGAAAAGTCGCGGGCGATTTACGCGCAGGCAGGCAAGCTCGATGTCGTGACCAATATCAATCTTAACCGTGGTTTCGCTTATGAGCTGGCGGCGAACAAGCGGTCCGCTTGCAGTGCCTACAACGACAGCCTGGCGGCCAGTCACGAAAATCTCCGGTTACGGCCGGGAGCCGTTATTCGAGTACCAGAAAAATACGGCACGTTTGAAAATTACATTGCCTTGCAGAAGAAACGCGTGGGATGCGATAGCCAAGGATGAGCCGCGCTGAGCTCGTCAGAGAACGATCTTCAGATCCCCCTCAAGCGCGAGGAGCTGCGGATGAAGCAGCTCCAGCGACAGCCCCTGCCTGAGATTGGTTAACCAATCCCGCAGCACACGCCCAATAGTTTCTAGATTCGCCCGTCAGCTCTAATAGTCATCAATATCTGTTGCATGGTCTCGACATCGCCTCGATTTTAGCGACAGTGGATTAGGGACGGCTTATGGCCTGATCCAGTATTGTGCGACCATAGGCGCAAGCAAGCTGTATCCCTAAACAAGTAATCTGGCTGTACGCCACGAATTATATGGGAGATTCAAGTCCCCCTCGGGGGACCACGACACACTTCAAGCTGCTGCTCAATGCAGCTTGGATACAAAGAAACCGGCCATTGTGCCGTTTTTTTGTGGGTGGAATTCGGGATCTTCCGATGATAAAAAGCGGTGACCTGCCAAGGACGCCCTCATTCTTAAACACTGAAAACGCCCAGCAGATTTAGCACGTAACAAGCCCCTCAAACAGCATCCGTCCAAGGCCAGCGGGCACCCTGAGCCCCAAAAGCACCGGTTTGGCGATAGCCACGAAAACTGAGCGCCGCAGGGTGTGTACACACATGACTGTCACGTACACTACACACGAAAAAATTTTCCGACGCATACCTGAAGTGCGCAAGAAGTGTAAGTGAGAATTCGTTGATCGCATTTCCAACCCACACTCATGGATGGGCCAATCGTTTGCCTACCGCATCATCAATCGGCGCGGGTTACCCCTCATGTCACCGTTAGTGTGCGTCGTGACGTTCCAGGTCGTGGCTGGAATGATAGGCTTGGTGGTCGTAGTCCCGAATCCAACGCTTTCACGAGCCTCCAGGAATATCGACCATCCCTCCCAGGCGTGGCGAATCTTCTTTCGGATCATGGCTGTCTGTATGTGCTACATGTTCTCGTCGCTGGCGACAATTATCGTACTGACCAATGTATTGGAGAATTACGATCTACATGGCCTGTCAGAAATCAAACGCGCGATGGTAGTAGCGGCTCAGCCCATACCCTTGCTCATCGTGTTTTATTGGTTGCTTGCCAAGGGCGTGCGCAAGGTGGAGCAGGACAGGCTGAAAGCTGGCCATTAATCTGGTTCGCTGCATTCGCGTTTTAGCATTGGCACGCAGGGTCGCCGGAGCCGATCAGAAACTCATTGAGGCTCGGTACTCTTCACCTTCGATTACAACTGAACCCATGAATAAGACCGACCGCCAAACCCTTGTAGTCAGCGTTAAAAAGTATCTCACGATCGTCTTTATGCTCTGTTTTGTAGGCGCTTGCATCTACACATACCTGTACAAACCGGAATTTCCTTCTGAGATAGTCCTGAAGCAAGACTTCATTCCAGGACAGCGGATCTATATCGTTCAGGATGCCAGGGATTCAGATGAGCCTAAAAGTCTGCGTTTCTACGTCAACAACGGCGGCAGCAGGAATGATGAGGCGATGAAGGTGCGCCTCGGTAAGACCCCGCCCTTCCTGGTCTCGGACACTGACTTGAAAGACGTGATAATCCAACGTGTCCCCAACGGCCTGCACATCAAACTCAAAGGCGCAGTCTCGAATTACCAGAGCGACCTTTACCTGGAAGACGGCGACACTTACACCACCTACCGCGTAAGCCTTGAGCAAGTTGAAACGAGACCGCCCTTGCCGAGCGGTCGGTGAGCTTGTTTCAGCAAGGTCGGCCACCACGAAATTGGAATGAACAACACCTCCAGGGTCGCAAAGCGATAAAAGCCAACGCTCATCAAGGCAGCGGTTTCAGGCTATTAACTACCCGATCCCAAAATCTCAACGCTTCTTCATCGGATTTAAAATCGCTGCCTTTCTCGTGCGTACCGAGTTCAAGCGCAATATAAGGCCGTGTGTTGGACTCTACTGTGCCTTTGTACTCTAGCTGGAAAGCATAAAACTGTTTGCCATCTACGCGGGCGCTAACCGCAACTTCCTCAGCCTGAATTCCGTTTACCAGGCGAGGCCTTTTCCTGAGGGTCTTGATACTGCCGGAATTAGCAAGCTCTCCTATCGACACGTCGTACTGACGTTTTTCAAATCGCTCTATCAAGCTGTCTTCCTGAGTAAAAATTGCCTTTGTGAGAAAGCTGATATAGGTACCTGGATGTCCCGCAATTTGCGCGCCCATGTAAACAGACTCCAAGAACTTTTCGCTACCAAGCGTCGTGTAGCCCGCCTCTATTGCAAAACCACCCTGCGGAGGAGCCTGGTGTGGCGGTCGGGAGTAAATGGAATTACTTAACAGGCGCATTTTCTCGATGCCACCCTCCAGGCCCTGTTCAGATATGTTTGCTGCCATCATGTGGTAAAGCGTATTTTTGGCAGTGAGCAGGTATACGTTAAAGGTATAAAACTTGTTAAGTCGCGAAACGAGCAATACGCTTCCATTGTCAAGAGGGACCGTTTTCTCGTAAACACTGAAAGTGCCGACCGCTATGCCTTTTTTCAAGTCTTCTACTTTCTGGTCCACAGCTTGATTTATACGGGAGTCTCCCTCGTTGCTGACCCACTCTATTTTTTCGTCAAAGTTTTTATAGTCTGCGGCGACTTCCGATCCGCGCGGCAGTGCGATTTCAAATCTGCCAAAGTAGTGAGTATTCAAGAGGCTTTCGCTTTTGCTGTCTTCATAGGAGCTAGCCAGCACGCTGGTTGCATTAAAGCCTGCTGACACGAGCATGCATAATAAGAATCTGGTCACTGCGTGCAATGTTTCACCCTCATGTCACTTTCTGATATTGGCGGATGGCTTGGCGGTATCGGTGGGAGTCTACCCTTTCGACGGCCAGACAAGCTTGTAAATCCCTCCATGAGTAGCCATGCAAGTTTGATCGGTTTCCATCACACAGAGACTCGCGCTTGCTTTCGCGAACCCGATGAACCCAAGCGCGAGAGCACGAGACAGTTCCTCCAGCAGTTCGAAACCGATCAACGCAGCCCTCACCCGGCATTAATGCCCCATCAGCGTATCAACCCCATCCGGCTTGTCGTGCACACCGAAGCGATCCACTAGCGTGGCCGTCGCCCGATTCATGCCGATGACATCGACCACGGCGCCAGTCTTGCGCAGTTTCAGCACCACCTTGTCCAGAGCGGCCACTGCTGTGATGTCCCAGAAATGCGCGTCACGCAAGTCGATGGTCAATGTTTCCAGTGTTTCCTTGAGATCGAAGGCGTTGGTGAAGCGATCTGCAGAGCCGAAGAACACTTGCCCGGTCACGTAGTACGTACGGTGACTATGTTGCGGATCACGCCGTGAAGTGACGTCCAGAAAGTAGGCAATCTTGTTGGCAAAGAACATTGCCGCCAGGAGCGTCCCGGCAATGACACCGTAAGCCAGGTTGTGAGTCGCGACGACCGCTACGACGGTAACGACCATGACGATGTTGGTCGAAAGTGGATATTGTTTGAGGTTGCGGATGGACGCCCAACTGAAGGTGCTGATCGACACCATGATCATCACGGCAACCAGTGCAGCCATGGGAATACGGGCCAGCCAATCACCCAGAAACAGCATCATGATCAGCAGTAACACGCCAGCGCTGAGTGTCGACAAACGAGTCCGGCCGCCCGACTTCACGTTGATCATGGACTGTCCAATCATCGCGCAGCCTGCCATGCCGCCGATAAGTCCCGTCGCGACGTTGGCAATGCCCTGCCCTTTGCACTCGCGGTTCTTGTCGCTGGTGGTGTCCGTCAGGTCATCGACGATTGTCGCCGTCATCATGGATTCCAGCAGTCCGACAACGGCCAGTGCGGCTGAGTAAGGCAGGATGATCAGCAACGTATCGAAGTTCAGCGGCACCTCAGGCCACATGAAGATGGGCAGACTGTCGGGCAGAGCCCCCATATCTCCCACGGTGCGAACGTTAAGACCGAGATAGACCGCAATAGCCGTCAACACGATGATGCAGACCAGTGGCGAGGGCAACAGCCGCCCCACCAAGGGTACGCGCGGGAAAAGATAGATGATCGCCAGACCACCAGCGGTCATCGCGTACACCGGCCAGGTGACGTCGGTCAGTTCAGGCAACTGAGCCATGAATATCAGGATGGCCAGCGCGTTGACGAACCCGGTGACCACGGAGCGCGATACGAAGCGCATCAGCTCTCCCAGCTTTAGAAAACCCGCGAGGATCTGGATCAACCCGCACAGCAACGTGGCGGCCAGCAAGTATTGAAGACCGTGATCCTTGACCAGATTCACCATGAGCAAAGCCATGGCGCCTGTTGCAGCAGAAATCATGGCGGGACGACCGCCCACGAAGGCGATCACGGTACAGATACAGAACGATGCGTACAGACCCACTTTGGGGTCGACGCCGGAAATGATGGAAAAAGCGATGGCCTCAGGAATGAGCGCCAACGCAACGACGAGACCCGCGAGCACATCTGCCCGCACGTTACATAGCCAGTCGGCTTTGATTTTTTCAAACATAGATTTACCCATGGCAAACGCAGCACTACGCAAAGCGCGGACGGCGCTGTGCAAGGCAGGTGCGTCTGTTTCAGTAGAGTTGTGGTGTTGCCACGGCCAATAAAGACGCGCAGCAGAAGGCAACCGCAGCTAGAAGGCGGTCAGGGTATTGCGAGGGGGGCGAAGCGCTAAGGCGGCGTAGGCAGCCAGTTCGAACGGAGCACTGTATTTTCCATTGGTGGTCGGATTGCGACGTCGGAATGATAGCGAATCAAGGAAGGGGTTTTCAATTTGAGGGCTGGTCCATCCGACGGACGCGAGGTAGCTGTGTGGATTTCGACATACGACTGAACGGTAAACAGTCTCCAAACGCAAAGGTGCAAGGAAGACGCAGCGCCAAATGGGATCACACCTCCAATCAAGCCGCTGACACCTACGATACAGTCACTCGCAGAACAAACTAACGGCGAGCATCAAGGCATCTCTACATAATGCCCGAGGTAAAACGTCGATTAAGTTAACATTCACTTTGCACCTCATGCACGGAAAGACGGGTAAAAGACATTGCTCCGCTAAGGTTTGAGCTTGTACATCCCTACGCCTTACTGATTTCGAGCGCCTCATTCAGGACTTTATTGCAGGCCAAATAGGTAACGGCAAACACACGTAAACATCCGATTGAATACTCATACACCACACGAACAACTCGACTGAGTTGCTTGCATTTTAAATTATATATTTCTGAAGAAAACTTGATTTGCCACATGGAATTTTCACATCGTGCGGCGCATAGTGCCAATACGCCATATTCCTGCCCAGACTATACCCCCCTAGAATAAATAAAAGGAGCATCACCATGTTAAATTCCTTGTCGGTAAGGACAAAATTAGTATCAAGTTTCGGCTTATTGGTATTGATTCTATTTCTGGTCTCTGCGTTATCAGTCATTAGCTTAAATGAATCTAACCTGCGCTTCTCGAGCTACGTAGACGGCCTGAGCAAGCGTATGGGCGTCGTGAATAACTTGCTGCTTGCTGCGCAGCAACGTGCTATTTCAGCACGCAATCTTGTCCTGGTCACCTCTGCAACTGAGCGCCAGTCTGAGGCCGACACCATAAACACCGAGCATCAGAAAGTTAAAAGCCTTTTGTCAGACCTGGTAGCAGGTGTAAAAGCACTGCCTCCCACCGCTGGGGGTGATGAAGCGCGGCGTTCGGTTGCCGAAATTGAAAGTATTGAGGAAGTCTACGGTCCTGTCGCTTTGGAGATTACGCGGCTGGCCATGAGTGGCGATAACAGTGCAGCCATTATTATGATGAATGGCGAATGCTTGCCACTCCTGAAAAAGCTGGTAGCGAGCGTCAATCGATACAAGCAGCTTAACTCAGAGGCTGCACAAGTTAGTGTCAGTAGTTCGCAGTCAGACTATCAAAACAGTCGCAACTTACTGATAATTTTCTGCGCAATAGCAATTGCCATAGGGGTGGCGCTGACTATTTTAATAGTTCGTGGATTATCACGTGCTCTGGGTGCAGAACCCACTGTCCTGTCTACAATTGCTCAGCGTGTTGCCAGCGGCGACCTACGGCCGATTCTAGAAGCGAAAATGTCAGCGGACGGCAGTGTACTGTCCTCCTTGAGTGAAATGCAGTCACGCTTGAGCTTGCTCATTGGTCAGGTTAATAGCTCATCGACAGTGATCTCTACGGCGGCGGTGGATCTTTCAGCCGCGACAGAGCAGACGCGCATCGGCGTAGAAAACCAGAGAATTGAAATCGACCAGGTCGCTACCGCGATCCACGAAATGGTGGCAACCACGCTTGAAGTTGCGCGCAACTCCGAAGAAGCAGCCCATGCGGCACTCAGCGCTAACCTTCAAGCGCAGACCGGCGGCACCATGGCAAAAGATGCAATCACCCAAATAAAACGCCTGGCGGCTGAGGTGTCAAAATCTGCCTCCGCCATGGCACAACTCAAGAAAGAGAGTTTGAATATAGGTAGCATGTTGCAAGTCATCACGTCAGTCGCTGATCAAACCAACTTGTTGGCGCTAAACGCCGCTATCGAAGCTGCCAGAGCGGGCGATGCGGGTCGAGGATTTGCGGTGGTAGCAGATGAGGTGAGGACGCTTGCCAAACGGACTCAGGGCGCAACGCTGGAGATTGGGACGTTGACTGCCAATCTGCAAAAAATAGCTGAAGAAGCGGCCGACATGATGGAAGTCTGTCACGGCCTGACAGATGAAACCGTCATACAGGTTTCAAACACCGGAAGTTCGGTTGAAACCATCGTGGAGATGATTGCCAACATCCAGCAAATGGTAAGGCAAATCGCAACGGCGGGTGAAGAACAAAGTTGTGTAGCCGAGGAAATCAACCGCAGTGTTGCTTCGGTGCGTAGTATTGCGGACAGCTCGGCCTTGTCTTGCGAGAGAACAGCCAGCTCAAGTAATGACTTGGCAACCCTGGGGGACGTCCTGCAGCAGCAGATAGGCCATTTTAAGGTTTAACGAATTTATCCTGGCCGTCAGAACACTTTCGCTACCCACAACAGGCAACGGCTAGCGACTCCAGTCTCCAACCCTCTCAGTCGAAAGATCATGGACGAATCAATTACTGCCGCCAGGGGCGCGATCCCTTGTGGGCGATTTGTTGGCCTGCAAGCTGAATTACGACGTGGGACCGGCTTTAGCCGGGAAGGCGATATTCCTGACAATACAAACATGTCGGCTTTACCGGCCTCTTCCCGGCTAAAGCCGGTCCCACGACACCGCTCCCACATGGATACTGGGACCTTGGCCGGGCGAGGCTTCAACCGGGCTGACGCAGCGCTGCAAAGATGCGTGGGACGTTCCGCTGCATGCACTTTCAGACCTGATGATCGCGACCTTTCTTAATCAGCGTGTGGCTGTGCCAGAGGTGCTTAAGGAGGCGCGACGTCGTCAGGAATGCCAAGAGCCTGATGACACTGAGTACTATGATGGGCAGCGTCTTGAAGCAATGACGCATGCAGAAAAGCTCATCATTTAAGACTCAAATTTTACCGACATACGCCCTACTGGCTTTGAGCAGCTCCATAGCCCCAGTGCTCGTTGGCCGATAACGCTCAACATTAGCTGTTTTCGCTGCAAAAAACCTTATCGTCTGCTCCGCTATACACCCATCTGATCCGTATTTTTCTTCCCCATCTGAATCTGTATTGCAAACACCCTCGCCCCGATAATAAAGCTACCCGGCAGCCGAAAGCTCTTAGCTGATCGGTTCGTTCTCAACGTGATTCCGGACGTGCTGCATCACCCATCATCGGGAGGCCTTATGGGCAAGCTAACGATCTACATGGCGATTTTTTTATTGGTAGCAATCGGCGTGGGTGTGCTGGGTACTATTCCTCCGGGTTGAGGAAGCCTGGTGTCGGCGTGATGAAGAGGACGTGGGGTTGATACGGGCGATCATTTCTGATGACAACGCTTAGTGATTGCCACGGCCCACTCCCGGCTAAAGCCGGTCCTACGGGATTGCGGGCAATCAGGGAAAGCATTTTAGCTCAAGCGTCGTGGTGATCCTGGACAACAAACCAAGCCCGGTTTAACCCAGGCTTAGCTGATCAATCAACCCGAAACCTGATTCGCAAACTGCCCCACTGCGTTCACAACCTGCTGGGCCCCATCCTGAATTTCGATGATGACTTTGCCCGCCTGACCTGACAGTTCCAGGCCTTGTTCAGCCTGTTTTTTGCCGTGCTCGATGACGCCTACTGCTTGCTCGGCGAGTGCCTGGTTTTTCTGCACAACGTCGACGATTTCGGCGGTGGCTTTGCTGGTGCGGGAGGCGAGTTGGCGGACTTCGTCGGCGACGACGGCGAAGCCTCGACCTTGCTCACCGGCGCGGGCGGCTTCGATGGCGGCGTTGAGGGCCAACAGATTGGTCTGATCGGCAATGCTGCTGATCGCGGTGATGATCGAGCCGATGATTTGCGATTGCTTGTCGAGTGCGCCGATGCCATCTACCGCCAGCTCCATTTGAGAAGCCAGGGCGCGCATGACCTCGACGGTTTCCTTGACCACGACGCTGCCTTTACGCGCAGTTTCGTCGGTGTGCTTCGAAATCGTGAAGGCAATTCTTGCAGCTTCGGAGACAGCCTCCTCTCGCTCGACTTGCTCGGTGATGACAGTGGCGAATTTCACAACTTTGTAGAGACGACGGTGAGCATCTGTGATCGGGTTGTAGGACGCCTCCAGCCAGACGGAATGGCCGCGGCTGTCAATACGTTTGAAGCGATCGACCACAAACTCGCCACGGCGCAGTTTGTCCCAGAACACCTGGTACTGCGGGGAGCTGGCTTCCTGCGCTTCGCAGAAAATACTGTGGTGCTTGCCGACCACTTGCGACAGCGAGTAGCCCATGGAATCCAGAAAGCGCTGGTTGGCGGCGAGCACGTTACCGTCCAGATCGAACTCAATCACGGCGGTGGAGCGCTGCAACGCTTCGATCAGGTTTTCATGCTCGCGGGAGGCCTCAATCGTGCGCGTCAGGTCACTGGCGTACACAGAGAATTGCGTGACCTTGCCACTGCTGTTGATCACCGGCTGAACAATCACCCGCAACCAGGCTTCCCTCTGGTCACCACGGAAAATCTGCAGCGCCCCAGCCCAATGCTTGCCTTGCTGAATCGCTTTGCTCATGCGCGAAAAGTGGTCAGTGCTCTGAGCGTATTTGGGCACCATTTCCAGCAGCGAGCGGCCGACCAACTCGCTGCTGGTGTAGCCCATTTCCTGTTCGAATTTGCGGTTGACCGACTCGATCTTGCCGCGCTCATCAAGGTTGATGGACAGCATTTCAATTTCAAGACTGTCGCGTACCTGCTCCATGGACGAAAGCTTTTCGCTTATCGTTAACAACTCCTGCTTCAATCGTTTGTTGAAAATCATAAAGCAGTAACTCCGCACACGTTTTTTATCAGAGGCAGGCAAGCAGCAATCGATATTGATTACGCGTAAATGTCTACGTTTGATAACGGCTGACAGCGCGAAGACTTGAGGCTCTAGAACGAGGTTTCCAGCAAAATAAACTCGTTTGCCGATAGCTGGCTGTATAAGTCTGAATTAACTATAAAAAAAGAAAACTGGATCCAGTGTGGCTGTTTTTTTGTGGGCTGAACGGGGCTAATCACGGCTTTTGAATACGGGTTTCATCAAGCGTCTGGACGTATGTCGGGTTACTGACGAGTCATGTCCAGCGCTTTGCGCCACCATGGCTTTTCCCATGCTTGAGGTGCGGGCAGCACGTCCGGCATGTCGCGCAGTTTGATCCACTGTTCGTTTTCCCATTGCAGCAGACACAGACTTTTGCCGGGCCACTGCATCATGCTGAGGCTGGGTTGTTGGGTGTGTGGAGCCTCACGCAGGAGGGGCATGACTTCGTGGGTCAGCCAGCGGCGCAAGGCACGGTTTTCCGGCACATAGTGGTGAACCAGCATGGCGTAGGCACCGGATTCGCTGATCAGTATCTGTTTGCTCCATTGAGCGCTGGCCAGCAGCCAGGCATTACGGTACTGGTCCGGGTCGAGTTTGTAAGTGGAACGTTGGTCCAGTGCTTTGCCCATGAGGCGTGCGAGATCCTGCAGACAGAACCAGCCCTGCCCTTCGAGCATCAGCGCGCGAAGCATGCGCTGATGGCGGACGAACAGCAGCGGTTCGAAACAATCGGTTGAGCGAGTTGGCTGGGGTTGAAGCGCTTGCATCCGTTGAACTCCGTTCGGTCATGGCTTGCCATCCTTTACCCGCTGAACGGAGTAAAGGTGGCAGTTGTGCGAGGGTTAGCGAACCGGCCTCAACAAAACATAAACGCACCGGCAGACCCGAAGGTCTCCGACGCACAACCGCCATAACGTATGTTTCAAGCGTAGATGAACACCTGAAAAATTCCGCAGGAGATATGTTTTATTGAGATTCGGATCGCTAAATCCGGTCGCTTGTTTTGAGCAACGGAGCGGAGACTAGCTACATGCTTTTCACCTCGCAAGTGCTTATAAGGTAAGGTTTTAAAAGAAAAATATAGCAATAAGACAGTACCTCAAATGGCGTAAGAAGTTTCCGCAATAGAACCAATCAATATGTAGGCGTTAGCGTAGGCTTCGATAAATGGCCTAAATGCAAAATCTATCGTCGCCACCAAGGTTCCTGCGCCCGTTCATCGCCGTGGGACCGGCTTTAGCCGGGAATAGGCCAGTACAGTCGACACATTTTCATCGTCAGCAACGCAGCCTTCCCGGCTAAAGCCGGTCCCACGTCGACTGGGTTCAGTCTGTGCCTTGTAAGTACTTACAGCATGGCTAATAGCTACTCAACAAAGACCAACCATCCAAAACAGTGCATTTATACGACGATACACACTCAGTCGAGTCTATCAACTTGCAAGTTCTAAAATTTTAATACCGCTGGTCAACTTTCTGGAACGGTACTTCTTTTCAATTGCTCTCTTTCCTGTGGCCACAAAGATGACCACACAGCCGTTTTGGCCAAGATAAAGTTGAGGAATCATTCCATGTTTTTACATAACCGACGTTTGCAATACACCGTGCGCGTGGCAAGACCAAACCCAGGCTTGGCGAATCTTTTGCTGGAGCAATTTGGCGGGGCTCAGGGTGAATTGGCCGCAGCAGCGCGCTACTTCACTCAAGCCCTGGCTGAAGAAGATCCAGGCCGTAAAGACTTGTTGATGGACATCGCCACCGAAGAGCTGAGCCACCTGGAAATCATTGGCTCGATTATCTGCATGCTTAACCGTGGCGGCAAAGGTCAATTGGCTGAAGGCGTACAAGAAGAAGGCGAGCTTTATCGGGCTATCAATGGCGCCGGTAACGATTCGCACATCACCAGCCTGTTGTATGGCGGCGGTGCTCCACTGACCAACTCGGCCGGCGTGCCATGGACTGCCGCTTATGTCGACACCATCGGCGAACCGACGGCAGACTTCCGTTCCAACATCGCTGCGGAAGCACGGGCCAAGATTGTCTATGAGCGCCTGATGAATGTGACTGACGATCCAGGTGTCAAAGAAGCCCTGGGCTTCCTGATGACCCGGGAAATTGCTCACCAGAAATCGTTCGAAAAAGCGCTGCACTCCATCCAGCCAAACTTCCCGCAAGGCAAGTTGCCTGGCATGCCTGAGTTCACCAATGTGTACTTCAACTTGTCCACTGGCGGGCCTGATGTGCGCGGTCCATGGAATGAGGGTGAAGATTGGGAATACGTTGAATCGCCAGAGCCTGCGGTTGATGGTGGCGACGGTAGCGCATCGGTCGTGTTGTCAGATGAAGATGAAGACGTGCTGCTGAATATGAAAACCCGAACCATGTCCGATCCGGAGTCCAACCCGATAACTGCAGCGGATCTGGGCTCAGGTTTTGTACAAGGCAAAGACGCTTGATCGTTTGAACAAACGCTGACGCAAACCCCGAACTGAAAAGGAGGTAACCATGGCTTTAACTGGACATTCGCACCGACAGGATCTGGAGTCACTTGAGGCTGCACCCGCCGTATTTGACTCAACGCTAAAACGTTTTGATCAGCAGGCAGTAATTCTCAAACGTGGCTTTCAGGTGAACCAGACCTTGAAGAGTCTGCGAACTCTTGGGCAACTGACCCGAGAACTTCAGTCGCATTCAACCAGTAGTTATGCGGCAATCAGCTATCGGTCAGATAAATAGCCAGAGTAGCTACCCAGAGTAACTACCCCCAGAGTAACAACCAGTGAAACACCGCGAAAAAAAGAGCAGGCCCCTCACCAGGGCTTGCTCTTGTTTTTTCTGCCTCCCGAAAAGGGCATTACGCGGTATAACGATGCGGCCGATGATTCACCGCGATGATCAGGTTGAGCACGATGGCACCGGCGATGGATGCCAGCAGTATCGGCAGGCTGACAAGGTACAGCGAGCCCAGCACCACGAGTACGTCCACTACCATCTGCAACTTGCCCGCGCGCAGACCGATGCGGTCTTGCAGGTACAGCGCAAGAATATTGATACCGCCCAAGCTCGCCTTGTGCCGGAACAGAACGATGAACCCCAGGCCCATCATGATATTGCCGAACAGCGCCGCGTAGATCGGCTGCAATTGGTCGATGTGGATGAACCGCGCGTGCAGCTCGGAGAAGATCGACACCAGCGCTACCGAGCAGAAGGTCTTGATGGTGAAAGCCCAGCCCATGCGGCGGATGGCCAGATAATAAAACGGCAGGTTGATCAGGAAAAAGGCCACCCCGAATGACAAGTGGGTCGCGTAGCTGATCAGAAAGGCGATCCCGGCACTGCTACCAGTCACACCGCCGACCTGACGCAGCATCATCACCCCAAAGGACACCATCAACGTGCCAATGACGATCGCAAATATGTCTTCGAAAACGGAATGCTTGACGGTTTGAGTGGCGGCGATTTGGGTCATGACGAACTCTTTGAAGATGTGCGGATGAATGATTGGCAGGCTGAGCAGCGCCAGCCAAAGCGCGCACAGATTACCCAATAAAGGATCGATGTGCGCGTTAAATAGATGAATATGCGTATATCACGCACGCATAATCAGAGAATGCACTGTTTATGCGCCAGATTGCACTGAGCTGGTGCGTCGTGAACCGCAAGACAGGAACCACCGCGTCAAATCCTCTCGGCAACAAGTTACCTCCTACCCGACACCGCGCCGCACGGTAGGAGCGAACTTGTTCGCGAGAGGCGTCAGAGCAAGACCAACACGGCATCGCGCCACACGGTAGGAGCGAACTTGTTCGCGAGAGGCGTCTGAGCAGGACCAACACGGCACCGCGCCGCACGGTAGGAGCGAACTTGTTCGCGAGAGGCGTCTGAGCAGGACCAACACGGCATCGCGCCACACGGTAGGAGCGAACTTGTTCGCGAGAGGCGTCTGAGCAGGACCAACACGGCATCGCGCCACACGGTAGAAGCGAACTTGTTCGCGAGAGACGTCTGAGCAGGACCACCGCGGCAAACTCTCGGCAACAAGTTACCTCCTACCCGGCATCGCGAACGATGGCATCGCTGAACATTGTCAGGCAGGATTACGGCCGCCTCATTACTTAAATTTTCGAGTTCTGCCCGTCATGAATAATAAGAAACTTTACCTCTCCACTACCCTGTTGCTCGGTTTCTCCAGTCTCGCCCTGGCACAGGAATCAGGCTCGCATCTGGACAAGGTTTTGCAGTCAGGTGAGCTGGCTGTCTGCACCACGGGGGATTACAAGCCCTATACCTTCCTGCGCGAGGATGGCGAATATGAAGGGATCGACATTGAAATGGCCCGTTCGCTGGCGCAAAGCCTTGGGGTGAAGGTGCAGTGGGTGCCGACGACCTGGAAAACTCTGATGCCGGACATGCTGGCCGGTAAATGCGACGTGACCATGGGTGGCGTTTCGGTGACTCTGGAACGCCAGAAGAAGGCGTTCTTCAGCAACACGCTGGACGTTGACGGCAAGATCCCGTTGACCCGCTGTGAGGATCAGGCGCTGTATCAAACCATCGAGCAGATCAACAAGCCCTCCGTGCGCCTGATCGAGCCAGCCGGTGGCACCAATGAAGCGTTTGTGCGCGCCCATCTGCCTGCGGCGCAACTGGCGTTTCACGACAACAAGACGATTTTCCAGCAGCTGCTGGATAAGAAAGCCGACGTGATGATCACCGATTCTTCCGAGGCGCTGTATCAACAGAAACGCATGCCGGGGCTCTGTGCGATCAACCCGACGCGCTACATGCAATACGGCGAGAAGGCCTATCTGCTGCCACGGGACGACACCACCTGGAAGGCTTATGTCGATCAATGGCTGCACCTGAGCAAGGCAACCGGGACGTATCAGACCGTGGTCAGTCATTGGCTGGCGGTGCCGGGGCAGTAATTCCCGCGCTTTTTTGTAGGAGCTCACGAGCACCGCGAGGCAGCGATGGCGGTGTATCAGGTAAACCGCTATCGCTGCCTCGCGGTGCTCGTGAGCTCCTACAGGGTCTTGGCTTGTAAGCTTTAGCATGAACTGGCTCCGTTCTTGCTTCGTCCGCAGCATCACTCCAACCCTCGAGCTTCTCCTCCTATGAAAAACATGAAACACAGCGCTACCGCCGCCCTGCTTTTCGGGCTGTCGGGTTTTGCCCAGGCACAGGAACTGCCGTCGCATCTGGACAAGGTGTTGCAAGAGGGACAACTGGCGGTATGCACCACCGGTTATTACAAACCGTATTCTTTCCTGCGCGAAGACGGCGAGTACGAGGGCATTGATATCGAGCTGGCCCGCTCACTGGCGCAAAGCCTTGGGGTGAAGGTGCAATGGGTGCCGAGCACCTGGAAGACGCTGGTGCCAGACATGGTCGCCGAGAAGTGCGACATCGCCGTGGGTGGGATTTCCGTGACACTGGAGCGCCAGAAGAAGGTGTTCTTCAGCAGCACGCTGGACGTCGACGGCAAGATTCCACTGGCCCGGTGCGAGGATGTAGCGCTGTATCAAACCATCGAGCAGATCAACAAGCCTTCCGTGCGCGTGATCGAACCAGCCGGTGGCACCAACGAGGCCTTCGCCCGTGCCTTCTTGCCCAATGCGCAGTTGGCGTTCCATGACAACAAAACCATCTTCCAGGAGCTGCTGGATAAAAAAGCTGATGTGATGATTACCGAAGCGTCAGAAGCGCTCTACCAACAGAAACGCCTGCCGGGTTTGTGTGCGATCAACCCGACCCAGTCTCTGCAATACGGTGAGAAAGCCTATCTGCTGCCTCGCGGCGACATGGCCTGGAAAAGTTATGTCGATCAGTGGCTGCATCTGAGCAAGGCCAATGGCGCGTATCAGAAGGCAGTGGGTAACTGGCTGGCAGTGCCGGGGCAGTAAAACCCGAAAAACCGGTAGGAGCGAACTTGTTCGCGAGAGGCTTGACGCGGTATATCAGACACGCTGCCTCGCCTACAAGTTGGCTCCTACCGGTTTGGTGTCTATTGCAGGACACCGTTATGTCAAAGACACTACGACGTGCTTCTGACCTGTCGGGCCTGCCAGATGAAAACCAACAAAACCATCACTCGTGCGTTCTGTGTCGAGCTTCAGGAGGAGTTGTCGATCAGCTCTGCGCGACGGGAATACTTTTCTCAGGAAGAACCTCGGCAGCGCTTTGAGTTTCTCTGTTCGACCGAGCCCTGCCGCAGACTCGGGGCGAAGATTACCGGCGTACGTTACGACGTGAAGCCGCAGGACAATCCGACATTTGTGTCCGCTCACTTTCGCGCCAATCCGCACTCCGATCATCATCCCGATTGCGAGTGGATCGATGAGCAGGTTGAAGAAAACCAGTCGCCCGCTGATAACGAAGAAACCGAACCGCAGACGCGCATCCGCAAGGCCAAACGCAAGCTGGATGACTATATCGATGTCTTTGATCCCGCCATAAAGACGCCGGGCGCAGCAAAAACCAGAGAAGCCAAACCTGCTGCTGTTGCCGTGGAGGTAGCAGACGAGCCCACACCCGTTAAGGCTCCAGCAGCGAAGCCTCCTCGCGACAGTGAAACCCGCACCAACAACCTCGAACGTCTCGTCGACAGCTATCGCCAGGCTAAAGCGCAATTATCCGCCGATGACTTCAAGCTGCTGACCCTGAAGGTGCCTGGCCAGGGCGAACTGACGCTGCGCTCCTACTTTCGGCATATCAAGTACGCGAAGTTGGGCGATAACGGTCGGGTGCTGTACGGCGGCGGTCTGGTAGAGCGCTACGGACTGGGGTTCAAGTTCAAGTTCTTCGACCGGCTTGAGGGCAAACTGGTGACGCTGTATGTGTCGCCTGCGCAGATGAAAGCTTACCGCTCCAGCCGATACATCAGCGAACTGCTGAGCCATGCCGAAGAGGTGAAGTTCTTTACGGTGTATGCGCTGGGTGAAGTGAGCGAGAGCCCATCGGGCAAGAGCATCGGTTTGAGTGTGGAAGACTTGCGGCACCTGGTGATTGTATTGGGGCCGGCGAAGGAGACAGATTCCACGACGTAACGGAGATCTGTAGGAGCTGCCGAAGGCTGCGAAAGCGGTCTGTCTGACACAGCCTCGTTCGCAGCCTTCGGCAGCTCCTACAGGTTTACATCAAACCTTGACGATCCAGCCTGCTGGCGCTTCAACGTCGCCGGACTGTACGCCGGTCAGCTCAGCGTAGAGCTTGCGGGTCACAGGGCCGACTTCGGTTTCGCTGTAGAACACGTGCAGCTTGTCCTTGTAGGAAATCCCGCCGATTGGCGTGATCACCGCAGCGGTGCCACAGGCGCCGGCTTCTTTGAAGTCGGCGATCTTGTCGATGAACACGTCACCTTCAACCACTTTCAGGCCCAGACGGCTCTGCGCCAGTTCGATCAGCGACAGACGGGTGATGCCCGGCAGCACGGAAGGCGACTTGGGCGTCACGAACACATCGTCGTGAGTGATCGCGAAAAAGTTGGCCGAGCCGACTTCTTCAATCTTGGTGTGGGTTTGCGGATCCAGATAAATGGCATCAGCGAAGCTCAGTTTCTTGGCTTCCGAACCTGGCATCAGGCTGGCGGCGTAGTTACC
Source organism: Pseudomonas sp. Irchel 3A5 (assembly GCF_900187575.1). Lineage (NCBI taxonomy): Bacteria > Pseudomonadati > Pseudomonadota > Gammaproteobacteria > Pseudomonadales > Pseudomonadaceae > Pseudomonas > Pseudomonas sp. Irchel 3A5. The sequence goes on along the minus strand of NZ_FYDU01000005.1, from coordinate 272,115 downwards.
GCCGACCTTGGCTGCGCCTGTGCCTTGTGGCGCTGCGCGGTCGTAGCCGGAAATGACGAAGTTGTTCGGCTTCAGGCCACCTTTGAAGTAGGCGCCGACCGGAATGCAGAAGATCGAGAAAATAAACTCGGGCGCAGTACGCACGCCGATGTTGTCACCCACGCCAATGACGAAGGGACGCAGGTACAGCGCGCCGCCAGAACCGTAAGGCGGGATGAAACGTTCGTTGGCGGCGACGACTTTTTTGCAGGCCTCGATGAATACGTCAGTCGGCACTTGCGGCATCAACAGGCGACCACAGCTGCGCTGCATGCGCAGGGCGTTCTGGTCAGGGCGGAACAGGTTGATCGAGCCGTCCTTGCAACGATAAGCCTTGAGGCCTTCGAAACACTGCTGGCCGTAGTGCAGCGCGGTGGAGCCTTCGCTGATGTGCAGCACGTTGTCTTCGGTCAGCGTGCCTTCGTCCCATGCGCCATCGCGCCAGTGAGAGAGGTAGCGCATATCAGTTTTGATGTAGTCGAAACCCAGAGTGTCCCAATTGATGCTGTCGTGACTCATAACGCCCTCTTTCATTTAGCGGCTGCCTGGACGAATCAGGCCATGACCTTATTCTGCCAGATCATCCGCGGCTTGCGGCCTGAAATACGCATAAACCTTGATACACCTTCAATCAGATGAAGTCTCTCCAGCGGCGTCAGGCGCCAGGCAATCGGTAAACAGCTTGTGCAGCGGCAGATCGCGCTGGCTGCGGCGCATCATCAACACCACTTCGCGATGAAACGTCAGATCACCCAGGCTGATGACTCGCACTCTGGCGTCGCGCTCCAGCCAGAGTCCGGCCTGAGGTATCAGGGAAATACCCAGGCCGCTTTCGACGAACTTGACGATGGCGTCCAGCTCGTCCAGTTCCAGCGCGACATGCACCTCGATCTGCTGCTCACGCAAAAACCGGGTGACCTGACGTCCACCGAACGAAGCGCGGTCATAGCGCACATGCGGCTGCCCGGCCAACAGTTTGAGTGGATCGGACTCATCGACATCCAGCGGCACAATCAACACAAAGGGTTCGGTCTCCAATACCTGCACATGCAGCTCTTTGGGTAATTCGAAAGGCGGTTTGATCAGGATGGCCACGTCCAGCTCACCCGCGTCCAGTTGACTCAGCAGGTTGAGCGACACGCCGGGCACCAGTTTGGCTTCGACGGCCGGTGCGCGACGTCTCAGCCTTAACAACGCCTGGGGCATGAACCCGGTTTGTGCGCTGGCAATCGCACCGATCTTCATCTCGCCGCGGTACTCGTCCGGGTTCACCGGCGTCGACATGCGGTTGAACAGCTCGAACATTTCCTGCGCCAGGGGCAGTGCGCGAACACCGGCGGCATTGAGAATCGCCTGACGCCCGGTGCGGTCAAACAAACGCACGCCCAGTGCCTGTTCGAGATTCTTGATCTGCGAGCTGACGGCTGACTGCGTCAACCCGATATGCATGCCCGCGGCGGCGAAGGTGCCATAGCGGGCAACGGCAATAAAGGTCTTCAGTTCACGCAGCATTGGCCGTCCGATTGATCGATTTTATTTGAGCTGAGCAGTCAATATATCCGCTTTGTATAAATTTATTCTTATCTAAAATAAATCATCTTCTCAAACCTTTGCTTCATAAAAAAAGGATGACCACCGTGAGCCTCGCCCCTTTCCATCTCGCTATTCCCGTCCACGACCTGGCCGCCGCCCGCCATTTCTACACTCATATTTTCGGCTTCACCGAAGGCCGCTCCAGCGATCATTGGGTCGATTACGATTTCTATGGTCATCAACTGGTGATTCACGAGCACCCGAAAACTGCCTCGCAAGAATCGGCAGGCACTAACGTCGTGGACGGCCACGACGTGCCCGTACCGCATTTTGGCGTGGTGTTGAGCTGGGAAGACTGGGAGATCCTGGCCGAGCGCCTGCGTTCGCAGAGCATCAAGTTTGTGATCGAACCTTACGTGCGCTTCAAAGGCGAAGTCGGTGAGCAAGCCACCATGTTCTTCTTCGACCCGTGCGGCAACGCGCTGGAGTTCAAGGCCTTCAAGGACATCGGTCAGTTGTTCGCCAAGTAACCGGATTGATGACGCTGGCTGTCGGTCGCACGCGTACCAGCAGCCTCGTCATACCTCAAGTTGTTATTTTGACGCGTGATAAACACCTCATCGAACAGGACGCGATTGAGGCCATTAATTTGACATCAAGTGGCGCTGGGTTAGGCTGAGCCTGTGTAAGACAAACAGGACTCCTTCGCCTTCTTTGATGAGCAGATCGCCATGGATACAGGCATCAACGCAGCAACCTGCTCTATCGCAAAAACCCATGATCGCCGCCTGATGTTGTTGCTGTTTTGTCTCCCGGTCACGCTGCTAGTGCTGGCCGTACTGGTCATCAACGGCGGCACGTTGATGTATACCCTGGACGATCCGTATATCCATATCGATCTGGCCAGGCGCATCTTCAGCGGTCATTACGGCATCAACCCCGGCGAATACTCCGCTCCGTCGTCGAGCATCCTCTGGCCATTTCTACTGGCGCCGTTTACCCCTCTCGGCGGCTTGATGCTGTGGGTGCCGCTGCTCCTGAACATTGGCTTCTCTTTTCTGACCTGCTCGCTTTTCAACCGACTGCTGCCGGACGCAAGCTTCGCCCATCGGTTTTTCATTCTGGGCGGCTGGTTTCTCGCGACCAACTTCTACGGGTTGATTTTCAACGGCATGGAACACTGCCTGCAGATTTATCTGGTGGCGTTGATTGCAGTGGGCGTGCTGCAAAAAGAGTTTTATGGCGAACAGGTCACGAGCAATGGCGTCTATCTGGCCATCCTGCTATTGCCATTGGTGCGTTACGAAGGGCTGGCGGTATCTCTTCCGGTGTTGCTCTATTTGCTGTGCAAGGGTGAGCGTCTGAGGCCGCTGGTCTGGGGGGTGGCACTGGTGAGCGCCGTGGCGCTGTTCTCTCTGTTTCTGGCGCGCTTGGGCGTTGGCTACCTGCCCTCCTCGGTCATCGCCAAATCGGACACGACCGGGCTGTCGTCCATCGTCATGAATGCCATTGGCCAGTTTGAAAAGTATGGCTGGATCATTCTCGCAATGCTGGTCATGTGTGCCTTCATGCCGAACCGCAAACTGCTGGTCATGCTGCTGATTACAGTAACCGCGCTGCACACGCTGTTTGGCAAGAATGGCTGGTTCGGACGCTATGAAATCTATTGGCTGACATTCCTCGGGGTGTTTTTCCTGCACCTGTGCCTGACCCATCTCAAGGCGCGCACTACTGCGATCATCTTCGGCTTGCTGCCACTGGCGTTCGCGCAACTGGTGTACACCACTCTGAGCACACCGCTGGCGTCAGCAGCGGTCTATAACCAGCAATATCCAATGTCACAGATCGCCCAGCGGCTCAACGCGCCCGTTGCCGTCAACGACCTTGGGCTGGTGGCGCTGAACTCCAGGCAATACGTGCTGGACCTTTGGGGCCTTGGCAACCTTGAAGCGCTGAAGCTGCGCAAATCCGAAAGCGGTCCGCAATGGATCAAGGATTTGATGGATCGCAAGAACGTCCACTATGCATTCGTTTACGAAGAGTGGTTCCCCGAGCGCCCGGACAACTGGATCAAGGTCGGCGAACTGCAGATGCACATCCCCAAGATCGCTACTGCGTTCAACCACGTTGCGTTTTACGCGACCGACGAGCCATCGGCGCGAACGCTCAGGGAGGTGATGCAGGCTTATGCGCTGGAGCAGCCAACGGGGAAGTATGAGTTTTGGTTTGAGAATTGAGTGAGAGGTGAAACGCCAGAAATAAAAAACCCCGCTGCTCAAACGAGCAACGGGGTTTTCTGTTTTCAGACTAACTGTGGATCAGAAGGCGTAAGTCACCAGCAGATCTTTGGTTACCTGAAAGTCCACCGACATCATGAAGCTCAAAGCGCTGATGGTGAAGATGGAGAACACGAACAGCTTGCGGGCCCAGACAGTGTCATCGACTGCCTTGTAGCCTTTCCAGGCCATATACAGCCAGTACATGCCCATGCCCGCTGCAACCGCCAGATAGTTGAGTCCGGCGTAACCGCCGAAGGTCAACATCAAGGTGGTCACCAGGAACGCCAGGATGTAGAGCAGGATATGCCGCTTGGCGACCTTGATACCGCGCTCAACCGGTAGAACCGGAATCTTCGCAGCCAGGTAGTCATTGAAACGGAAAATCGCGATGGCATAGGAATGCGGCATCTGCCAGAGGCTGAACATCACCAGCAGGGTCAATGCCGCAAAGTCGAAGCTGTTGCTCACTGCGCAGTAACCGATTACCGGAGGCATGGCCCCCGACAAGCTACCGATCAGTGTGCCGTGTACCGACTTGCGTTTGAAATACAGGCTGTAGAAGCCGACGTAAATCACGAAGCCGATCACTGCGAGCATCGCTGCGAGCGGGTTGGTCTTGGTGTACAGCAAACCAACCCCGCCGACACCGAGAATCGTCGCGTAGAGCAAGGCCAGTCTCAGAGAGACCAGGCCTTGTACCAGCACACGGTTCTTGGTGCGCTCCATCTTCTGGTCAATGTCACGATCGATGCAGTTGTTGAATACACAACCGGATGCCACGACCAATGAGGTGCCTATGACTGCGGCCAGGAACATGCCGAAGTCAATTTGCCCTTTGGAGGCCAGAAAAAAGCCACCTGCCACCGAAAGCACGTTACCGAAAATGATCCCCGGCTTGGTGATTTGGATAAAGTGCTTAAGGGACATCAGGGTTACCTCATTTAGCCATCATGACGGTGTGGATGCTGAACATGATCCACAACGAGAGGCCGACCAGCAGCACGATGACCATCGTAGTGAACGCGAAGGCGAACACGTTATTGCGCTGAGCAACCGAACGATCAAGGTGCAGGAAGTAACGCAGGTGAACCAGAACCTGCACCACAGCAAACAACAGGATCGTTATCAGCGTCGCTGACTTGGACATGACCGGGTACATCACAATGCCGAACGGAATCGCGGTGAGGATCACGGACAGAACGAAGCCAATCACATAGTCCTTCACACCATGGCTATGGTCGTCAGCAGAGGTATGCGCGTGTGCGTTAGCCATTTACAAAGTCCCCATCAGATAAACAACGGTGAAGACGCAAATCCACACCACGTCCAGGAAGTGCCAGAACAGACTCAGGCAGCTCAGACGGGTAGCGTTGGTCGACGTCAGGCCACGAGTCTTGACCTGATACATCATGATGCCCATCCAGATCAGGCCGCTGGTCACGTGCAGACCGTGCAGGCCTACCAGTGCGAAGAAGCCAGACAGGAAGCCGCTGCGGCTAGGGCCGTAGCCTTCGACGATCAGGTGATGGAATTCGTAGATTTCCATCGCGATGAAGCCAGCACCGAACAGGAAGGTCAGGGCCAACCAGCCCAGGACCTGACTCTGCTTGCCCTTGTGAACGGCCAGCATCGCGAAGCCGTAGGTAATACTACTGAACAACAGGAACGCGGTTTCGACGGCCACGAATGGCAGTTCGAAAATGTCGTGTCCCGAAGGACCGCCTGCAACGTTGTTTACCAACACCGCGTAGATCGCGAAGAAGGATGCGAACAACACGCAGTCGGTCATCAGGTAGAGCCAGAAACCGTAGACGGTCATTGGCCCCGCATCGTGGTGATCATGCCCATGGTCGTCGTGACCGTGGGCGTCTCCTGGATTCAATACTAAGTTCGACATGTTTAAACCTGTTCCAGTGTGGATTTGCCAGGCGTGTATGCACCCTGAGCCACGAGGACCTTGTGCTGCTCACCTTCGATACGCGCCACTTCTTCAGCGGGCACCATATAGCCTTGATCGTCACGTGCAGCGTGGATGACGAACGACACGACGGTCGCCGCCAGGCTGGCGATAGCCAACCACCAGATGTGCCAGATCATGGCAAAACCGAACACTGTCAACAGCAGACCCATTACCAGGCCAGTCGCAGTGTTGTTCGGCATGTGAATCGCCGAATAGTGAGCAGGTACTTTGTAAGCCGTGCCGTCACGCTTGGCCGCGGTGAATGCATCCAGCTCGTCGGCTTTAGGCAGTTCAGCGAAGTTGTAGAACGGTGGCGGCGAAGACGTCGACCATTCCAGCGTGTGGCCATTCCATGGGTCGCCAGTCAGATCAAGATTCTCTGGCTTGTTGCGGTCACGGATACTTACGAAGATCTGGATCAGCTGGCATGCGATACCAACGGCAATCAGCATTGCACCGAACCAGGCGATGTCCAGGTACAGGTTCCAGGCCGGGTTATCAGTAGCGTTCAGACGACGAGTCATACCCAGGAAGCCCAGGAAGTACAGCGGCATGAACGCGACGAAGAAACCGACGAACCAGAAGTAGAACGCAGCCTTGCCCCACTTCTCGTTCAGCTTGAAGCCGAACGCTTTAGGGAACCAGAACGCGAAGCCAGCGATGTAACCGAATACCGCACCGCCGATGATGACGTTGTGGAAGTGAGCGATTACGAACAGGCTGTTGTGCAGCACGAAGTCAGCACCCGGGATCGCCAACAGAACGCCGGTCATACCGCCGATCGAGAAGGTGATCATGAAGCCCAGGGTCCAGAGCACTGGCGCGGTGAAGCGCAGACGGCCCTGGTAAATGGTGAACAGCCAGTTGAACAGCTTCACACCCGTCGGCAGCGCAATCAGCATCGTTGCCAGACCGAAGAAGGCGTTGACGCTGGCGCCAGAACCCATGGTGAAGAAGTGGTGCAGCCAGACCATGAAGCCGAGGACGGTGATACCGCCGCTGGCGTAGATCATGGACTTGTGGCCGAACAGGCGCTTGCCGGTAAAGGTAGAGATGACTTCGGAGAACACACCGAAGGCAGGCAATACCAGAATGTACACTTCAGGGTGACCCCAGGCCCAGAACAGGTTCACGTACATCATTGGGTTACCACCCAACTCGTTCGTGAAAATGTGGAAGTCCAGGTAACGGTCCAGAGTCAGGGCGGCCAGTGTGGCGGTCAGGATCGGGAACGAAGCAACGATCAGGATGTTAGCGAAGGTGCAGGTCCAGGTGAAGATCGGCATCTCCATCAACTTCATGCCAGGCGCGCGCATTTTCAGCACGGTGACAAGGAAGTTGACCCCCGTTAACGTCGTCCCGAGTCCCGATAGCTGTAGCGCCCAGATGTAGTAGTCGACCCCCACTCCAGGACTGTAAGCAAGCCCGGACAATGGCGGGTAAGCAACCCAACCGGTTTTGGCGAACTCGCCGACACCCAGGGAGATGTTGACCAACAGTACGCCGGACACCAGGAGCCAGAAGCTCAGGGAGTTCAGGAACGGGAAGGCAACGTCACGGGCACCGATCTGCAACGGCACGACGATGTTCATCAGGCCGGTGAAGAATGGCATCGCCATGAAGATGATCATGATCACACCGTGAGCGGTGAAGATCTGGTCATAGTGCTCAGGCGGCAGATAGCCTTCGGCACCATTCTGGGCCAAAGCCAGCTGGGTACGCATCATCACGGCGTCGGCGAAACCGCGCAACAGCATGACCATGGCAACGATGATGTACATGACACCGATTTTCTTGTGGTCGACTGACGTCAGCCATTCACTCCACAAGTAGGTCCACTTCTTGAAGTAGCTGATCGCCGCGACCAACGCAATGCCACCCAGCGCGATCATCGCGAGGGTGATCATGACAATTGGCTCGTGATACGGGATCGCGTCCAGACTTAATTTACCAAACATCGTTTACTCCTCTGCCCCAGCAGCTGAATGCTTACCCTTACCCATGTCCATCACTTTCTCACCCACATTGGCGTCCGACTCGCGAGCAGTACCTTCCTGCTCGTGAGGGTTCACCTTGCCTGGTTTCATACCTTCATATTTATCGATGATGGCATTGAACAGGTTCGGAGTGACCGAGGAGAAGAGTTCGACCGGGTTACGCTCGCTCGGCTTGAGCAATGCAGCGTATTCAGACGTCTCAAGCTTTTTAGGTGAACTCTTGACTTCGGCGACCCAGGCGTCGAAATCAGCCTTGGACGTTGCAATTGCCTTGAACTTCATGCCGGTAAAACCTGCGCCGCTGTAGTTGGCGGAGATACCGTCGTATTCGTGATTTTCGTTAGAGATCAAGTGTAGCTTGGTCAGCATGCCAGCCATGGCATAAACCTGGCCGCCCAGACCCGGAATGAAGAACGAGTTCATCACCGAATCAGAGGTAATCTTGAAATTGACCGGAGTATTGGCTGGGAAAACGATCTTGTTGACCGTTGCGATGCCTTGTTCCGGGTAGATGAACACCCACTTCCAGTCCAGCGAAACCACCTCGATGGTAATCGGCGGCACATCGGACTCGATTGGACGATACGGGTCCAATGCGTGGGTAGACTTGTAAGTGATGTAGCCCAGAAACACCAACAGGACCAGCGGAATGCCCCAGACTGCGGCCTCGATCTTGGTGGAGTGCGACCATTCAGGCGTGTAAGTGGCACCCTTGTTGGTGGCACGATATTTCCAGGCGAAGATGATTGTCAGGAAAATGACAGGAATCACCACGATCAACATCAACAGCGTTGCGGTGATAATCAGGTTGCGCTGGTCGAGCCCTATTTGCCCTTTAGGATCGAGCAGAGGCACGCCCTCGCAACCACTGAGCAAAAGCATGCTGAAAAGGGCCAAGAAGCCAAAAAACCTGGGGTACCTTTTTTTACTCATCTCACGACCTCTAAAAGCAAAAGCAGCTTGCGGGTGCAATTGGTTTTCGACCGCCAACACCGAAACCTGCCTGTGTTGGCATATTTTTTGGATTGAACAAAGCCTGTCACGACGCTTGCATAGCGTAACGACAAATCCATATTTATCTTTAATTTCTTGTTTGAATGCGTGGCATCACGCCCGGAATACGGGCCAACTCCCTTTGGTGCGGGCATTCATGGTACTTCAGAGTCCGACTGGCACTACGGCACAGCCTGCGCAAAAGGCGCTTTTTGACCTCGAAAATGCTCAGCGCCAGGTAAGCCAACGCGGCAAGTGCGGGGATTGTAGATATCTAGAAATTTAATGACTATGTTTTTTTTAGCAACAGTTTGTATCAGGATCTGTAAAAGTCGGCAAACAGCTCACGAATTTTTCACAAAAAATGCCCCTTTCCGAAGGGGCATTTTTTCCTTACAGGCCCTGTAGCCCGCGGTATTTCCGACGGTTACGAATGATGCCGATCGGCACCAGTACGACGGTCAAAACGAACGCCACCAGAGCCCACTGCGCGAGGGACAATCCGAGGACTGGCGGATAAGGGGTCGTGCAGAACCCGCCGACCTGGAATCCGATCGGGAACATCGAGGCCAGTGGCAGGCCGTCGACAATCGGTTGCAGGACGTCGATGCCACAACTCTCGGTAGGATGCGAAAGGATGTAGACATGGCGGCCCGCCGCAATAATCCCGCCTATTGCGCTCAGCACTACCAGCGTTTCCATTGCCGTGATGCTACGGCGGCCCGGCATGGCCGCGCCGATGAAGGCGAAGATGGCGATGAACAGGAGCGCATAGCGTTGCAGGATGCACAGCGGGCAAGGCGCCTCGCCCAATACGATCTGCATGTACAGCGCCCCGCCGATCAGCGCCAGGCAGATAACACCCAGCAGAACCAGAAAGCGCTTCTCGCGTTTTAGGTACAACATGTTGTCGCTCATTCACTTACCTTTCGAAAGGGTGTCCATTAGGACCGTTCGATCAATGCCGCAGGACTTGAAACCAGCACCCAAAGGGCAGACACCGGATTGTAAAGGCACAACGCCCTGATCGCTCGCGATAATCGTGGTCCCTGCAGGACAACTCAAGCCTGTACCCGCCATATGGGCATATTTGGCCGCCCGATGGTGTTGGCTGCACCCGTTCAGTGCATGAGTAACTGCATTGCGCAGGACGAACCATATCCTTCTATATATAGAAGGATGCGGCTATTTGTCGCAGCAGGTAGCATCGGGCCATCCCTGCAGGAGCTACCGTAGGCTGCGATAGCGGTGTGTCAGGCAGTACGCTATCCCAGCCTTCGGCAGCTCCTACAGAAAACGGATCTCCATTCAAGGACCAAATCGGGAGAAACCGCATCCTTCTATATATAGAAAGATGCGGCTATTTGTCGCAGCAGGTAGCATCGAGCCATCCCCGTAGGAGCTGCCGAAGGCTGCGATAGCGGTGTGTCAGGCAGTACGCTATCGCAGCCTTCGGCAGCTCCTACAGAAACAAACGGAGCACATTTTGCCTATCGGTCGCAGCCATGCTTGAGGAAACGCATTCCACGGGAGCCCCTCTTCTATATATAGAAGAGCGCGACTATTTGTCGCACCTCATTCCAAGGCAGAAGCCGGACCAAAAAATTCGAAGCGGCTTTGCTTCTCCGGCACGCCGGCGATTTTGAGCTGGCGCTTGATGACTCTCATAAAAGCCTTGGGCCCGAGGAAGTACGCATCCACATCTCGCGCCTTGGGTAACCATTGCTCAAGGCGCGACTGATCAAGCAGGCCAAGGGCGTCTCCCGCCGGGCTGACCCCGTCGTCTTCGGCATAGCAGTAGAAACGTTTGAGCTGCGGATGCCGCGCCGCCAGTCCGTCAACCCAGTCACGGAAGGCATGCACACTGCCGTTGCGGGCGCAGTGAATGAAATGCACCGGGCGTGATGTGGCGAGTGCAGCTTCGAGCATCGCCAGGGTTGGCGTGATACCCACTCCGCCGCTGATCAAGACCAGCGGCTTGTCACTGGCCGTAAGGGTAAACTCACCCGATGGCGGGAACAGTTGCAGGCTGTCGCCCACTTGCAGCTGATCGTGGAGATAGTTGGAAACCTTGCCGTGAGGCTCGCGTTTGACGCTGATCCGATATTGGCCATCACTCGCCACCGCTGACAGCGAATAGTTACGGCGCACCTCCTCGTCGGCAATCTTCAACTGCAGACCGATGTACTGTCCCGGCGCGAAGTCCAGCAACTGACCACCGTCTGCGGGCCGAAGATAGAACGAAGTGATTTCCGAGCTTTCAGTCACCTTGGCTGTCAGCGTGAATTCACGCGTGCCGCGCCAGCCGCCAGTGGCCTGCGCCTTTTCTTCATAGATCGCGTGCTCGGCACCTATCAGCACATCCGCGAGTTGTTGATAAGCACAGCCCCAGGCCTGCAGCACTTCTGCAGTAGCGACTTCATCACCCAACACTTCTCGGATAGCGCTCAGCAAGCAACGACCGACAATCGGGTAGTGCTCCGGCAGGATTTGCAGGGCGACGTGTTTGTTGATTATTTTCGTCAGCAAGTCACCCAACTGGTCCAGCTCATCAATGTGCCGGGCGTACATCAGCAAACCATTGGCCAGTGCTCTGGGTTGATCGCCACTGGCCTGGTGCGCCGGATTGAACAACGGCCTTACTTGCGGGTACTCATCGAGCATTTTTTTGTAGAAGTGAGTCGTTAACGTCTCGCCCCCGCTTTCCAGCAGTGGCACGGTGGCTTTAACGATGGCACGATCCGGGGCGCTTAACATGAGGTACTCCAGCCACACAGGCTTTGAAAAATGTACTCATGCATCATCAGAAACCATGCCAGAATTTACAGCCTTTAAAATCAATCAGTTAGCGATAAATAGTCAAATAGACACCGTGAATAAAGCAGTCATTTTGACTGCACGGAGTCTTAATGACTCATTGCTGCGGATTTCATCCAGCCTCCTGTCGACAGGTTGGCTGGATCAGAGAAACTCCGGACTTCGCACAAAAAAAACCTAAAGCGTGCCTGTGCCGGGTCGATAACCTCTCCAGAGAAGGCTGTTTGCTGCTTACTGCGGCAAAACAATTATTGCCAGAAGGTTCATATGTCCACCAAGAACGTCCGAGCAGATTCACTTTCGCTGCTGCTGTTCACGTTACGCAGCGGCAAGTTGATGGCGATCAACCTGCTGAAAGTCAGCGAAATCATCCCCTGCCCTGCCCTGACACGACTTCCCGAATCGCACCCGCACGTCAAAGGCGTTGCCACGCTGCGAGGTGCCTCGTTGTCCGTGATCGACCTGAGCCGGGCCATTGGTGAAAAGCCATTGGTCGACCCGGATGGCGGTTGCCTGATCGTTACCGACGTCAGCCGTTCGAAGCAGGGCCTGCATGTTCAGGCCGTCAGCAAAATCGTGCATTGCCTGACGACTGATATCCGCCCGCCGCCATTCGGTGCCAACGGCAGATCGTTCATCACCGGTGTCACTCAAGTTGACGGTACGCTGGTGCAGGTACTGGATATCGAAAAAGTCATCCACGGTATTGCCCCGGCGCAGATCGTTGCACAGCCGGATGAGCTGACCATGGAGGAAGCTGAACTGCTGGCTGCCACGCGGATTCTGGTGGTCGATGACAGCCAGGTGGCATTGCAGCAATCGTTGCTCACGCTGCGCAATCTGGGTATCGATTGCCACACGGCCCGCAGCGCCAAGGAGGCTATTGACGTTTTGCTTGAGCTGCAGGGTTCGCCAGCGCAGATCAACGTGCTGGTCTCGGACATCGAAATGTCCGAGATGGACGGCTATGCCTTGACCCGGACACTGCGTGAAACGCCTGACTATCAAGACCTGTATATCCTGCTACACACGTCGCTCGACAGCGCCATGAACAGTGAAAAAGCCAGGCTTGCAGGGGCCAATGCGGTGTTGACCAAGTTTTCCTCACCAGAGTTGACCCGCTGCCTGATCGTCGCTGCACGCGCGGTCAAGGCTCAAGGCGCATGAGTGTGATGGACCGCCTCGGCGGTTCTGACCGGCATTGCTGGCTGATGCGTCGCGATCTTGTAAATCTCGCCGCGACAAACGCATGGCCCGCTCATATCCACGTCACGCCGTTCACCCTCGAAGACGCGCCGCAAGCTCACGCCCTGTTGTTGCAAGGGCATGCGGATGATATCCGGATGCCTGAGTATCACGACTGGGTGAACGACTGGCGAACTGATCCTGAATACGATCCGACGTTGTGCTTTGCCCTTCGGGATGAGCTGGGCATGGTCGGGTTGATCCAGGGATGGACCAGCGCTTTCATCAAGGATTTGGTGATACACCCCCGCGCCAGAAATCAGGGCCTGGCGCTGCAGTTGCTCAACCATGTCTTCAACATTTTTCGGCAGCGAGGCGAAGCCTGGGTGGACCTCAAGGTCATGGAGAATAATCTGGCCGCCCGCTGCCTGTATGAGAAGGCGGGCATGCGTTACGTCCAGCGGCTGGAAACCGATCAGGTCTGATCTGGCATACTCCATCATCAATCGATGTTCATGGAGAACGACAATGAGAGCGTCCACCTTCCTGCTGATAGCCTCGGCAACACTCGCCAGCCAGGCCAACGCTTCCAGCCCTGATGCCTGGAAAGCACTGGACAAGGCGGTTACCGACAGCTGCATGAAAGCCAGCCAGCTCAAAGAAGTGCGTGCTGTCGGCAAAGCCGGGTTTGACGACAATGTCGGTTACGAAGCGCTCATGCTCAGAGGCCGTTACCCACAGCCGCATATGAAAAATCAGCCCGGAGCCGAGCTGTGCCTCTACAACCGGCAGAGTAAGAAAGCCACGGTCACTGAGTGGACCGAGTTGCCAGCCACTGTGAAACAGTAAGCGTTGCGTTTGCTGGCTCACAACTTGCTTTGAACACCGTCTCAGTCGCACCGGCAGCTTGGCCTCTGTCGCGTTCGACGTCTGTCATGACGGACTTTTATCGCAATGAATACCCGATTTTCCTGCGTCGGATGCGGCCGCTGCTGCAACGACCATCACGTGCCTCTCACCCTCGGGGAAGCCCTGCAATGGGCGGCTGACGGCGGATCGCTGATCATCCTCACCGAGGCATTTCTGAGCGATGGCTACGGGTTGCCGGAGGGTCAATTGGCGCACGCCACACGCCGCTCGACGCTGGTACAGAGCGGTGTGACCCAGGCGCAGGTTGCGATCACTTTCGCGGCCTACAACGTCGGACCTTGCCGGAATCTTGACGCAGACAAGCTCTGTCGTATCTATGATCGCCGACCGTTGGTATGTCGGATCTATCCGATGGAAATCAATCCTCACATTCCGTTGCGCCCTGGAGCCAAGGACTGTCCGCCTGAATCCTGGGAACAAGGACCGGATCTGATCGTCGGCGGCCAACTGGTGGATACCGAACTCAGCCGCCTGATCGAGCAGTCTCGTCAGGCTGACCGGGAAGATATCGGCGCCAAAGAGGCGATCTGCCAGCGCTTGGGGATTCGTGCCACAGCGTTGAAGGGCAATGGCTTCGTTGCGTACTTGCCGGATATGGATGCCTTTGCCACTGCCGTCATGGACCTGGCAGACGGTATTGATGCTGCGCCGGTAAACGACGGCTGGACCTTTCACGTAGCGGGCGAAGCCGTGGTCGACACACTCAGCGTGGCCGGGGCCAAGCTGACGACAGGCGAGCCTGCGGGCTATATGTTCATACCGTTGCAGGCGGGTTGATTGCCCAGGCGATGAACACCGATGAGGGATTGAATGCTTCCGTGGAACCGGCTTTAGCCGGGAAGGCGGCATGTCTGACGATGAAAATGCAGTGCTTTTACTGGCCTCTTCCCGGCTAAAGCCGGTCCCACGACATCGCGCCAATATTGAGATCACACCAGTGGGAGCCTGTGGGCTATATGTTCATACCGTTGCAGGCGGGTTGATTATCCGGACAGATGAATACTGGCGAGGGATTGAATGCTTCCGTGGGACCGGCTTTAGCCGGAAAGGCGGCATATCTGACGATGAAAATGCAGTGCTTGTACTGGCCTCTTCCCGGCTAAAGCCGGTCCCACGACATCGCTCCAATATTGAGATCACACCTGTGGAAGCCTGCGGGCTATATGTTCATACCGTTGCAGGCGGGTTGATTGCCCAGGCGGATGAACACTGGTGAGGGATTGAATGCTTCCGTGGAACCGGCTTCAGCCGGGAAGGCGGCATGTCTGACGATGAAAATGCAGTGCTTGTAATGGCCTCTTCCCGGCTAAAGCCGGTCCCACGACATCGCGCCAATATTGAGATCACACCTGTGGGAGCCTGCGGGCTATATCCTCACACCGTTGCAAGCGGGTTGATTGCCCAGGCGATGAACACTGGTGAGGGATTGAATGCTTCCGTGGGACCGGCTTTAGCCGGGAAGGCGGCATGTCTGACGATGAAAATGCAGTGCTTGTACTGGCCTCTTCCCGGCTAAAGCCGGTCCCACGACATCGCGCCAATATTGAGATCACACCTGTGGGAGCCTGTGGGCTATATGTTCATACCGTTGCAGGCGGGTTGATTATCCGGACAGATGAATACTGGCGAGGGATTGAATGCTTCCGTGGGACCGGCTTTAGCCGGGAAGGCGGCATGTCTGACGATGAAAATGCAGTGCTTGTACTGGCCTCTTCCCGGCTAAAGCCGGTCCCACGACAGCGCGCCAATATTGAGATCACACCTGCGGGCTATATGTTCATACCGTTGCAGGCGGGTTGATTATCCGGACAGATGAATACTGGTGAGGGATTGAATGCTTTCGTGGAACCGGCTTTAGCCGGGAAGGCGGCATGTCTGACGATGAAAATGCAGTGCTTTTACTGGCCTCTTCCCGGCTAAAGCCGGTCCCACGACATCGCGCCAATATTGAGATCACACCTGTGGGAGATTTTGTGTTTGCCCACAAGTGAACTGCACCCCACAAGGGATGCATTTCACCTGAGTGATTTAACGCTTGCCCATCGACTTGCGAGTGCCGTGAGGAGCGGCGCCGGGGATTTTGTTGTGCCCGTGCTTGTTCGACTTCTGATACCAAGGCTCGTCTTTTTTCGACTGCGCGAAGTCAGCGGGTTTGAAAGGGAAGCTGAACGCAGGGATCGGTGCTTTTTTATCCGCAGCCGAATCCTCGGCGACGACGGTTTCAGGAGCCGGTGTTGAGTCAGTAGAAGTCATGAAAAGCTCCAGAAATTGGCAATCAGTCGTCGAAAGGTCGCGCAGCATACCTGAATCGTTTGCCCGCTGCCTGCACTGCCCCAAACCTCTCATCGGCTGAGACTACTTGTAGAACAGGTCGATCATCACTTCGGCCTCGAATGGCCCGGTTTTAGGGGTGTTCGTCTGCCATACCAGCTCGGCATTGAAGTCGACACTGGCCGCTTGGGTATCGTTGAGCAAATCGACCAGATGAAAGGGTTCGTTGTAGCTCAACACCGAGTCATCACGGGCGTTCAAAATGCGGATACCGACACTGTCGTTCGCGGCCGGGATCAGGTAGCTCCCTGATAAGCTGCCACTGACCGGTTTGAAGCGCGCGCCCAGGCTGAACGGCGAATCACAAGTGCGGCGAGCGACAAGCGAAAACGCTCGGCGCTCAATGACGTTGCCCACCGCCACCTGCTGAATGCCGATATTTCCAAAATCCATGGCTTCAGGCACGACCTGTAACTGCGCATCACACGCCACGAAGCGCAGCCCACTCAGATTATTGATGCGGTAACTGAGACTGTGATCCGGCAAAGGATCAAGCCCCTTGCCGCTGTCGAGCTGGAACACCCGGTAATCAAGCAAATCACTGGCAATGCCGGAGTGTGGGGTCGGCCCGAACTTCTGAATAAACACGGAAAACGCAAGATTGAATCGGGCGTCGGGGCAAGCAACGATGTCCCCTGCCCCTTGGGGACAAGCAGGCAGGTATTGACCGGTACTGATTCGCCCGCTGTTTTGGGAATGATCGACTCCCGTCAAGGTGAGACCGGCGCGGATGCCCTGGCCAATTTTCAGGTTGTCCGGGTTGAGGTAAAGGAAAATTTCTTCCTGAACTGAGAGCTCGCCGTCCTTGATGCATTCGACCTGAAGATCCATCCGTTCAGAACGCCAGACTATATCTCCGTCGGGCGCGCTGGCCGGAATCGCCACGCTGCTGTCGAGATCGGCACGAACCACCGTTTCCCCTGCGCCCTGGGTTTTGCAGATCATGGCGAAACCGGTGGCTGGGGTCAGTAACAGAGCCAGCAGAAGCAAGACTCTGCAGGAGCTGCCCAGTCGCCAAAGCGCCCCGCTGTCGCTCCGCGAACTCGGCTTCATGTGAGAGGCAGCGCTGCGTCCCTGACACAGCGCTGTCGCGAGGCAGGCGCGGGATCTGTAGGCGCGCACGAGCACCGCGAGGCCGCGATGGCGGTGTATCAGACAGGACGCCATCGCGGCCTCGCGTTGCTCGTGCGCTCCTACAGAAACGTATTCCAAATCAGATAGTCGTAATTTTGTTTGATGAGAGCGCACTTCTAAAGGCAAGGCGCTTGAGCTCAGAAAATTGCGCGAAGTCTGGAAACAGGTATTCATCATTCAGCAGTCCTTTTGCCGGTGTTCAGTGTTATCAAAGCCGTCGCTCTTGCCCGCCGCGCAATAAACATCCGCGCCGCCATAATCGTTCAGCGCCTTGAACGACAGGCTCCGAATCCCGCTTGCCGCAGGAACAGACATTTCATGGCTGGCACCTGGCGCCAGCAGCAGGTAATCGCTGGCAGCCACCCCGCCCAGCCGCACATCCTGTAAAGCGGCATGGTAAGCAGTCGGATTACTCACCCGTAACGAGGTGGAAGCCAGGGTCCAGCGCAGACGGTAGGCGGTTGCGGCAGGATCTTCGGTAAGCCCGGCAGGACGATAGAACAGGTTGATGCGCTGGCGGATGGCAATGCTCAACGCGTTAGTGAATTCAGCGCGCCGCGGTATTTCCAGCACATACAGGTGCAGCAAGGACTCCTCGTTGAGGGGCATGCCCTGGCCCTGATACAAAACCCTGAGCGTCTGCTTGCCGCGAGCTTCCAGATGCGCCAATTGCGGGCTAAGCACGAATGGAAGCTCGGCAGTGGCGTCTTCAAGATGGCCGTCGATACTGGCCGGATCACTCAACCAGGCCTGAATCAACACTTCACGATCACTGCGATTGGCGACTTCGAGACTCGCTTCGGGGAAGCGGCCATCAAAGACCAGACGAGTCCCGCTCAGCGACACGGCAGCCTGCAGATTAAAACTCCACAACAAGGCGGCGAGGCCCAGATAGATGAGCTTTGTCATTGGCAGATCACCCGAATGCGTTCGTAGGCACGCAGCGGATCCCGGGCTGGCAGGGCGAACGGTGCACGACAGCTTTGAGTGGCCCAACTGACCCGCAACTCGCCGCGGTCCTGCTCGCTAAGGACTAGCGCCCGACTTGTCGGGTCAACCACCGCCAGGGCCTTGCCGTTGAGGTCTTCGACACTCGCACCCAAGGGGATTTTGCTGCCGTCGGCCTGAACCAGCTCAAACTGTACGCGGCGCCCGGTTGAAGCCTTGAAGCGCACCACCGGCATCGCGCCACGACGCGGCACAATCTGGTTGACCGCGTTATCCAGCTCAACGTCCGCGCCGAGTTGACGCGTATCCAGGCTGACCCAGTTGCTTCGATAGGGCTGCGCGTACGGCAGCACGGCGTATCCATTGGCAGCGGTTTCGACATTACTGAAACTGGTCAGTCTGGCACCGCCGACCTTCGGCACCTCTACCAGCGCAAAGGTTTCCCCCAGTGACTGCCCAAGGTTTATGCCGCCGCCATGAACCAGCACGGAGCCAGAAGCCCCCAGGCTCAAAGCATCGTAATCACGGCCCTGGCTGTAGCCTGCCTCGAAGCGGCCATAGGGCTGAGTAGTATTGAGTTTTCCTGAGCCAAAACTTCCGGAACTGCTGTCGTGCCCGGCCTGCACCGAATAGAACGCATGACGCTGATCGAGCACCTGGCCACTGAGGCCGGCCTGAGCGTTGTATTCGCCCGCGCTGTCTCGTACGCCGTTGAAGGACAAGCGCGACGAACTGGAGTTTTCACCCAGTGGCAAAGTCAGGCTGACTGCAAGCCGGTTGTCATTTTCAGCCTGTCCGTCACGACCAAATTGGCGATTGTTTTCCAGCGACAGGCTGTAGCTGAGCGACCGCCAGGCAGCGTTATATGCCAGGTAAAACTGTCGAGTCTTGCTGCCAAGGCTCCAGTAACGCTGTTCTGAGGCGGTCAGACTGAGGCTGCCGAAATGCTCCGGCAAGGTCTGCGTAACGGTCAGCTCCATGCGGTCTTTGGGACGGCCAATCATTGCCCGACGGAACCGCGTGCGTGCCGATTCCACATGTTCATTGAGAGACAGATAACGTTCGGTCGAATACCGGTAACCCGCCACTGCGAAGGTAGTGTCGGTGGCATTCAGGGTATTGGCGTATCGCAGGCGAACACTCTGCCCGGTTTGACTCTGATCACGGGCTTCACTGATAGAGTGGGTCATGTCGGCGGACAGTGCGCCGTACCCGGTATTGAGGCCGGCGCCGACATTGGTTGCCTGATAATCCTCAGCCCATTGCAAACCGCCAAAGCTCGTGATGCGTTCGGACGCACCGTATATCAGGCCGAGACTGGTAAACGCCGGAGTCGCTGTGTCATCACTGCCGCTGTCGACCTGCCCTGCCGCAACGCTGTAACGAAATGCACCCTCGGGCACCATGATCGGCAGCGAAGCATAGGCTTGAGTGAAAGAACGCCGACGACCGTCAGCTTCAATGATGGTGACTTGCAGATCACCATTGGAACCGCTCGGGTAGATGTCGCTGATTTCGAACGGCCCCGGTGAAACGTTCCCGCTGTAGAGCAAAAAGCCATTTTGACGAACCTCCACCGACGCGTTGGTTTCGGCGGTGCCGCGAATCACTGGCGCATAATTACGCTCGCTGTCAGGCAACATGGCGTCGTCGGAACTCACTCCCACCCCCAGAAAACGCACACTGTCGAAGATTTGTGAATCGGTGAATGTCTCGCCGACGGTCAGTTGACTGCGCAGTGTGCTCAGATCCCGTTGCAGATAAGTCCGGTTACTACTGAAGCGATAAGACTGATCGTCGCCATAAACCAATGAGGACTCGTTCCTTAGCCGCCATGCGCCCAGGTTGAGGCCATTGCGCAGCCCCAGGTAATACTGGTCGGTCTGCTCCCGCTGATTACTGCGTCGAACAGCATTGAATGAGTAACTGGCAAAGCCGACGGACTCGCCTCCATCCCACAACTCCGGTGGTACATAACCCCTGGCGCTGCGTTGCATGACCGCTTGTGGCACGCTGATATTGAGGCGCAACGTGTTGGGTTGATACTCAACGCGGGCGAACTCGACATGTGCGGGCAAATCAAAACATTCCTGTGCACTTTGCGCTGTCGACTCAACGGACAAGCGATCGAGATCAAGCCCGAAAGCCTGAAGCATCTCCAGCGTCAGACAGGGTTCGATACGGCCAGATGACGGGTTGCTGGCAAAAACGATATCGCGCCGACCGCTCAGTGCGCGGTTGACGTAAATGTCCACCCGATACGTACCCGGCAACAGCGTATTGGCCTGCAGGAATTCAGTGAGTTCTGGAGGCTGATCGCTGCCCTGAATGAATGCGGTGTTGAACTTTACCGGGGCAACCGGCGTACTTTCGAGCGCCCAGCCTTGTGCTGTAAATACATGCATGACGACCAGAACCATACCGGCGGTTACCGACTTGAGTTGGAACCCTTTTGCCAACCGCAGGATGGATCCCGGAGTTGATTCCCCAATGTTTTTGTAAAGCCATTCCATTAGCTGTTTCCACTCGATCTGGAAGTTCTGAGCCATGCCCGAATCCCTTTCAGGCAGACACACCACTACTGAGCCATTGCGCGTGACGCGGCTTGAAATTGGGTAAGTAACGAAGTGACGAAAAACTACCTCACCGCTATTGAGGTTCCACCTTGACGGCCTGTGTAATCTCGCCTGCTTTCAGTGCGGCGCGGTATGCAACCTGACCACCAAAATCATTGATGCTAATGAAGTTCAACGTTGCTCCATCGCCTGTCGCACTCAACGGCAGTTGAAGTTGCTGCCTGGGGGCTATCATCTGGCTGTCCTGGCTCAGCAACTTGTTGCCAGCACGCTGTGCGGTAATCATGACCATTGAAACGTGAAACGGCCCCGGATTCTCAACGTGCAATGTATTATCTGCCGCCAGCTTCCAGCGCAGCTGCTCTGGCGCTTTGGCGACATCACCCACCAGCCCTTTGGGTCGGAAGAACAGTTTCATGCGTTGCCGAATGGCGATCTGCAATGTGTTTTGCGCGGCCACCTGAGGAACTTCCTGAACGTTGAGCCAGAGGACTGACTCGCGATCCTGCGGCATGTCCGTGCCCGCATAAATAATCCGCACCAGTTGCCTGCTATCACTGGCCAGGCGTGCGATCGCAGGGGTTATCACAAACGGTAGATTATTCGGGTCGGTATATTCGGCGTTTGGCTCCAGCCAACTTTGCACGAGGATTTCCTTAGCCCCGGCGTTATGTACGCCGAAACTGACCTCCTTGTCTGAAGCGGAATAAATGATACGCGTGGTGTTTATTACAATGCTGGCCTGCGCCTGGGTGCATACCAGCAATAACCACAAAGCCGTTTTAGCCAACAGGGCCATACGACGGTAAAGAAACAGAAACATGCTGGCGCTCGCCTTTTTACTCGGTATGAAATCCCACAGTGTCTTGACTAGACACGGTTCGCAGGGCCGGGCTCAAACCGCGCGCGGCTTAAGCCGGCCCTGCGAACGTCCATACCCTTCAATGTTCGATGGAGTATGTAACCCGAGATGGAGCGAGCAGTGCTCGCTCCCTACGGCGTATTACTCGTAATCCAGCGTAAATGGCAGGTCGCCCATGGCGGTACCAGGCCGGGTTTCGGTGCCATTGAGCATGTAAACCCCGGCCAGGTTGAGCTCAGCAGTGGCGCCACCAGCGCTGTCCTTGATCAGTGGTTTGTCTATGGTTCCAGTTCCGGACAGATCCATGAGCTGATTCGAAGCGTTAAGCACACCGATGGCAACACCACCCGCCGAGCCGGTTACGCGAAGCAACTTGCTGTCATTGTCATCTGTGCCGTGGCCCATCCCGGCCTTAAAGCGCATCTTCACCAGATTGTATTGTTCGGCACCCGCTGTGCAGTTGACCAAGAGCTGAATAGGCGTCGCGGTCTCCAGTTTGTTTTGGCCAGAGGTGCCAATTTCAGAGAACGAAACGTTGCCCAGATCAACCGCAATATCCCCAGGCTGGGTACCAGGACCGGTGCCTGCGCCTGGCGCAACGCTGCAGGAAATATTGGTCAGAGTGCCGGAAAACTTCAGCACGCCATTGTTAGCAGCATTGGCCGTGTTAGTCAGACCCAAAGCAAAGGCGCCACTAATGGCGAGCGCGAGAGTGATATTTTTCATATTAACGACATTCCTTGTGTTATTTCGTGTATGCCCTGAATCGGACGCCACGCACTATAAGGTTCGATCTCTGGTATCGATGTCGGCTTTATTACTTTAATCAGATGGATTAAGCCTCAGAACTTGCAGGAACTTTCCGTAGGAATAACCGCAACTCTTTTGCAGCCCGCATAAACCATGGCGTTGCGATAATACCCGATAAAAAAGGTCAGGCAATAGTTCACATAAAGTTGACGGTAGTACTACAACCCTCAACTTTATTTGAAACCAGGCTTGTCACTCACTCGATTGAGTAACAGGTTAGCGGATGGACTCTGGCAAAGGAGCCAAGCGTTCGTGCTGTAAACATATGAGCTGAGCTCACGAGCACGGTAATCGCAACCTCGCGGTGCTCGTGCGCGCTCATCAAACAACAAAATACTGTTTGAAACGCATTTTCTGTAAACGCTGCCGAAGACCGCGAAGCATTTCTCCTGGTGTACCGCGATCGCAGCCTTCGGCAGCTCCTGCAGGTTCTGCTTTTGACGCGAAGCAGCGCCATGCGGTGGCCACCCAGACAGAGCCTATTGATAAGTCAGGGTCAGAACCCCGGCACCCGATGGGTTGCTCTTAGATAATGATACTGGCAGCGCCTGATACTGCGTCGAGAACGGGATCACCGATGCGGTGCAGGCGTTTTGCGCCGTATCAACCACGATTGACATGTGTCCCGAAACGTTGACCCGTTGAGTGTTGACCCCTCCTGCCGAGCTCGTCGATAGCACTGCGCAGCTGGCATTGGTGATATACCCGCTGAAACTCAGCCGCCCGTCAGCGGCCGACGCGGCAAACGCAGTCAGGCATAAAGAACCCACAATCAGAAGGGAGGCCACCTTGCGCGCCTCATGAATGACTTCGAACCAACGGTTCTTGCTTGAGACGCTGCGTTTCATGGGCTTGCTCCGACTTAGTACGTTTTGATCAACGCAAAAAAAACCAAAGGGAACAAGCAGGAGGATTTTCCGCGAATTCCTTTCTATACATATCGTCTCGGGCCCGGGTTTCTTGATAACGTTCGTGGGCGCTGCGCCTTTCTTGCTGACAATTCTGACAGGTGGCCGTCACCCTGCTGACCGGGTTGACCGGCTATAAGAGAAGCGCCATCCACCATGACCTTCCTTCTTCCGACTTTCCGGCGTCTCTCGAATGCGTAAACAGACCAGAACCGTCCTTGCCGTTGCTGTCATCGTGGGCTTGATCGGTGTATCCAGCTGGACCCTGACTCGTCCGGCGGCGGCTAAAGTCAGCGCACCGACGGCAGTGCCGGTCAAAGTCGTCAAAGTGACCGAGGAGGATGTGCCCCGTTTCGTAACGGGTATTGGTTCAGTGCTGTCTTTGCACAGCGTGATCATTCGCCCGCAAGTGGATGGCATCCTCACCAAAGTGCTGGTCAAGGAAGGGCAAACGGTCAAAACCGGAGATTTGCTGGCGACGATTGACGACCGGGCCATTCGCGCCTCGCTGGAGCAAGCCAGGGCGCAACTGGCGCAAAGCAAAGCACAGCTGGACATGGCTCAGGTCGATCTGAAGCGCTACCGGCTGCTCAGTGAAGACAATGGCATCTCGAAACAGACCTTTGATCAGCAGCAAGCCACGGTTCATCAGCTCAAAGCCACTGCCATGGGCAACGAGGCTGCGATCAACGCCGCTCAAGTGCAGCTGTCGTACACCCAGATCCGCTCGCCGGTGACCGGCAGGGTCGGGATTCGCAATGTCGATGAAGGCAACTTCCTGCGCGTCAGCGATGCTCAGGGCTTGTTTTCGGTCACCCAGATTGATCCCGTCTCGGTGGAGTTCTCACTGCCGCAACAAATGCTGCCGACGCTGCAAGGCCTGATCGCCTCAAATACGCCTGCGGGTGTAAAAGCGTTCCTCGGCGATGGCGACAACGGCACGCTGCTGGGCGACGGCAAGCTGACCCTGATCGATAACCAGGTCTCGGCCACTACCGGAACCATTCGCGCCAAAGCCGAATTCAATAATCCGAAACAGCTGTTGTGGCCAGGGCAACTGGTCACGGTAAAAATCCAGACCACCATCGACCGCGATGCCTTGCGAGTGCCGCCGCAGGTGGTGCAACGCGGCATCGATCAGCACTTCGCATTCCGGGTCAATGGCGACAAGGTCGAGGTGGTTCCGGTGCAGGTGCTGTATCAGGACAGCAGCCTGATGCTGATCTCCGGTCCCAAGGCTGGCGACGTGCTGGTCAGTGACGGTCAGTCACGACTCAAGGCAGGATCGAAAATCGAAGTGCTGCGTAACACGACAGAGACTAGCCAGACGGCAGAGCTGGACGGCACACGATGAAGGGCCGCGGATCGATTTCAGCCTGGTGCGTAGACCATCCGGTCGCCACGTTATTACTGACGTTTGCCATGGTTCTGCTGGGGGCGATTGCGTTCCCGCGCCTGCCTGTCGCGCCACTGCCTGAGGCCGAGTTCCCGACGATTCAGGTCACCGCGCAATTACCCGGCGCCAGCCCGGAAACCATGGCCTCATCAGTCGCGACGCCGCTGGAGGTGCAATTCAGTGCCATCCCTGGCATGACGCAAATGACCTCCAGCAGCGCCTTGGGCTCCACCAACCTGACCCTGCAATTTACCCTCAACAAAAGCATCGACACCGCCGCTCAGGAAGTTCAGGCCGCGATCAATACCGCGGCAGGCCGCCTTCCAGCCGATATGCCCAACCTGCCGACCTGGCGCAAGGTCAACCCGGCGGACAGCCCGGTGCTGATTCTCAGCGTCAGCTCCAATCTGATGCCGCCTACCGAACTGAGCGACGTGACGGAGTCGTTGTTGGCGCGGCAACTGAGCCAGATTGACGGCGTCGGACAGGTGTTCATCACCGGCCAGCAGCGACCCGCGATTCGCGTGCAAGCAGCACCGGAGAAGCTTGCCGCACTGGGCCTGACCCTTGCCGATATCCGTGTCGCGGTGCAACAGACCAGTCTCAACCTCGCCAAAGGCGCGTTGTACGGCAAGGACAGCGTGTCCACCATCGCCTCCAACGATCAGCTGTTTCGGCCCCAGGATTACGCACAACTGATCGTTTCCTACAAGGACGGCGCCCCTGTTCATCTGAAGGACGTGGCGCGGGTCATCAACGGTTCGGAAAACGCGTACGTGCAGGCCTGGTCGGGTGATCAGCAAGGCGTCAACGTGACGATCTTCCGCCAGCCCGGTGCCAATATCGTGGAAACTGTGGACCGCATTCAGCGCGAGATGCCTCGTCTGCTGGAAATGCTTCCGGCCTCGGTCGACGTCTCGGTGCTCAATGACCGGACGCGAACCATTCGTGCCTCGCTTCACGAGGTGGAAATGACGTTGGTGATCGCGATCCTGCTGGTGGTTGCGGTCATGGCGCTTTTCCTGCGCCAGCTGTCGGCCACGCTGATTGTCAGCGCTGTGCTGGGCGTCTCGCTGGTCGCCAGCTTCGCGATGATGTACGTGTTTGGTTTCAGCCTGAACAACCTGACGCTGGTGGCCATTGTGGTGGCAGTCGGGTTCGTGGTGGACGACGCCATTGTCGTGGTGGAGAACATCCATCGACACCTTGAAGCCGGTGACGGCATGCGCGAAGCGGCGATCAAGGGTTCCGGGGAAATCGGCTTCACAGTGGTGTCTATCAGCTTCTCCCTGGTGGCGGCGTTTATTCCGTTGCTGTTCATGGGCGGCGTGGTCGGGCGGCTGTTCAAGGAGTTTGCACTCACCGCCACCGCCACCATTCTGATTTCGGTGGTCGTTTCACTGACGCTGGCACCCACGCTGGCGGCGCTGTTCATGCGCGCGCCGAAACATGATCCGCATGCAAAGCCTGGTTTCAGCGAACGCCTGCTGGCACTTTATGAGCGAGGATTGAACAAGGCCCTGGCCCATCAACGGATCATGCTCGGGGTTTTCGGACTGACATTTGTGCTGGCAGGCGTTGGCTACGTCCTGATCCCGAAAGGGTTTTTCCCTGTGCAGGACACGGCGTTCGCCCTTGGCACCAGCGAGGCTGCGGCCGATATCTCCTACCCCGACATGGTGGAAAAACACCTGCAACTGGCAAAAATCGTTGGTGCCGATCCGGCAGTCCAGGCGTTCTCCCATTCGGTGGGCGTCAGCGGCAGCAACCAGACCATCGCCAACGGGCGATTCTGGATATCGCTCAAACCCCGGGGTGAGCGCGACGTTTCGGTGAGTGAGTTCATTGACCGGATACGTCCGAAGCTGGCGAAGATTCCCGGCATCGTTCTGTACCTGCGCGCCGGACAAGACATCAACCTGAGCCCCGGTCCGAGTCGCAGTCAGTATCAATATGTACTCAAGAGCAACGACGGTCCGCTGCTCAATACCTGGACCCAGCGCCTGACGGAAAAACTGCGCACCAACCCGGCATTCCGTGACTTGTCGAACGACTTGCAGCTGGGCGGTAGCGTCACTCATATCAATATTGACCGCAGTGCTGCAGCGCGCTTCGGGCTGACCACCAATGATGTCGATCAGGCGCTGTACGACGCGTTCGGCCAGCGGCAGATCAGCGAATTCCAGACCGAAATCAACCAGTACAAAGTGATTCTGGAGCTGGACGCCAAACAGCGCGGCAAGGCCGAAAGCCTGGCGTATTTCTATCTGCGCTCGCCACTGACCAACGAAATGGTCCCCCTGTCGGCGCTGGCTAAAGTGGGCGCGCCAACCATGGGGCCATTGTCCATCGCCCATGACGGCATGTTTCCCGCCGCCAACCTGTCGTTCAATCTGTCGCCAGGCGTAGCATTGGGCGATGCGGTGCGCATGCTCGATCAGGCCAAAAACGAAATCGGCATGCCGGCGTCGATCATCGGTAACTTCCAGGGCGCAGCCCAGGCTTTTCAGAGTTCGCTGGCCAACCAGCCTTGGCTGATTCTTGCGGCGCTGGTGGCGGTGTACATCATTTTGGGTGTGCTTTATGAAAGCTTTGTCCACCCGCTGACGATCATTTCCACCCTGCCCTCGGCAGGTATCGGAGCGCTGTTACTGCTGTGGTTGATGGGGAAGGACTTTTCGATCATGGCCCTGATTGGTGTGGTCCTGCTGATCGGTATCGTCAAGAAGAACGGTATTTTGCTGGTGGACTTCGCCCTGGAGGCGCAACGTGATCGCGGCATGAGCCCACTGGACGCGATTCACGAAGCCTGCCTGACGCGTTTCCGTCCCATCATCATGACGACCCTGGCGGCATTGCTTGGCGCCCTGCCCTTGATGCTCGGTTATGGTGTCGGCGCCGAACTGCGCCAACCGCTGGGGATCGCGGTGGTCGGCGGGTTGCTGGTCAGCCAGATGCTGACGCTGTTTACGACGCCGGTGATCTATTTGCAGCTGGAGCGGGTGTTTCATAAGCCAAAAGGATCTCAACCTGTGGGAGCGGCCGGGGTGGCGCTCCACCTTGCCCGCGATAAGAACACCGCGATCTAAAGTGAACCGCGTCCAGCCTTATCGCGGGCAAGCACCGCTCCCACAGGAATGTATTCCAGCTCAAAAACTGTGTATTTTTTTTGCACCAAGAGACCCTGCCCCATGCGTGTCCTGATCATCGAAGACGAAGAGAAGACCGCCGATTACCTGCGTCGCGGTCTGACCGAGCAAGGCTTTACCGTGGACCTCGCCCGCGACGGTATCGAGGGCCTGCACCTGGCGCTGGAAAGCGATTACGACGTGATCATTCTCGACGTGATGCTTCCCGGTCTGGATGGTTTTGGCGTGTTGCGCGCCTTGCGGGCCCGCAAACAGACGCCCGTGATCATGCTCACCGCCCGTGAGCAAGTGGATGACCGTATCCGAGGCTTGCGTGAAGGCGCCGATGACTACCTGGGCAAGCCGTTCTCGTTCCTTGAGCTGGTCGCTCGCCTGCAAGCGCTAACGCGACGCAGCAGCGGTCACGAGCCCATGCAAATCAGCATTGCCGATCTGTGGATTGACCTGATCAGCCGTAAGGCAACCCGCGCCGGGCTGCGTCTGGACCTGACGGCCAAGGAGTTCTCGCTGCTCAGCGTGCTGGCGCGCCGCCAAGGGGAAATTCTCTCCAAGACGTCCATCGCCGAGATGGTCTGGGACATCAATTTCGACAGCGACGCCAACGTCGTCGAAGTCGCGATCAAACGACTACGCGCCAAACTCGACGGCCCCTTCGAACAGAAATTACTGCACACCATTCGCGGCATGGGCTACGTGCTTGAAAGTCGCGTCGGAGCGCCGCAGTGAAGACTGACTCCATCGCCCTGCGCCTGAGCGGTTTGTTCGCGCTGGTGGCGTTGCTGGTTTTTACCCTGATCGGCTGGGCGTTATATCTGCAGGTTGATAAAAGCATGGCGCTGCTGCCGGAAGCGGAGGCAGAGGCGCGCTACAGCGTGCTGGAATCCGCGGTCAATCGCCACAGCGATGTCGAACACTGGGGCCGTATCAAAAGCAAACTCAAGCTGCTCAGCGAAGAAGACAAGCGTCTGCGGTTCTGGGTGGTCAGCGACAATCCGGTCTATGAGTTCGGCAACCCGGATGCCCACATTCGTCGTTTCGCCAATGGCCCCCTGGGCATGCGTGACCTGCAGATTGCAGGGCATGAATATCCGTTCAAAGTGTTGGTCAGCCAGTTCGAGGCCAAGGAACAACGCCCGCCGCTACGTTTCCTGATTGCCGTCGATACCGAAACATTCCTGCAAACCCAGCACTCGCTGATGATCGCCCTGATCGGCTTCGCGGCGCTCGGCATCCTGCTGGCGTCAGTGCTGGGCTATTGGGTCGCGCGTATCGGGCTGCGGCCGTTGACCAGTCTTTCCCTGGAGGCGCAAAAACTCACACCTCCCAGACTCTCCGGACGCCTGCAGATGACGCCGCTGCCACCGGAACTGAACCAGTTTGTGACCTCGTTCAACTCGACACTCGAGCGAGTCGAGCAGGCCTATGCGCGGCTCGAATCCTTCAATGCGGATGTCGCCCATGAACTGCGCTCGCCCCTGACCAACCTCATAGGCCAGACTCAGGTTGCCTTGACCCGAGGGCGTTCGGCGGAACACTACTTCGAGGTGCTGCAATCGAATCTGGAAGAACTGGAACGACTGCGCTCGATCATCAACGACATGCTCTTCCTCGCCAGTGCCGATCAGGGCAGCAAGGTAACGGAGCTGACTTGCGCCTCTCTGGCTCAGGAAGTGGCGACCACGCTGGATTATCTGGACTTCATTCTTGAGGATGCGCAGGTACAGGTCGAAGTCCACGGTGATGCCCGTGTGCCCATGGAAAAGGCGCACTTGCGTCGGGCCCTGATCAACTTGCTGCACAATGCCGTGCAACACACTGAGGCTGGGCGAACGATTCGCGTGGACATTGCCGAGCAGACCGATCACGTCAGTGTGAGCGTCGCCAACCCCGGCACGCAGATCGCCAGCGAACACCTGCCCAAGCTGTTCGAACGCTTTTACCGGGTGGACGCCTCCCGCGCCAACAGCGGCGCCAACCATGGCCTGGGGCTGGCCATTGTCAAAGCCATTGCGCTGATGCATGGCGGCAACGTGTTCGTGCATAGCCGCGAGGGTATCAATACCTTCGGGATCAATTTGCCGTTGTGATGCATCACGGTTGGTTGCGGACCTCAAGACGTGGGACCGACTTCAGCCGGGAAGAGGCCAGTACAACTGGCAAATGTGCGTTGGCAGGAATGCAGCTTTCCCGGCTGAAGCCGGTCCCACGTCGGACATTAGCTTGCTGGCCACTATCGAACCTCCAACAAGAAGCCCGCCCTTACATGCATGACAATACCGCGTCACTGAGACAGTAAGATGGCTCAGCAAATAAAGCGCATTCACAAGCACAATAAATCACTTCTGTTTCAACGCGTCCCACATGGGTTATAAATAACGGGTCGCTATTGACTTCAAATGCATAAAAATTCTTTAACTCTTTAAAAACAAAGCGTTGGGGAAGCGTTAATCATTTACCGAGTTTATCCCGCGCAATGATTGTTCAACACGCCATGCAGGCACCGTATAAAAAATGGACTCGACCAGAAATTTTCCTGGTATGCGGCAGTGTGCTGGCAATCGCCGCCATTGCGATCATTGTTATCTCGTTATTGATCCGCGAACGAAAGGATGCCAATCAAGCGGCATCGCGGGCGTCTTCCAATATCGTGAGTCTGATTGATGCCGATGTATTGCGTAATGCGGAGCTCTACGACACCTCGTTGCAAGGCATGATCAGCGCGTGGCAGATGCCCGAACTGCACAATATTGCGCCGAATCTGCGTCATCTGGTTCTGTTTGATCGCTCCACCGCGGCACGCTACAAAGGCGACCTGCTGTTACTGGACAAGAACGGTCGTATTCTTGCCGACTCCACATCACTGCAGCCCCGCCCTTTCAATCTCGCCGATCGCGCGCACTTTCAGGAGCACATGCGTAACCCATCACTTGAGATGAAAGTCGGTGCGCCTTTCAAGTCGCGCGGAGGTTTCAAGGACTGGTGCATCACCTTCAGTCGGCGAATATCCGGCGAGGATGGCTCGTTTCAAGGCATCGCCAGTGCGGCCATGCGTCTGGTGTATTTCAAGCAGTTGTTTCGCACGCTGGACATTGGTCCGGACAGCAATGTCACGCTACTCAATACCGACGGCGCCCTGCTCGCTCGCCATCCGGAAATTCCCGGCAGGGACCTCATCGCCACCAGCTTTGCCAGCAGCCCGAACTTCAAACGGATTATTGAGGAAGGTAATGGCAGTTTTTCCGGGACGTCATCCATCGACGGCAAAGAGCGCCTGTATACGTTTTCCCATGTCGGCGATTTGCCGTTGATTGTCGTGGTAGGCCAGTCTGTAAAAGAGGTCTACGCCCTCTGGCACCGCAATGTGCTGCTGGTCGGCATCGCTACCACCGTATTGTGTTTAGGTATTTTGTGGCTGAGCCTGCTGCTGCGCCGTGAATTAGGCCTGCGGCATCAGGCTGAAGCCGAACTCAGAACCCGTGCGTCCACCGATGCGCTGACCGGGCTGGCCAATCGACGTCGGCTCGATGAAGTAATTAAAAGCGAATGGATGCGCAGCATCCGTTCAGGCAAACCCGTTTCACTGCTGGTGATTGATGTGGATCACTTCAAAGCCTTCAACGATCGTCACGGCCATCATGGCGGGGATGAGGCGTTACGCAATGTGGCAACGACCATCGCCAGCAACATCAGAAGGCCGGGTGATTTTGTAGCCCGGTACGGCGGCGAAGAGTTTGTTGTGGTGCTGGGGGAAACCGATATGGACGGTGCCAGGGCCATCGCAGAGATCATCAGGCAAGCCGTGCAGGATATTGCACCCTATGCGGGGGATAACCAGCCAATTACCGTCAGCATTGGTATCGCCTGTACAGAGGCGAATGCTGGCGCCCCTGTTGATACGCTGTTCAGCACTGCCGACAAGGCGCTGTATGTTGCCAAGAGCAACGGGCGTAATCGGGTTGAGCCGGCTTAGTTTCGAGGGGGATGTTTAGCCAGAAGGCAGGGCTCAGCCAGTTAATTAGCCTGCGTTAACATTGGCCGCTTCGCGAATAAATTCGCTCCCACAGGTGCGCGTCTGGCCACACCTATCGCTGAATTAAAGCCATAAAAAAACGCCAGGCTGGCTGGCGTTTTTTCAGACAATCAAGTCTTAGTGTGCAGCTTTCTCGGCACGAGCAGCATTACGCAGGTCACGGACTTTATCGTGGTTAGCTTGTACGCCAACCAGTTGCTTGTCGATCAACGAGGTAACAGAAGCTGGCAGGTTCTTCTCAACCGCTTTCTGACGGGCTTCTTTGTAAGCCTTCAGCGCTACGTCTTCGCCGCGCTCTACTTCTTCCAGGATTGCTTTGTCGTCTTTACCGGTCAGTACCGACTTCAGGTCAACCCATGCACGGTGCAGGGTGCCGCTAACGCTGGAAGAAGTTTCTGGATCGCCGCCCAGTGAACGTACTTCAGCCTGCAGCTCAGCGACCGAAGTTTTGATTTCTGCAGAACGGCTCAGGAAGTAAGCCTTGATTGCAGGGTTTTTGATATCTTCTGCGCTGGTCTGAAAACCCTTTTCGCCATCTTTGCTGGTTTCGATCAGGTCGTTCAGAAGGGAGATCGATTCTTTATTGATGTCAGTCATTTTCAAGTTCCTTATGGGCAGGTTTATACAAAATGATTTGCATGCTTAGGTAATTGCAGGGGGCATGCCAGCTTTTTGAATAAACCTAATCCTTTAAAATCAATGACTTATATTAAACACCATACAGACGAGTCGTGATTTCTGCATGAACTGTCCTTTGGCCTGCATGCAGAATGCACGTATCGTCAGGGTGTTTTGAAATCAGGTAACGCGAAGCTCATGGATCCGGAAAAACTTTTGCTGCTGGTCACCCGCGAGATGCCTTTTGGCAAATACAAAGGCCGCCTGCTTGCGGACTTGCCGGGCCAATATTTGAACTGGTTTGCAAGGGAAGGCTTCCCCAAGGGAGAGCTGGGCAGCCTGTTGGCGTTGATGCAGGAGATTGACCACAACGGCCTGTCGGAGCTGCTTGATCCGCTGCGTACGCGACCGCGGAAGAAGTACAGCGACCGCTAATCGCAACAGATTCTGGAGCTTGTATGCAAGTTGACCCTGTAGGAGCTCACCGAGGTTACGAGGCCAGCGATAGCGGTTTGTCTGGTACACCGTCATCGCTGGCCTCGTAACCTCGGTGAGTTCCTACAGGATTGGGTTCACAGTGCCTCGTAAAAAAGTGTCATTCAGTCAGAGAGAGGATGCAATGCTCCAGCAACAGGCAAGGGATGAACAGTTCTGGCAGGCCATCGCCGGGCGTTACGACGTCGAGCCAGGGCCGATCAATCTGGAGAACGGCTACTTCGGGCGCATGACGCGTGAAGTCATGGAAGACTATCGTCGTAATATCGATTACGTGAACCGTAGCAACTCGGTGTATGTGCGCCGTCAATTCGATACCCACGACAGCGCCATGATCCACGGCCAACTGGCGCAACTGCTGCAGGTCAGCGCGCAAGAAATTGCCATCACCCGCTGCGCGTCGGAATCGTTACAGTCGCTGATCCGCAATTACAACCAGTTGCAACCTGGCGATCAGGTACTGATCTGTGATCTGGATTACATCAGCGTGCAGTCCGCCATGCGCTGGCTGGCCAAAAGTCGTGGTGTCGAAGTCATCGAGATTTCCCACGTCCATCCCGCGACCTACGAAGACCTGTTGAACAGCTATCAGCAAGCTTTCGAGCAGTATCCCCGGCTCAAGCTGATGGCGCTGACGCATGTCACCCACCGCACAGGGCTGGTGATGCCGGTCCAGGCCATTGCCGGTCTGGCGAAAGAGCACGGCGTGGATGTCATCCTTGACGGTGCCCACGCCCTGGGCCAACTGGACTTCAAACTCGACGAGCTGGGCGTGGCATTCGCTGGCTACAACCTGCAGAAATGGATTGGCGCGCCGTTGAGCTTGGGTTTTATCTACGTGGCACGGGACAGGATTTCTGCTATCGACCCGGACATGGGCGACACACGCTATGCCAGCGACGACATTCTGTCGCTGGTGCCCTACGGAACACCGAATATTCCGGCCTGGATGACCTTGCCCAAGGTGTTCGAAGAACATGCGGCGATGGGTGGCTCAGCCAGCAAAGGCGCACGTCTGAATTACATGCGCGACCTGTGGGTCAAGCCTTCAAGAGCGCTGGAGCATATCGAGATTCTGACTCCAGACGATCCGCGGCTGTATTGCGGGATCACCGCGCTGCGCTTCACCCGTCATATGGATCAGCAGAAGATGGTTGAGCGCTTGCTGGAGGACTACAACCTGTTCACCGTCGCCCGGGAAGGCGCAGCGTGTGGGCCGTGTATCCGGATTACGCCGGGGTTCAGTACCTCGGCAGCGGATATGGGGGTGTTGGTGGAGGCGTTGCAGCAGTTGGGTTGATGGGATTTCAAACTGTGAAACTCTATGTGGGAGCAGAGCTTGCTCGCGATAAGGCTGGACGCGGTTCACGTTAGATCGCGTCCAGCCTTATCGCGAGCAAGCTCTGCTCCCACAAGAATCAACAGCGGATTAATCAGTCGAACAACGCCATTGCCTGTGCGGTGGCTTCCTGGATGCGGCCCCAGTCGCCATTCTTGACCCAGGCGTTGTCGATCATCCACGTACCGCCGACGCACATGACGTTAGGCTGCGCCATGTAGCTCTTGAGGTTGTCGGCGTTGACGCCGCCAGTTGGGCAGAAACGCACTTCATTGAAGGGACCGCCAAGGGCTTTGATCGCTGCAACACCGCCGCTGATTTCAGCCGGGAACAGCTTGAAGCGGCGATAGCCCATCGCATAACCAATCATGATCTCCGACGCACTGCTGATGCCGGGCAACAGCGGCAGCGGGCTGTCGAGTGCGGCTTGCAGCAAGTCCTGCGTGCTGCCTGGCGTGACAATGAACTGCGAACCGGCTGCTTCGGCGTCGGCCAGCATGTGCCGGTCGAGAATAGTGCCAGCGCCAACGCAAAGCTCAGGGCGCTGCTCACGAAGAATCCGGATTGCGCTCAGGCCAAAGGCCGAGCGCAAGGTGACTTCCAGCGCCGTCATGCCTCCGGCGGCCAAGGCGTCTGCCAGCGGCAGGACGTCCTCGTCACGCAGGATGGTGATGACCGGCAAGATTTTCGCCTTGGCGCAGAGTTCGTCAATCTGCTTGATCTTGTTCGCCATGCTGTTCAGCGGCTGAGTGGTATCGACGGTGTTCATGGCGGCGGATCCTTTTGTTATGGGCACCAGTAAATCTCAAGTGAAGAGTCAAGGAAGGCTCGAATTGGCATTTCAGCGAGATCATCGCCTGCCAATGCGGCCCGCAGGGTGTCGAGTTTGGCCTGACCGGAAACCGACAGAATCGGCAGGCGCGCCGAAGCCAGCAGTTGACGGGTCATGGTCAAGCGTTGATGGGGAACAGCAGGCGCCAGCATTGGCAGGCAGCGGCGTGTACTGTCCAACTGCAACGCTTCGTTCAGGTTCGGGCTGTTCGGGAACAGCGAGGCGGTGTGTCCGTCATCACCCATGCCCAGAATCAGCACATCGATCGGCGGCAGCTCAGCCAGCGCCTGATCAGCCGCTACGGCGGCTTCTTCGAGGCTCGGCGCGACGGTGTACAAACCGAAGAAACGCGCTTTGGCCGCCGGACCTTGCAACAGGAAACGCTGCAGCAGGCCGGCATTGCTGTCGGCGTGCTCAACGGGCACCCAGCGTTCATCAGCCAGGCTGATGACCACTTTCGACCAGTCCAGCGGCTGTTGCGCCAAGCTCTGGAAGAACGCCACCGGGCTACGCCCACCGGAGACAACCAGCGTCGCCACGCCCTTGGCGTTGATTGCAGCGTTGAGCTGTTCAGCTACGTTGGCAGCCAGTGTCTCGGCCAACTGCTGCGGACTGTCAAAATCCCGAGCCACAAGGCCTTGCGGGAATTCAAGTTCACATATCGCCATACCACGATCTCCCATCACGAGTAATCAGGGCAATGGAGCTCATGGGCCCCCACGATCCGGCGGCATAAGGCTTGGGCGCATCGCCCGCCTTTTTCCAACCGGCGATCAACTGATCGCACCACTGCCAGGCGTACTCAATTTCATCTTTGCGAACAAACAGGTTCTGATTGCCGCGCATGACTTCCAGCAGCAAACGCTCATAGGCATCAGGGACGCGTGCGCTGCGGTAAGTGTCGGAAAAATTCAGTTGCAACGGGCCGCTGCGCAGCTGCATGCCCTTGTCCAGGCCTTGATCCTTAGTCATGACCTGCAAGGAAATGCCTTCGTCCGGCTGCAGGCGAATGATCAGACGGTTGCTGATCTGCATGCGTTGCTCGGGGGCGAAGATGTAGTGCGGCGGCTCTTTGAAATGGATCACGATCTGCGACAGCTTCTGCGGCATACGTTTGCCGGTACGCAGATAGAACGGTGTACCTGACCAGCGCCAGTTACGAATATCGGCACGCAGGGCGACGAAGGTTTCGGTGTCGCTCTGGGTGTTGGAGTTCTCTTCTTCCAGATAACCCGGCACGGCTTTGCCTTCGCTGTAACCCGCGGTGTATTGACCACGAACCACCTGAGTGGCGAGGCGCTCCGGCGTGAACGGTGCGAGAGCCTTGAGCACCTTGACCTTCTCGTCACGAATACTGTCGGCGGACAGATCACTCGGCGGGTCCATGGCGATCAGACACAGCAGTTGCAGCAAGTGGTTCTGGATCATGTCGCGCAGTTGCCCGGCCTGATCGAAGTAACCCCAACGGCCTTCGATACCGACCTTTTCCGCAACAGTAATTTCCACATGGGAAATGTGATTCTGGTTCCACTGGGTTTCAAACAGGCTGTTGGCAAATCGCAGGGCAATCAGGTTCTGAACGGTGTCTTTGCCCAGATAGTGGTCGATGCGGTAGACGCGGCTTTCCGGCAGGAACTGCGCCACGGCGTCGTTGACCCGACGCGAGGAAGCAAGGTCATGACCGATGGGCTTTTCCAGCACGGCGCGGGTGCGGTCGGTCAGGTTGACCGACGCCAGGTTTTCACAAATCGCGCCATACACCGAAGCAGGTGTCGCGAAGTAAGCGATCAGGGTTTCGGCATCGCCCACCCGCTCGGCCAGCGCGACGTAATCCTCGGCCTTGAGAAAGTCGACGTGCAGGTAACTCAGGCGCGCCTGAAAACGCTCAACGTGTTCTGTTTCAAGTTGTGCTTCGGGAACGAAGCGGCGCAACGATTCTTCGATGTGTGCCAAATGCTGCTGTTCGTCGCCAGCCTCACGCGCCAATGCGAGAATTCGCGTGTCGGCATGCAGCAATCCAGCGCGGTCGAGCTGATAAAGCGCCGGGAACAGCTTGCGCACTGCCAGGTCGCCCAAGGCGCCAAACAAGGCAAAAGTGCACGGTTCAACCGTAATCGAGAGCATAATGTTGGTTCTTTTATCAAGTTAAGCTACAAATACCTTTTTTAAAGGCGTTACTCAAGGCCATATGTAGTAATAACCACAACATTCCATCTAGAAGCATATTCCAGTGGTGATCAACACAGGCCCTGAGTACGATAGGCCACCTTTGCTACAGGCTAAAGGGCCTATGTGCCTGCCCTCAAAAAAACCTGAGCAAATCTGCCTGATTAGGACTTTGAATGGACCACTCAAGAAATCTTCTGGAGCAGATCCAGAGCCGCCTCGAAGAGCTCAACAAAGCTGAGCGCAAGGTAGCTGAAGCGATTCTTCTTAACCCACAACAAGCAACTCGGTTCAGTATCGCGGCATTGGCCCAGGCTGCAAAAGTCAGCGAGCCGACCGTCAATCGCTTCTGCCGCTCCTTTGCTGTCAGCGGTTATCCAGAACTCAAATTACAGTTGGCGCAAAGTCTGGCCAGTGGCGCGGCGTACGTCAGTCGTGCAGTTGAAGCCGACGATGATCCCGAGGCCTATACCAAAAAAATTTTCGGCAGCGCGATTGCCTCGCTGGACAGCGCCGTTCAGCAACTGGACCC
Source organism: Pseudomonas sp. Irchel 3A5 (assembly GCF_900187575.1). Lineage (NCBI taxonomy): Bacteria > Pseudomonadati > Pseudomonadota > Gammaproteobacteria > Pseudomonadales > Pseudomonadaceae > Pseudomonas > Pseudomonas sp. Irchel 3A5. Next base: position 234,256 of record NZ_FYDU01000005.1, on the reverse strand, counting down.
GGCGCTGATCAGCAAGTCTGTGGACATGTTGATTCAGGCGCGGCAGATCCACTTCTTCGGGCTGGGTGCTTCGGCCCCTGTGGCGCTGGACGCCCAGCACAAGTTCTTCCGTTTCAATCTGGCGGTGACCGCCCATGCCGACGTGCTCATGCAGCGCATGATTGCCTCGGTGGCACACACCGGTGAGTTGTTCGTGATCATTTCCTACACAGGCCGTACGCGGGAGCTGGTGGAAGTGGCGCGCATCGCACGGGCCAATGGCGCGTCGGTGCTGGGTCTGACCGCAGCCGGCTCACCCCTGGCACAGGCCAGTACGGTGAGCCTGAATATCCCGCTGCCGGAGGACACCGATATCTATATGCCGATGACCTCGCGGATCATCCAGCTCACCGTGCTCGATGTGCTGGCTACAGGCATGACCCTACGCCGCGGCGTGGACTTCCAGCCGCATCTGCGCAAGATCAAGGAAAGTTTGAATGACAGCCGGTATCCGGTTGAGGATCAGGGGTAGCGCTTAAAGCTTTCTGTAGGAGCTGCCGAAGGCTGCGATCGCGGCGTATCAGGATAAATGCTTCGCAGCCTTCGGCAGCTCCTACAGAAAATGAGTTCAACTTAGCCATCAATGCAGCAAACACGCCTGCAAACTCAACTCCACCTGCTCACCCGGTGCCAGGCTCAGGCTTTCATCGTTACCTGACGCCGCTTCAACGCAGACAAAGCCGGATGCTTCATCGCCAGCCACGCCAAGCAGCGGCCTGTTACCCGGATGCCAGACGACGGTTCGGGCGTTGTCGCAACTGTTGATGCCCAAACGACGCTGCCAGGTTTGATCTTCCAGTTGCAGCGAGCCGGTGTGTTCGAACACCCGCTGACAGCCGCCAGCGACGCGTAGCTCGCCTTCCTGCCGACAGGCCCGCCGATTCAGTTGATCATAGCCCTGAGCGCCTTCCAGCCCTTGCAACGCAATGTCTTCTACATCACTGATGCGCCAGTAAGCATGCAAAGCGTGGCCAAACTGGCAAGGCTCGCTGTCCTCGTGACAGGTGCTGAGTCGCAACTCCATGCCCTGCCCCAGTTCGGCATATAAGTCAGCCTGCCAGTCACACAATTGCAATCGCCAGTGCAGGCTGACGCCGGACTCGCTTTCGTGGCTCTCGATCAGCTTCCAATCCAGCAATCGACCCCAGCCATGCGCAGGCCAGCCAGGTTCATTCGGGTGCCGCCCATGCCAGGGCCAACACACCGGCACTCCGCCGCGGATCGCGCCCACTTGCGGCCAGCGAGATGCGCACCAGAGCCAGGGCTTCTGCCCCGTGGGCTGGAAATGCAGCAGTTGCGCCCCCTGACGACTGAAAGCGGCCTGGCACAAAGGATGATTGATCAGCAGCACATCGCGGTGCTGATGACGCTCCCATTCAAAAGTCGGCCGGGCGCGTCGGGATGTGAAGAAACGCTGTAGGGGGTGTTCGGACGTTTGTGGGTGTTTGGTGGTCATTGCTTTTTGAATCACCTGCATGTGTAGGAGCTGCCGAAGGCTGCGATGCGGTAGATCTGACACACCGCGATCGCAGCCTTCGGCAGCTCCTACAGAAAATGGCGTTCCATCACTCAAAAAAAACGGGCAGCCAGGCTGCCCGTAAAGCACACACGACCCTTGAGCTTTTAGAACTTGGTCTGCAACTTAATACCTGCGACCAGCGCATCATCAACCTGATCAACACCACCTGGGTGCTTGATGTACTGCAGGTTAGGACGGACAGTCAGCCAGTCGGTTACGTGTACACCGTAGTAAATCTCGGAGTTGTACTCGCTCTTCTGGATAGGCAGGTAAGCCGGGTTGTCGTAATCATCAACACCGTTGACGGCGTTGATCTGACGGGCACGATCGGAGACGTTATCGTTGACGTGGATACGCGAAACACCAATACCGATGTCATCCTTCGGACGCGCATCGAACGGCCCTTTGAAGACCATGCCGACTTGCAGGAAGTTGTCGACGAAGTTGGTGTCCTTGTCATGCACGGTAGCGTTGGCAAACAGAGTCAGGCCGCGGGACGGATCGCCACTGAAGGTACTGACCTGTTGTTGCGCCACGACCCACCAGCCAGTCTTTTCGTTACGCGACTTGAACGCCGCGCCGGTCAGACCCTGAGGCTGGCCATTGACGTCCTCATAGCGGTCGTCGGCGCTCGGGCTGCTGAAGTAGTAACCCAGACGGTATTCGCCAGGCAGCGAATTGACGGTCGGTGACCACACCACTTCGACCGGGACCAGCGTACCCTTGGAACCACTGCCGCTCAGCTTGAAGCCATTACCGGTTTCCAGATAAGACGGGTTCTGCTCGTAAACGCCGATCTGCGCGTATACCTCAGGTGTGATGTTGTATTTCACACGCAGAGCCCATTGGCTGACCGGCCAGTTGTACCAGGTGTCCACGTAGTTCGCCGCCTGGGTGCCGCAGAACGTCAGGTTCTGGAAGTCGCAAGGGAAGCTGCCGAAGTCCTCACCCTCCCCCATGCGACCAGCCTTGATGTCGAGTTTGCCGTCGAAGAATTTCTGCTTGACCCACATCTGCGTCAGACGCCAGGTCTGGCCCCGACCCCAGACTTCCTGAGAGGAACTCAGGGTGCCGACACGTGGATCGCCGAGACGGTCATTGGAAATGTTCTTGCCGCTACGTTCGGTGATTGCCAGTTTGAACTCGGCATCGTTCCAGCCGAACGCTTTTTGCAGGTCAATGTTGACGCCCAGTGCGAACTGATCGCTGTAGCGCGCGGTTTTGTCAGTGTTGTAGCCGCCGTGAACGTTGGACCCCATCTCACCAACATATTCGAGCGAGAAATCGTAGCCCTTGTCATACAGTTCCTTGCGCAAGCCACCCCAGTCTCCGGTCATATGCCCGTTGGGGTTGTAGGGCTCGATGGCGTAAGCCGCGCTGGAAAAAATCAGCGCACTCAATACAGACAAACCACCGACTAGCTGGAACTGATTAAGCGATTTATTACGTAGCTTCTTCATCCCTTGGATCCTCATTTTATTTTTATTAGCTTTTACGGCATTGACAACGACTACTTCGTGTGTGCCGGCAGGACGCTCTTATGGCAGTGAGCGTCCGGCTGGCAGTGCCCGGTCAGTTACGGTTGATCTGGGTGACATTCGCTGCACGCTCGACAGGCGGCTGGCTGGCAAGCACCCCAAGGCGCTCGCCAGTGGCGGCATCAAAAAGCAGCACTTTGGCGGGGTCGAATTGCAGCGTGAGGCTTTCGCCTACCTGCGGCGCGACATCCGGCGCCAGGCGGCAGCAGACTTTGCTCTGATTGAGTGTGACGAATACCAGGGTGTCCGGCCCGGTGGGCTCAGTGACCTGAACCTCAGCGCGGATGGTCGGCAAACCATTGGCTTCCGACGGCGCGAGCACGATCTGTTCAGGGCGCAGACCAAGGATCACTTCGCGATCTTCCAGACCGGCATCGGTCATGCCCAACGGCAACTCGCAGCGCGCCTGACCGCTATCAAGCAACGCGAGCAGACGTCCTTCCTTGCGCTGCAAACGCAGAGGAATGAAGTTCATCGGCGGCGAACCGATGAAGCTCGCCACGAACAGATTGGCCGGATCGTTGTAGATCTGCTTGGGCGTGCCGAACTGTTGAATGATGCCGTCCTTCATGACCGCCACTTTGTCGCCCAGGGTCATCGCTTCGATCTGATCGTGGGTCACGTAAACAGTGGTGGTTTTCAGACGTTGGTGCATCAGCTTCATTTCGGTACGCATCTCGACCCGCAGCTTGGCGTCGAGGTTGGACAGAGGCTCATCGAACAGGTAAATCTTCGGCCGCCGCGCCAGCGCTCGTCCCATCGCCACACGCTGTTGCTGCCCGCCGGACAACTGCCCCGGCTTGCGATTGAGCAGGTGCTCGATCTGCAACAGCTTGGCAACGCGATTGACTTCTTCGTCAATGGCCGCCGCGCTCATCTTGCGGATCTTGAGACCGAACTCGATGTTCTCCCGCACGCTCATGGTCGGGTACAGCGCGTAGGACTGAAAGACCATGGCGATGTCGCGGTCCTTGGGGCTCATGCCGCTGACATCGGCGTCGTCGATCAGGATCGAACCGGCGCTGATGTTTTCCAGCCCCGCGATGCAGTTCATCAGGGTCGATTTACCACAGCCGGACGGACCGACCAGAATCAGGAATTCGCCGTCCTTGATCTGCAGTTCGATGTTCTTCAGCGTGTCCGGAAGGCCCGCGCCGTAGGTCTTGTTTACGTTACGTAATTCGAGCGTTGCCATGTTTACCCCTTGACTGCGCCGGCCGTTAGCCCGCGCACGAAATACTTGCCGGCGACGATGTAGACCAGCAGAGTCGGCAGCCCGGCGATCATCGCGGCCGCCATATCAACGTTGTATTCCTTGGCACCGGTACTGGTGTTCACGAGGTTGTTCAGCGCCACGGTGATGGGCTGCGACTCACCACTGGAGAACACCACACCGAAGAGGAAGTCGTTCCAGATCTGAGTGAATTGCCAGATCAGGCAAACCATGATGATCGGCGTCGACATCGGCAAAATGATCTTGCCAAAAATCGTAAAGAAGCCCGCGCCATCCAGCCGTGCAGCCTTGACCAGCGCGTCAGGGATGCTCACGTAATAGTTACGGAAGAACAGCGTGGTGAAAGCCAAACCGTAAACTACGTGCACGAACACCAGACCGGTGGTGGTGCTGGCCAGCCCCATCTTGCCCAGCGTGAAAGACGCTGGCAGCAATACCGTTTGAAACGGCAGGAAGCAGCCAAACAGCAACAGGCCGAAGAACAGTTGCGAGCCGCGAAAGCGCCACATCGACAACACGTAACCGTTAAGAGCACCGATGGCCGTGGAAATCAGAACGGCAGGCACGGTGATCTTGATCGAGTTCCAGAAGTAGCCGTCCAGCGTTCCCCAGGCTTTGACCCAGCCAATGCCGGTGACCACGGAGGGCCAGCTCAGCAGGTTGCCGGTGCCAATGTCTTCAGGTGTTTTGAAGCTGGTGAGGAGCATGACCACCAGCGGTACGAGATACAGGAAACAAGCGAGGATCAATACCGCGTAAATAGCGATACGACCGAAGCTGAGGGCCGGTTTGCCGACATGACTAGTCATTGCGCTTGGTCCTCAGCTCGGAATACAGGTAAGGCACCAGAATCGCCAGGATCGCGCCGAGCATCAGAATCGCACTGGCCGAACCCATGCCCATCTGGCCACGGCTGAAGGTGAAGGAGTACATGAACATGGCAGGCAGATCCGAGGAGTAACCCGGTCCCCCAGCTGTCATCGCCGCCACCAGGTCGAAACTCTTGATTGCGATGTGGGCGAGGATCATTACCGAACTGAAGAACACTGGACGCAGGCTTGGCAGCACCACTTTCCAGTAGATTTTCGGCATGCTCGCGCCGTCGATTTGTGCCGCACGGATGATCGACTGATCAACACCACGCAGCCCCGCAAGAAACATCGCCATGATGAACCCCGACGACTGCCAGACAGCGGCGATCACCAGGCAGTAAACCACGCGATCCGGATCTACCAGCCAGTCCAGGCGGAAACCTTCCCAGCCCCAGTCCCGGAGCATTTTGTCCAGCCCCATGCCAGGGTTGAGCAACCACTTCCAGGCGGTGCCGGTAACGATCATCGACAGCGCCATCGGGTACAGATAAATCGTGCGGATAAAGCCTTCGCGACGGATACGCTGGTCGAGGAACACGGCCAGCAACACGCCAATCGCCAGACTGATCGCGATGAACATGCCACCGAAGACCATCAGGTTCTTGCTGGCCACCCACCAGCGATCGCTCTCGTACAGGCGCACGTATTGCGACAGCCCGGCCCACTTGTAGCTGGGCAGAAAAGTCGAGGTGGTGAACGACAGGACGAACGTCCAGAGGATGTAACCGTAAAAACCGACCAGCACGATGAACATGCTCGGCGCCAGCACCAACTTGGGCAGCCAGCGTTGCAGCGCATCAAGCGGCGAGGCTTTGCTGAGGGCAGCGACAGAGCTCATCGAATCACTCACATTGAACAGATCATTTCCAGTCCGCAGACGTGCCTGACACCGGAATACGATGTCATCAGCACGAACCGCGGCCGGGGTTGGTTAGCGACCAGACAAACGAATTACTTGGCTGACTTGACCGCCGTACCAAGTTTCTTCGCAGCGTCTGCCGGGTCAGCTTTCGGGTCGTTGATGTAATTGGTGATGACATCAAAGAATGCGCCCTGGACTGCCAGCGTAGTCGCCATGTTGTGCGCCATGCTTGGTTGCAAACCGCCGGTTTTGGCATCAGCCAGGAAATCCTTGGCAGCGGTTTGCGCGCAGGAGTCGAAGCCGTACTTGCCCATGTCGCTGAGCATGTCGTTACGAACCGGGATCGAGCCCTTATTGATGCTGAAGACTTTCTGGAAGTTTTCACCCAACACGACTTTGGCGATGTCCTGCTGACCAGCCGCCGTACCGGCGTCTTTCTGCTTGAATACGGCCAGTGAGTCGATGTTGTAGGTGAAGGCTTTTTCGGTACCAGGGAACGCTACGCACTCGTAGTCTTTGCCAGCGACTTTCTTGGCGGCGGTCCATTCGCTCTTGGCCCAGTCACCCATGATCTGCATGCCGGCTTTGCCATTGATGACTTTGCCTGCTTCCAGGTTCCAGTCCTGACCTTTGCCGTCGACATCCATGTAAGTCGCGACTTTCTTCAGCTCGGTCAGGGCCTTGACCATTTCCGGGCCAGTCAGCGCGCCGTTGTCCAGATCTACCAGTGCTTTCTTGTAGCCGTCTGCGCCCATCACCGACAGCACGACCGCTTCAAATACGGTGCTGTCCTGCCATGGTTGACCACCGTGGGCCAGCGGGATGAAGCCGGCTTTTTTCAGCTTGTCGCCCGCTGCGTAGAATTCTTCGAGGGTTGTAGGGTTTTTCTCAATACCGGCTTTCTTGAAGACTTCCGGGTTGATCCACAGCCAGTTGACGCGGTGAATGTTGACCGGCACGGCCACATAATCGCCGTCGTACTTGACGGTGTCGGAGACTTTCTTGTCCAGCAGGCTGTCCCACTTCTCTTCTTTGGCGACGTCCTTGAGAACGTCGGTGTCCAGCAAGCCAGTGGACGCCCACTCCTGAATATCAGGACCTTTGATCTGCGCTACACCGGGCGGGTTACCTGCTACGGCACGGCTCTTGAGCACCGTCATCGCCGTAGCGCCACCACCACCGGCGACTGCGCCGTCCTTCCATGTGAAGCCGTCTTTCTCGACCTGAGCCTTGAGCACATCCACAGCTGCTTTTTCACCACCGGAAGTCCACCAGTGGACGACTTCCACGGTGCCTTTCGAATCGGCGGCAAGAGCACTCAGAGGGAACAACGAGGCAACAGAGATGACAGCTGCGAGGCGGGAGATTGAATTCATCGATTTAACCTTTCTTGTTGTTATGCATGAGCAAGTCTGTGCTTGCGCTGCATGGAGTCTAACCAAGGGTTTTGAAAGAACAGTAACGAAGGGACGCGCATTGGTCACAGGATGGTTACATTGGCGGAGTGCGGTCTACGCGATGGTGTCGTGGGACCGGCTTTAGCCGGGAAGAGGTCAGTACAGTCGCTACATCTTCATCGCCTGGAATGCCGCCTTCCCGGCTAAAGCCGGTCCCACGTCTTGAAATGATCAATCCGTTCTAGGCAAATACAACGTCACCCGCAGTCCGCCGCCGCGCAGGTTCTGCAGGCTGACCTCACCGCCATGGCTGTGTGCGATGTTACGGGCGATGCCCAGGCCGAGGCCATAACCTTGCTGTTGATTGCCCGCGAGCCGGAAGTGCGGTTCGAACACTCGCTCAAGGCGCTGCTCCGGTACGCCCGGCCCTTCATCGTCCACGTGCAGGACGAAGGCCTGGAGGTTGTCCTCGATCTTGAGGTGAGCTTTGGTGCCGTATTTGAGAGCGTTGTCGATCAGATTGCCGATGCAGCGCTTGAGGGCCAGCGGTTTGCCAGGATAAGGCCCCAGCGCCTTGCCCTCCTGCGTGGCGTTGCCATTGCCATGAGGCGCCAGGTAAGGCTCAACCAGGCAATCGAGCACATGGTTAAGGTCAACAGCCTCGATGTTCTCGTGAATGTCAGTGTCCTTCACGCATTGCAGCGCGCCTTTGACCAACAGCTCCAGCTCATCGAGGTCGCGGGTGAATTTGGCTTGCAGGGCTTCGTCCTCAAGCAACTCGACGCGCAGTCGCAAGCGAGTGATCGGTGTGCGCAGGTCATGGGAGATCGCGCTGAACAATTGACCACGCTCGGTCAGGTAACGGCTGATGCGAGTACGCATGGCGCTGAACGCCCTGCTGACCTCCACTACCTCACTGGCACCGCCTTCGACATCCGGCTCGACATCCGCCCCCAGCGACATGTCGCGCGCAGCCCGTGCCAGACGTTTGAGCGGCCGACTCTGCCAATGCACCAGCAACCCAATGAACAACAGCAGAAAACCGCTGGTAAGCAGGATGAACCAGACCTGTTGCAGCGGCAGGTCCTGTTCTTCAAGAGTGGTGTAAGGCTCAGGCAGCAGCGACGCGATGTACAACCACTCCCCTGCCGCCAGCTCGATTTGCGTCACCAGCACGGGCGGGTTAACAGGTTCCAGGGTGAGTGCGTAATGCGCCCAGGAGCGCGGCAGTTCATCCAGAGTCAGACCGCTATTGAAAATGCGCAAGTCTTCAGGCCGTACGAACCACACTGCAATGGCCGGATCATTGCCCAGATGCTGACGCAGCACGTCGTCGACGGCGGTCAGCACCGCCTGTTTACGCGGCGTGGCATCCAGCACTTTCATGTCCAGCGGACGATCATTGAGGGACACCACAAAGCGCGTGCCGCCCATACTGCGCAGCTGGTCAAGCACCAACGGGCGATAGGCCAACGGCAAGGACCGGAAGTAACTCACGCTGGCCGCCATGGAGTGAGCAAGACTGCGCGCACTGGTGACCAGACCTTCCATTTGCGTAGCACGCAGTTGCGACAGCCAGATCACACTCGATAGCGCCTGAGCCAGCAACACTGCCAGCAAGGTCAACAGCAACATGCGCCCAAGCAACGAGCGTGGCAGCGGCAAACAGCGCCGTGGTGCATCGTTGATCAGCACTCAGTAACCACTGCTGGCTTGGCAGATCACATTGGCAGCCAACAGATAACCACTGCCACGCACGGTCCGGATCAAGCGCGGCGACTTGCCGGTATCACGTAGACGCTGGCGAAGACGGCTGACCGCCATATCGACGATACGCTCCAGGGGCATCAGTTCTCGGCCACGGGTGGCGTTGCCGATGGTGTCACGGTCGAGAATCTGTTGCGGGTTATCGAGGAACAGCTTGAGCAGCGCAAAGTCAGCGCCGGACAGGATGACCTCCTCACCGTCACTGTGGAACAGCCGGTGGCTGACCATGTCCAGCCGCCACTCATCAAAGGTCAGCACGTCACCGCCCACGCGCTCTTGTCCGAACTGCGCACGCCGCAACAGGGCTTTGATACGCGCAACCAGCTCTCGCGGGCTGAAAGGTTTGCCGAGGTAGTCATCCGCTCCCAGCTCCAGACCGATCACACGGTCTGCTTCATCGGAGCTGGCGGTGAGCATGATGATGGGCACATGGGGATGGCGAACATGTTGGCGCACCCAACGGCAGAGGCTGAAGCCGTCTTCGTCGGGCAGCATCACGTCGAGGATCAGCAGGTCGCCGGGTTCGTCATTGAACGCCTGACGAAAGCCCGCACCATCGCCGACGGCACGCACCTGAAAGCCGGAGCGGCTCAGGTAGGTTTGCAGCAACTCACGAATCTCCTGGTCGTCATCGACCAGCAGGATCGATTTACTGACTGAGCTCACTGGGATCGTCCTTGTTGCTATGGATCGTTATTGTTAGGGGTGGAACTGAAATCTTACTCACATCCTGAATTGTGGGAGCGGTGCTTGCCCGCGATGAGGGCGCCATGATCTTGAATCGCGCGGACCTTATCGCGGGCAAGCACCGCTCCCACACGGGATTGCATTCCAAATTTTAGAAATCTGGTGCCCGATTGAATTTCAAAACTACAGCTCTACCGCGCGCTCTTCACCAAACGCCTGCTGCAACGCCACACCGGCCCCCATCAAACCTGGATACTCGGCCGTCACCAGCCAGACCGGGATGCCTTTGAAGTAATCGCTCATCACCCCCTTCTCGGCAAAAGCGCGCTTGAAACCGCTGTTCATGAAGAATTCGGTAAAACGCGGCACCACGCCGCCAACGATGTACACGCCACCACGACCGCCGACGGTGAGCACATTGTTACCTGCCACGCGCCCGAGGAACACACAGAATTGCTCCAGCACGGCGGCGGCAACAGGATCGCCCGCGACGGCTGCCGAGGTAATGGCTGCCGGAGATTTGAGCACCGGTTCGATATCGTCCAGCGCGCAGCTGACCTGGTAGAGCAGCAACAGCCCGGCACCACTGAGTACGGTTTCAGCGCTGACGTGTTCATGCTCCGCCATCAGGCGCATCCACAGCATGGCTTCGCGCGCATTGCCGATGGGCAGATCGATATGCCCCCCCTCGCCCGGCAAGGCCATCCAGTGATTGACGCCGACACTGAGCAAGGTGCCAACGCCGAGCCCGGTTCCTGGTCCCACCACCACACGCGGGCGATCCGGCTCGCCGATACCGTGACAGACCGTCAGGTATTCATCGTCAGCCAGGCGCGTCATACCCAGCGCCATGGCACTGAAGTCGTTGATCAACAGCAGATCATCAATTTTCAGATTCGCGGAGAACGCCGATTTGCTGAGCTTCCAATGGCTGTTGGTAAACTCGAATTCGTCGCCATCCACAGGCCCGGCAACCGCCAGACAGACTGAACCTACGTCGCCTCTTTGCAGCTCCAGATCCTGAAGATAGACCTCAACGGCCTTCTCCGGGCTGGCATAGTCGATGGTCGGGAATACCCGGATCGAATGCAGCTTGTCGTCTTCCCAAATGGCAAAACGTGCATTGGTACCGCCAATATCACCGACCAGGGCCAACTTCACTTAAGCGTCTCCAGACTCGAGGTAAAGGCGCTGGCGCCCTGCTCAGCGGAGCTGAAGGCCATGCGCATGAAACCGAACAGTTCGCGACCGCAGCCGACCGCATTGTCCAGATGGCCCACAGCGGGTTCTCTGGCGGCCAATTCTGCCGGTTCGATCAGAACTTGCAAGGTCCCTTTTACGCCATCCACACGGATAATGTCGCCATCCTGCACGAGGGCCAAAGGGCCACCACTGTAGGCTTCAGGGCAGACGTGAATGGCTGCCGGGATCTTGCCCGATGCGCCTGACATGCGTCCGTCGGTGACCAGCGCAACCTTGAAACCCCGGTCCTGCAGGACACCCAGAAATGGTGTCATTTTGTGTAGCTCAGGCATGCCGTTGGAGCGCGGCCCCTGAAAGCGCATGACAGCCACGAAATCACATTCCAGCTCGCCAGCCTTGAACGCATCCGCCAGGTCCTGCTGATCGTGAAAGACTTTTGCCGGGGCCTGAACAATTTGATGCTCCGGGGCGACGGCCGAAACCTTCATCACACCGCGTCCCAGATTGCCTTCCATCACCCGCAGGCCACCTTCAGGTGAGAACGCTTTGGCGACCGGACGCAGGATGTTTTCATCGAGGCTTTCGATCGGGCCTTCGCGCCATACCAGCTTGCCGTCTTCCAGGAATGGCTCCTGCGTATAGCGGCTCAGACCACGGCCCAGCACGGTGTTGACGTCCTCATGGAGCAGACCGGCTTCCAGCAACTCGCGAATCAGGAACGACATGCCGCCAGCAGCCTGGAAGTGGTTGATATCGGCTTTGCCGTTTGGATAGACATGAGTCAGGGTCGGCACGACTTCAGACAAGTCAGCCATGTCCTGCCAGGTCAGTTGAATACCCGCGGCTTGAGCGATGGCTGGCATGTGCAAGGTATGGTTGGTGGAGCCGCCCGTGGCGTGCAGCGCGACAATCGAATTGACCAGCGAACGCTCGTCGACGATTTCGCCGATGGGCATGAAGTTGCCGCTCTGCATGGTCATGCGCGTCACTTGCTGTGCGGCCTCGACCGTCAGGGCATCACGCAGCGGAGTGTACGGATTGACGAATGACGAGCCGGGCAAATGCAGGCCCATGACTTCCATCAGCAATTGGTTGGTGTTGGCGGTGCCGTAGAAAGTGCAGGTGCCTGGGCCGTGGTAAGACTTCATCTCGGAGTCCAGCAACTCTTCACGGGTGGCCTTGCCTTCGGCATAACGCTGGCGGACATCGGCTTTTTCCTTGTTGGAAATACCGGAAACCATCGGCCCGCCCGGAATAAAAATCATCGGCAGATGGCCGAAGCGCAGCGCCCCCATCATCAGGCCCGGCACGATCTTGTCGCAGACGCCCAGCATCAATGCGGCGTCGAACATGTTGTGAGAAAGCGCTACGGCAGTAGACATGGCGATGACTTCACGGCTCGCGATGCCAATCTCCATGCCTGGCTCGCCCTGGGTTACACCGTCGCACATGGCCGGTACACCACCGGCAAACTGACCGACCGAACCAATGTCACGTAAAGCCTGTTTGATCTGGTTGGGGAAGTGCTCGTAAGGCTGATGCGCCGAGAGCATGTCATTGTAGGAGGACACGATGGCAACGTTAGCCGCGTTCATCATGCGCAAAGTGTTTTTGTCTTCAGGACCACAGGCTGCGACGCCATGAGCGAAGTTGGCGCACTGCAGCTTGCCGCGCATCGGGCCGTCGCTGGCGGCGCCTCGAATCAGTTGCAGATAGCGCTGCCGGGTTTCGCGACTACGGGCTATCAGCCGCTCGGTTACTTCAAGGATGCGGGGATGCATGTGCTGAACTCCAGGCTAACGTATGTGGTCACCCGTTTCAGACCTTGCAGATTTCGAGGCACAGGCCTTATCTGTAAAAGCTTGATCTCGATCAACTGTTTTGGCCTTACAGGCTTCTCGTTGTAGATAAAACAAAATATTGCCACTAAAAAGGCTTGTTTTCTATTTCTATGCGAATAATCTTGTAATTCCAACAACAAATTCAGAAAGGACGGCTGTATGACTCTTCGTATCGCAATCAATGGTTTTGGCCGCATCGGCCGCAACGTCCTACGCGCACTGTATACCCAAGGCTACCGCCAAGACCTGCAGGTCGTCGCCATCAATGATTTGGGCGACAGTGAGATGAACGCTCACCTGCTCCGTTTCGACACCGTTCACGGGCCTTTTTCCGGCACGGTCGAGTGTGACAGCGAGAGCCTGACGGTCAATGGTGACCGTATTGCGGTCAGCGCCATTCGCAACCCTGCCGAGTTGCCGTGGAAAGCACAGGACATCGACGTGGTGTTCGAATGCACCGGTCTGTTCACCAGCCGCGACAAAGCCGCTGCGCACCTGACTGCCGGTGCTCGCAAGGTGATTATCTCGGCCCCGGCTCAAGGTGCCGACGCGACCATCGTCTATGGCGTTAACCACGACACGCTGCGTAAATCGCATCAAATCATTTCCAGCGCATCCTGCACGACTAACTGCCTGGCTCCGGTCGCACAAGTGCTGCACCGTGAACTGGGTATCGAAAGCGGCTTGATGACCACTATTCATGCCTACACCAACGATCAGAATCTGATCGATGTCTATCACACCGACCCGTACCGTGCGCGCTCGGCCACTCAGTCGATGATCCCGAGCAAGACCGGCGCGGCCGAAGCGGTAGGCCTGGTACTGCCGGAACTGGCGGGCAAACTGACGGGCATGGCAGTTCGCGTTCCGGTGATCAATGTGTCGCTGGTGGACCTGACCGTACAACTGACTCGCGACACCACGGCTGCGGACGTCAATGCGCTGATGAAAGAAGCCAGCCAGCATTCGAAGGTTTTGGGATACAACACGTTGCCGCTGGTTTCTCACGATTTCAATCACAATCCGCTGTCGTCGATTTTCGATGCCAATCACACCAAGGTCAGCGGCAAACTGCTAAAAGTTCTAGCGTGGTACGACAACGAATGGGCGTTCTCCAACCGCATGCTGGATAACTGCCTGGCGCTGCATAACGCGGAGTAAAACTGGCGGAGTGCTTGCACCTTGTAGGAGCTGCCGAAGGCTGCGATAGCTTTTTTCCTGAGACACCGCTATCGCAGCCTTCGGCAGCTCCTACAGATTTATCCGAGATATCGCCTCCCTACAGACAACAACAGCGACACCCCCTTGACCGAACAATCGGATGAGAAGCATTATCATCCGCTGCTTTTCTCGGTCGAGTACTCCCCCGGTGAGTCAATCGCGTTTAAACGAAGTATTCGTCTCTCACAGACCTATTCTGCTGCGCACCCTGCAGCGGATTGTCAGCAATCACAGCACCGCAGAAGACCTGCTTCAGGAAACCTATCTGCGTGTGACCGGCGCATTGAGCAATCGCGCCATCGAGCATCTGGAACCGTTCATTTTTCAGACCGCCCGCAACCTGGCACTGGACCACTTGCGCACCCGGCGCGTGCGGGAACGCTTGCTGGCCGAGGACGCAACGACGGCCGACATGGAAAACGTCAGTGCGTCGACGACGTCGCTGGAAGACGCCATCCACGCCAGACGGATGGTCGAAGTGCTCAGCAAAAGCATCGCGACCCTGACACCCCGCCAACAGCAGATTTTCAGCCTCAGCCGCATCCGGGGTCTCAGTTACGTGGAAATTGCCGAGCAACTCGGCGTGTCCGCGAGCACCGTGCAGAAGGAGCTGAAATTGATCATGGCGATCTGTGTGGCTGTTGCAACAAGGCTTGACCACCCTTGAACGTTGCAGCAGTCTGCGGCAAATACGGCTTCGGCCGACACGAACAAGAACGACCGAGGACTTCCCGTGAAGGACCCTGAATTCCATCGCGCACGCGCCATCGCTGAAGAAGTGTTGAGCGACAGTGTGATGGATCAAGCTTTGACCTGGCTGATCGAGCTTGATGACAGTGACGAGCAACAGCAAGCCCGCTTTCGGGATTGGCTGGCGGCCGCCCCTGTCCATCGAGAGGCATTTGCCAAGGTTCAGGCAATCTGGCACTCACAACCGGTTGCTCTGACGGCAGTCGAGTTGAACGCCAGCCAGCCATCACGCTGGCGCCGTCTGCGTTCCCGATGGATACCTGTGGCGACTGCCGCCATGCTGCTGATCGGCGTATTCAGCTTCAGTAATCTGGGCCTTCGCATGCAGGCTGATCACTTGACGGTGGTCGGTGAACGTCAGCGCCTGCAGCTTGATGACGGCTCCAAAGTGTTGCTCAACACCAACTCAGCATTTTCCAGTGAGGTAACTGACAAGAGCCGGGTCGCCAAACTGTTGCAAGGCGAAGCCTTCTTCGAAGTACCGGTCAGCCAGGGTCAGCCACTGGAGGTACAGGCGGGCGCGGTGAGCATGCGCACCAATGACAGCGCCTTTGCCGTGCGCTACCTGGATGGCATTGCGCAAATTCAGGTGCAACGCGGGGCTCTTGACGTCCGAGCACCGCAGGGCGACGACGCTGTGAAGCTCGCAGGAGGTGACAGCATTCGGGTGGGCCCTGAAGGTTTCAGCCATCGCCAGAAGCTTGATCCGGGAAAGGATCTAGCCTGGATTCAAGGCCGTCTGGTGTTCGACAACTGCCCGATGGGTGAAGTCCTCGCCGAATTGCGACGCTATTACCCCGGCTGGATCGTCAACACCAACAGCAAACTGGATAGCGTTGCGGTAACCGGAAATTACCGCCTGGACAATCCAATGGATGTGGTCCGATCGCTGGCACATATCACCTCTTCCCAGCTGCATGAACTGCCTGCACTGGTCATTCTCAACTGAGCCGATTTATTTTTACTCGATAGTCATCCGTCGCGCGTCTCGTCTTAGCCAATGCAACTGATTCGTATTAACGACAGTTACAAAAAACTAAAAAGACTGCACAACGGAGCCCTATCGACAATGCGTAATCCCGTCACGCCCCATGCCTCCCGCACCGCCGGGCTGCACAAATCCGCCCTCTCGCTGTTGACCCTGGCGGTTCTGTCCGCCGCTGGCTGGTCCGGCGTTTTGCACGCAGCCAGCGCCAGCGACGCCGAGGGAACAGCGGCATCGACCCGGACTGCCGGTCTTTACGCATTCGACATATCCCAGCAACCACTGGCTTCTGCGCTTAACGAGTTCAGCCGCATCACTGGCTGGCAGGTCGGGGTTTCTTCTGACCTGGCCAACAACGTCACCTCCCCCGGCGCACGCGGTTCGCTTTCACCCGCCAATGCGCTGGAAAGCTTGTTGGCCGGTTCACACCTGAGCTATCGCGTGATGGGAAACAACACGGTCGTGCTGGAAAAACGCAGCGACGGAGTTGTTGCTCTGGGCCAGATCACGGTCAGCGCGACGCGTCAGGCCCAGGATATTGCGTCGGTTCCCAGCTCGGTTTCGGTCCATGAGCGAGGGGAACTGGATCGACAGAATGTGAACACCATTCGCGACCTTGTACGTTATGAACCGGGGGTTTCCGTCGGCGGTGCCGGTCAGCGTTCGGGCACGACCGGCTATAACATCCGCGGCATCGACGGCAACCGGATCCTGACTCAGGTCGACGGTGTCGAAGTGCCTGACAACTATTTCTCCGGGCCGTACGCCAACACTCATCGCAATTACGTCGACCCGGAAATCGTCAAACGCGTCGAGATTCTGCGTGGCCCGGCGTCGGCGCTTTACGGCAGCAGCGCCATCGGCGGCGCGGTCAGCTATTACACCCTCGATGCCGACGACATCATCAAGGAAGGCAAGGACGTCGGCGCTCGCCTGAAAACAGGTTACAGCTCGGCCGATGACAGCTGGCTCACCTCTGGAACACTCGCCGCACGCCAGGGCGACTTTGATGGCCTCCTGCACCTGAGCCAGCGCAACGGCCACGAGGCCGAGTCCTATGGCAGCACCGGCGGTACCGGACTGGAGCGTACACAAGCCAACCCCGAAGATGCACGCACCACCAACATTCTGGCCAAGCTGGGCTGGAACTATGGCGAAGGCTCACGCCTGGGTCTGACCTACGAAAAGTACAAGGATGACCGTGACACTGACCAACAGAGCGCTGTCGGCGGGCTGTTCACTGGCGGCGTAGGCACCGGCCTGAACTTTTACCGTGGGCGCACCGGGAACGACACCATCAGCCGTGAGCGGTTTGGGCTGGAAAACAGCTTCGAGCTCAACAGCCTGTTGGCGGATAACGTCAAATGGAGTCTGAACTATCAGATTGCCAAGACCGATCAGACAACACTCGAGCGCTACTTCCCGATCACCCGGGATGTGTGGCGCTCGCGAGAAACCACTTACAAAGAACGTCAGTGGATTCTCGATGCTCAACTGGACAAGGCGTTCAGTATTGGCGATACCGAGCACCTTCTGACCTACGGCACCACCCTCAAGCAGCAGAAAGTCACCGGCCTTCGTACTGGTGGTGAAGTCTGTGCGTCGACAGCAGGCTTTGGTACTTGCAGGGCAGTCGGGCAGGCACTGCCTCAAAACACACTGGCCCCGTCCAGTGACTTCCCGGACCCCACCATCAATACCTACAGCCTGTTCGCGCAGGACGAAATCCGCTGGAACGACTGGACCTTCCTGCCTGGCGTCCGCTATGACTACACCCGTCTGGATCCGCACATCACTCAGGAGTTTCTCAATACAGTGGGTGAGGATCGGGACAGCGTCAGTGACGAAAGCCAGAAATGGCATCGCGTGTCGCCCAAGCTGGGCGTGACTTATGCGTTCAATGATCAGTACACGTGGTACGGCCAATATGCGGAAGGCTTCCGCACGCCGAGCGCCAAAGCGCTTTACGGACGTTTCGAAAACCTGCAAAGCGGTTACACCGTCGAGCCTAATCCTGATCTCGAACCGGAAAAGAGCAAGAGCTATGAAACCGGCCTGCGGGGCCGCTTTGAGGCAGGCACCTTCGACGTTGCGGTGTTTTACAACAAATACCGCGACTTCATCGACGAAGACCAGATTCAGCCCGGCACTGCAACCGGAGCGACTTTCCGGGCGAACAACATCGCTCACGCGACCATCAAGGGCGTTGAACTCAAAGGCCGCCTGAATCTGGATAAGTTTGGCGCCCCCAAAGGTCTCTATACCCAAAGCGCTATTACCTACTTGTATGGCCGTAACAACGACAGTGGCGAGCCGCTCAATAGCGTCAACCCACTGACAGGCGTGTTCGGTCTGGGCTACGACCAGGATAACTATGGCGGGCTGCTCAGCTGGACGCTGGTCAAACGCAAGGATCGTGTGAGTGAACTTGAATTCAACGAGCCAGACGGTTCATCGAGCCCGTTCAAGACTCCAGGTTTCGGTGTTCTTGATCTCAGCGGGTATTACAAGGTCACCAACGATGTAACCGTGAATGCGGGCCTGTACAACCTCACCGACAAAAAATACTGGCTATGGGACGACGTGCGCGGCTATGACAGCGCTGGAGAAGCGGCCGTCACCGCTCCGGCCAACCTTGACCGCCTGACTCAGCCCGGCCGCAACTTCAGCGTCAACGTGGTCTGGGATATCTGATTAAGCCCCCCCCGCGGACTGTACGTCGTGGGACCGGCTTCAGCCGGAAAGAGGCCCTTACAGTCACAGAAAATGATTCGTCGGGTATACCGCTTTCCCGGCTATAGCCGGTCCCACGATTTTTACGCTTCAAGGGTGGGTCATTCGTCTATTTAACATCCTCTCCATTTTTACCAGGGAAGAACCCAATGACCTCCGAGCACAATCGCCCTGCCCTGCGTTCCCAGCGCCTGAATCAGATTACCCACGCGCCGCACGAGCAACTCGACAAGGCAGTAAAAGCCAATGCGCCTTTTGAAACGCTGGAAAGCTACAAGCGCTTCGTCGTCGCTCAGTATCTTTTTCAGGCAGAGCTGCAGCGGCTGTACAACGACCCCGAGCTGAAGAAAATCGTCCCTGACCTGCCTGCACGGTGCCGTGCAGAACAGGCCAAAGCCGATCTTGCCGACCTGAACACTGACACTCCCCCCGCCATCGCCGGTGCGGTACACAACCCGAGCAAGGCCCAGGCCATGGGCTGGCTCTTCGTGTCGGAGGGCTCCAAACTGGGCGCGGCCTTTTTGATCAAGCGCGCCGCTGCGCTGAACCTGAGTGAAAGCTTCGGGGCCCGGCATCTGGGCGAGCCGGCAGGTGGTAGGGCCGAAGGCTGGAAAAGCTTTATCAGAACTCTGGACGGGCTGGATTTCACCGAGCAGGAAGAGGCTCAGGTGGATCAAGGCGCCATCGCCGCGTTCGAACGCTTCAATGTGCTGCTGCAACACGCCTACGCCTATGCGCCAAAGGTCGAGTCGGTTCAAGCATGAAAAAGCGCCCGGTGCTGTTAAGCTGGCCGGGCTTTCTGAACCTGCCTGTAGTGACCATGACCTCCAAACCACCCGGTACCAGACTCTCTCGCCTTCTGTTCGGCATCCTCGCCTACGTCAGTCTGGGCATAGGGATTGTCGCCATTTTTATTCCGGGCCTGCCGACGACCGAGTTCATTCTTCTCGCGGCATGGGCAGCGACCAAAAGCTCGCCGCGCCTGAGCGCGTGGCTGGAGAATCACAAGCTGTTTGGCCCGATCCTGAGTAACTGGCGCAATGGTCGGCGGGTGACTCGCAATGCCAAGATCAGCGCGACTATCAGCATGCTGCTCTGTGCGGGGTTGATGCTTTATCTGATGCACGGTTGGCCGGTGTATGCCGCCGTTGGCGGCATGCTGCTAGGTAACCTGTGGATATGGTCGCGGCCAGAGCCAGTCAGCAGCAAGTCCTGAGCACTGATCCTCGTCACGCCACTGTCACTCGACATGGCCTAAGGTTGAATCTTCACATTCCCTGAACGTCAACGGACCTTACCGGGTCTACCGTGACACTCATCGACCAGCCAAGGGGCAATGACATGTTCGAACCAGGCCATCTGCATATCACTCGCGCGCCGCTGCAAGCATCGGATTTCGGCTACGACATTCATATCCGTTACGAAGTCAGCGAGCATCCTGAGGAAGGCAAGTGCATGCATTTCACGATGCAGGGCGAAGTCGCAGGCAACACGTTCGAGGATGAATTCGAACTGCCCAAGGATCTGGCCTGCAACTTTGCTCATCACGCCAATCAGATCGCAGTCAAACACGGCATGCCGCACACGGCCCTGGTGCCGCTGGCGATGCATGAAGAATATGATCGTATGTTCAAGGACGTTCACGACAAGCTGGGCATTGAACCGGGTGAGCCGGTGAAGCCTGAGCATTTGGTTTGAAGGCGGCGGATATCTCATCCGGGATTTTTACGTGGGACCGGCTTCAGCCGGGAAGAGGCCGGGACAGACACTGAGTCTTCGTCTGCAGCAACACCGCCTTCCCGGCTAAAGCCGGTCCCACGACAACAAACTATTCCCACATAAGCAGCATCCGGTCAGTCCCCAAATCGACTGCCCTGTCTCTAATCCACAGCGCGCTTTTACTGGCATAATCGCCCCCCTCTTCGCCCAGAGCCTTTAGCGCCCCATGCGTATCCACGTCAGTTTCATCGACCGCGTCGGCATCACTCAGGAAGTCCTGGCCATTCTGGGTGGGCGCAATCTGAATCTGGATGCGGTGGAAATGGTGCCGCCCAACGTTTACATCGACGCACCAACCCTCAGCCATGAGGTGCTTGAAGAACTCAAGGACGCGCTGTTCCGGGTACGTGGCGTTGAAGCCATTACGGTCGTTGATATTCTTCCCGGCCAGCGTCGCCACTTGCAGCTGGATGCATTGCTGGCGGCCATGACCGATCCGGTGTTGGCGCTGGACAGTGCCGGGCATGTGTTACTGGCCAACCCGGCACTGATCGCGTTGATCGGGCGCGAGCCTGCCGGTGAACCGGTGGCCGAGCTGTTTGCCGATCCGGGTCTGCACAGTGCGTTGCTGGAAAACGGCTTTCGCCTGCCTTTACGTGAGGTCACGCTCAACGGTGAAGCGCTGTTGCTGGACGCCACGCCGATTACCGATGCGGGTGCGCTGCTCACCCTCTACCAGCCGAGCCGTATCGGCGAGCGTCTGTCGGCGTTGCATCACGACCATGCAGAAGGCTTCGATGCCCTGCTGGGCGAGTCAACAGCTATCCGCACCTTGAAGGCCCGCGCGCAGCGGGTGGCAGCCCTGGATGCGCCGCTGTTGATCCAGGGTGAAACCGGCACCGGCAAAGAGCTGGTGGCTCGCGCCTGCCACGCGACCAGCGCCCGACACAGCGCGCCCTTTCTGGCGCTCAACTGTGCCGCCCTGCCGGAAAATCTCGCCGAGAGCGAGTTGTTCGGCTACGCCCCTGGCGCATTCACCGGCGCGCAACGAGGTGGCAAGCCGGGGCTGATGGAGCTGGCGAATCAGGGCACCGTTTTTCTCGATGAAATCGGCGAAATGTCGCCGTACCTGCAAGCCAAGCTGTTGCGCTTCCTCAACGACGGCAGCTTCAGGCGCGTCGGCGGGGATAAGGAAGTAAAGGTCAACGTGCGCATTCTCAGCGCGACTCATCGCAACCTGGAAAAAATGGTCAGCGAAGGCACCTTCCGCGAAGACTTGTTCTACCGCCTGAACGTGCTCAATCTGGAAGTCCCGCCCTTGCGTGATCGCGGACAGGACATTCTGTTGCTGGCGCGCTATTTCATGGAACAGGCTTGCGCACAGATTCAACGCCCGGTCTGTCGCCTCGCGACCGGTACCTATCCGGCGTTACTGGGCAACCGCTGGCCGGGCAACGTGCGTCAATTGCAGAACGTGATTTTCCGCGCGGCAGCCATCAGTGACAGCAATCTGGTAGACATCGGTGATCTGGATATCGCCGGCACGGCCGTTGCCGGTGAAATAGATGGCGAAGTCGGCAGCCTGGAACAGGCCGTCGATACCTTTGAAAAAGCTTTGCTGGAAAAGCTCTACGCTGACTATCCGTCGACCCGACAACTGGCGGCGCGCCTGCAGACCTCACACACCGCCATTGCCCATCGCTTGCGTAAATACGGGATTCCCGGGAAAGCCTGATCCAAATCAGGCTTCGGCGAGCCTGCCCCGATAGATCGGCAGGATGGTGTCCCGCGTCAGCGGTGCCAGATTAAGATCCGGGTGACTGTCGGCGCTGATCCAGACGACTTCTTCGATTTCCGCAGCGGGAACGACCTCGACATTGATGCGCACTTCGAACAGCTCGCAGCGCACCTCGAACCCTGGCTCGTTAGCGGCAGGTGCCGAGAACGAGCCGAGATAACCCGCGTTGGCCGGATCGATCCGCAACCCAAGCTCTTCCTCAAGCTCTCGTGCCAGCGCTTCGGCAGCAGACTCACCGGCGTCGATCTTGCCACCCGGCTGCATGAACGCCTGCGTGCCGCGCTTGCGTACCAGCAAGGTCCGTCCGTCCGGCCCGATCAACAACGCTGCAGCGATATGAATCAGCTTCATGAAAATATCTCGGTCTTGAGTTGCCGCGCCTCGTCGGCACGCTCCAGTGCCAGCGCGATCAGACGATCAATCAGACCGGCGTAGGACAAGTCCGTGGCCTGCCACAGCTTGGGGTACATGCTGATCGAGGTGAAACCGGGAATCGTGTTCACTTCATTGATGATGATGTCCCGCGCCTCGGTGACGAAGAAGTCCACCCGCGCCAGACCGGCACAGCCCAGTACTTGATACGCACGCAGTGCAACCTCACGCACCTCGTCGCTGACATCGGAGGCCAGCTCAGCGGGGATCGCGATGCGTGCCTGATCACCGTTCAAGTATTTGGTGTCGTAGGCATAGAACTCGTCATTGGCGATCACCTCACCGCAAACACTGACTTGCGGCTGACGGTTGCCGAGCACCGCACATTCAACTTCGCGGCCAACAATGCCTGTTTCGATCAGCACCTTGTGGTCGTACTCGAAGGCCAGTCTCAAGGCCGCGCTGTAACCGGCTTCATCGGTGACTTTGCTGACACCCACCGAAGATCCCTGACTCGCTGGCTTGACGAACATCGGCAAACCAAGCTGTGCGACGACTGCGGCGTACTCCGCCGACTCTCCATGACTGACCACCACAAACGGCGCCACGGCAATACCGGCGTCGCGCAGCAGGCGCTTGGTCACGTCTTTGTCCATGCAGGCCGCCGAGGCGAGAACATCCGGACCCACACAAGGAATCGCCAGCAAGCGCAACAGGCCCTGCAAAGACCCGTCTTCGCCGAACGCGCCATGAATCAGCGGGAATACGACGTCTATGCGCGGCAGCTCTACACCCGACTCTACATCTACAAATTGCCCGCCAAGACTGCCCGGCAGCAACGCCAGGCGTTTGCCCGCAGCACTGAGACTGATTCTTGCCGGATCGTTGGCGTTGCGCAGGTAATCGCTTTCATCGAAGCGCAGCCAGCGACCCGACTTGTCGATGCCAATCAACGTCAGATCATGAGTACTGCGATCAATCGCGTTGATCACATTCCTGGCTGACTGCAGCGAGACTTCGTGCTCGCTGGATTGTCCTCCGAAGAGGATAGCGACTGATTTTTTCAAAGCGATAACTCCCGATTTTCAGGCCGCAGAGTCAAAAGCAAATTCGCGCTTTAGTCCAGTGGCGATGCGTGCAGGTGGTCGTCGGAGTCAAAAAAAAGGCAAAAAAAACTCACGAAACGGAGGATCAGGTTCTGATCGTCCATCCCGTGAGAGCAAACCGCGTCATTCAGCGTCGGCGCTGTCTTTTTTCGTGCCAGAGCCAAAGGTGGCGAAGCGCTTGTTGAAGCCCGCAATTCGGCCTTCAGTGGTGGTTTTACGTTGTTGCCCGGTGTAGATCGGGTGTGAAGCGCTCGACACATCGAGGGCTACGTAAGGATAGGTTTCGCCGTCACTGTGTTTTTGCGTGCGATCTGTATCAACGGTCGAACCGATGAGGAAGAACGCATCAGCCGCCGTGTCATGGAACAGCACTGGACGGTAAGCAGGGTGGATATCAGGTTTCATGATGTCTCCGGATCGCTGGGTAGATTTGAGTTACAACATAACATATCGACCATTCCAGACCAAAATCGATTGTCGTGACTTGCATCATTCGTGAACTTGATTAGGCGGACACTAGCCGCTAAGGTTCGCCCCGCCGTTGCTGGATCAACGGTCCGGGACTGGTCTCCTGGCGCACCGGCCGGATGGAAGCAAGCCATGTCTGAACCCGATCATTATCAAATCTCTCCCCACGCCTATAATCGCCTGATCGAAGCAAGGGATTCGCTGCGTTTGCTTGACGGCTATGTCAACAAGACCGACGTGCTGTGCAACCCGTCGATGCTGATCGGCTATGTCTCGATGCTACAAAACGCGTTGCAGGAAGTGATCACTGCCAGTACACCCTCGCAACCTCGCGATGCGTTCATGCGCAAGGCCGATGAACTGGGTTTCGTCGCGCTGAACCCCAAGGAAGAGGCGCTGATCAAACATCTGCGCTGGACCAGCCATGAAGGCCGAGAAGATATCTACGAAATGGCCGAGCGCCTGCGCCATATCAAGCCCTGGATTCTGACGGACTGAATTCGCCGCCTGCCCAACCCGATCCCTATAGTTCAACTATCCTCGATTCTGCCGATAGTCTTCAGAAGACTATTGCTCCCTGACTCCCGACCTGCTGAACGACTGCAGCGCCAGTCGCCGCAGGAACAGCGCCGAGCCAGAACCACACAAAAATCAGATCGAAAAACCACCGTCCTTAGCCCCAGGAAACCGTATGAGTCTGTCGATTCTCAGTCGTTACGCCTTCTTCGTTGGTTGTGTGCTTTTTACCCTGCTCAGCTTGCCATTCTGGCATCACGAATGGTTGTGGCCTTTCACACTGCTGACTGCCTTGCTATCGCTCGTAGGGATTATCGATTTGCTGCAGTCGCCTCATTCGGTACGGCGCAACTACCCGATTCTCGGCAACATTCGCTACGCCGTAGAAGCCATCCGCCCGGAGATCCGTCAGTACTTGCTGGAGTCCGACAGCGACGCTCTGCCCTTCTCACGGGCACAACGCTCGCTGGTGTATTCCCGAGCCAAGAACGAATCAGCGGACAAGCCTTTCGGCACGTTGATCGATGTCTACCAGACCGGCTTCGAGTTCATCAGCCACTCCATGCGCCCAGCCCCGCTGAGCGATCCGAACGCGTTCCGTGTCATCGTCGGCGGCCCGCAATGCACGCAGCCGTACTCGGCCTCCATATTCAATATTTCGGCGATGAGCTTTGGTTCGCTGAGTGCCAATGCCATTCGTGCGCTAAACAAAGGCGCCAAGCTTGGCAATTTTGCCCATGACACCGGCGAAGGCAGCATCAGCCCTTATCACCGGGAATACGGCGGTGATCTCACCTGGGAGTTGGGCAGTGGCTATTTCGGTTGCAGGACGGCAGATGGCCGTTTCGATCCGCAGCGCTTCGCCGCGCAAGCACAGGATCCGCAAGTCCGGATGATAGAAATCAAGTTGAGCCAGGGTGCCAAGCCGGGCCACGGCGGCATCTTGCCGAAACATAAGGTCACCAAGGAAATCGCCGAAACACGTGGCATCCTGATGGGCGAAGACTGCGTCTCGCCGTCACGTCACAGCGCGTTCTCGACCCCCTTTGAACTGATGCAGTTCATCGCACAATTGCGTGAGCTGTCGGGAGGCAAACCCGTCGGCTTCAAGTTCTGTCTGGGTCATCCGTGGGAATTCATGGGCATCGCCAAAGCCATGCTGGATACCGGCATCCTCCCGGATTTTATTGTGGTTGATGGTACCGAAGGCGGAACGGGTGCCGCGCCGGTGGAGTTCACCGACCATATGGGCGTCCCGATGCGCGAAGGCTTGTTGTTCGTGCACAACACCCTGGTGGGCCTTAACCTGCGAGACAAGATCAAACTGGGTGCCAGCGGCAAGATCGTCAGCGCCTTCGATATCGCCAGCGTATTGGCCATCGGCGCAGACTGGGCCAACTCCGCACGAGGCTTCATGTTCGCCATCGGCTGCATTCAGTCGCAAAGCTGCCACACCAACAAATGCCCCACCGGAGTCGCGACTCAAGATGCGCTGCGCCAGCGCGCACTGGTGGTACCGGACAAAGCCGAGCGGGTGTTCAACTTCCATCGCAATACGCTCAAAGGTCTGGCCGAAATGCTCGCAGCCGCTGGTCTGGATCACCCTTCGCAGTTAGAGGCTAAGCATCTGGTGCGCCGCATGTCGGCCACCGAAATCAAACTGTTTTCACAGTCTCATGTGTTCCTTGAGCCGGGGCAATTGTTGACTGGAGAGGTGGACGGCAGTTTCTATTCAACGATGTGGCAGATGGCGCGGGCTGATAGTTTTGAGCCTAATGCGATTCCCTGACGACCTCGATTTTGCTGCTGAGACTTAGCGAGGCGACACGGGTTCAAGTGAATATAGCCATAGCTGAGTATCACCAAAAGCAACATGACTGATGGAACGCCAATGGGCAGGAACATCGAGTTTGTGTCGATTGGTTTCATAGACAAGCCAAACGCGTTGCGTATCAACGGGGATCAATGCGTAGCTATCGATGTATAAAGCGTCAGCGTCCTGGCTCCAAAGGGAGCCTGGCCCCCGCTTGTCAGGGCGTCCTTCCAAGGCTTGGCCGGGTGTGTAAAGCAACAGTGTGGTGGGTGTCCGGTTGTAATAGGTAGCCCCTAAATAGAGGTACCGACCATACACCAGGACCCTATCGCCCGAGGCCCAATGCTCGTTCAGATAATTCATGACCTTATCAGTGCCGGCCTCCTCGGATTGATAGGGATTATTAAGCCTGTGTACACCCGTATAGACACTGTAAAGACCACATGCTTCTACCATGACAAGCGTAATCAGGCAGACAATTCCGAGCCGAAAATAGCGCTCCATCAACTTATCGAGCACAAGTGCTATCAACAAAGGCAACCCCATCGCGGAAAACACAAAATAACGCGTCCAGAACAGTGGTAATTTTAGTGACACCAAGGCCATCAGCAAGATGGGAGTAAATGTGTACAGAACCATTAGAAGATTAAACCTGTGGTCGCGGAGGTCTGATTTCAGCAGCGTCACCGTTGTGACGGTGGCGATGAGCGGCGCACCTACATAGGCCACAAACGGTCGGCTCGGACCGGATTCAAGCGCTAGGAATTCCCAGATCATTGAAATAACGGAGGAGAAACTGACCTGCGGAATCCAGCCAATCGCGTTGGTATGGCCCAATTGTGCAATCAACGAAGGGATCCACGGGAGGTAAAGCACCGCGATCGCAAGATTACTCATCCACCATGCTTGCTTCCTGACAAACAGCTGACCGTTATCGTGAATGAACAACAGATATACCCAATGGGCAAACAGGCAAGGCCCCGCAAAATAATGCGTGTAAAAACCTGCCGCCATGAGCAGCGTATAGACGAATAAATACCGGTGATGCGTTGGGTTTTTTACCCAGTAGACCAGTGCCAACGTCGCGGCTACACAGCACAGAGCCAGCAACGCATACATCCGCGCCTCTTGACTGTATCTAACAGCAATCGGTAATAAAGCCGATAGAAATCCTGCAAGAATGGCAGCTCGCCTGGAAGCAATCATCCCCACAAGCCACACACTGATAGGAACTGTCAGAGTACCAATCAACGCACTCATCACGCGAACTGAGAATACGCTATCGCCAAAAAATCTCATCCAGAAGTGAAGTAAAAAATAGTAAAGGGGAGGATGAACATCTTGCGCACTATGAAACCAGATCAAGGAGGGCGTCGTTTCACTTACCAACACACTGTAAGCTTCATCAAACCAAATAGATGAATTGATGATACCGTATGAACGAACTGCAGCTGCAAGCACTACAATGGGCAGAATTTGATAAGTCTGAATGATAGTGCCTAGCAAGGCTAAGCGAGAAGCAGGTTGCATAGTGCTCTCCTTTTGTTGGACAGTGCCTTTAAAGCTATATCCATTCTTCTCCATCAAAACGGTGCGTTATCATTTTCCAGAAACTCATTATCTCAAGGTACTCTTGACTGTCTTCACGAATCGCCAAGTAAATTTGACTGAATCCCCACGGTGCTTCCCACCACATAACGCGGCCTGTGTTTGGCCTCCATGTATATGCGTCCCACATACTCACCTAAAACACCAATTCCGATAAGTTGAATACCACTGAAAAACAGCAGCGCCGCCATCAGCGGTGAATAGTCCGGGATATCGTGACCCATCACCAACCGGTCCACCGTACGAAAAATCCCGTAGCACACCGCAAACAGCGAAAGCGAGCAGCCTATATAAGTCCAGATTCGTAGCGGTACGGTGCTGAAAGAAGTAATGCCATCCAATGCCAAATGCCAAAGCTTTCGGGTGTTGAATTTGGTCTGCCCGGCGACCCTACTGGCTCGATCGTAGTCCACAATCACGGTATGAAAACCCGCCCAGGAGAGTAATCCCTTCATAAACAATTCATGCTCTGGCAGTGCTTTTATAACGTCCACGACTTTGCGATCCATCAAACGGAAGTCACCCACGTTTGCTTCGATCCGTGTACTGCCAATGACATTCATGACCCGATAAAAAAAAGCGGCTGCGTATCGTTTCAAACGGCTGTCAACCGAGCGGTCCTGGCGTCGGGCCAAGACCACATCAGCGCCTTTTTGCCACTCACTGATCATCCGTGGAATGACACTAATCGGGTCTTGCAAATCGACATCAATCGGAATGACTGCATCACCACTGGAGTACTCCAGCCCCGCCAACAAAGCAGCCTCCTTGCCAAAGTTGCGGGACAGATTAATCAGCAGCACCTCGTTGTCATCAGCAATGAGCCCCCGAACCACCTGCTCAGTTTGATCAGTGCTGCCATCATTGATAAAAACAATCTGCAGAACACTCCCCTGCAATAAAGGCTCCTGCCTGACTGCCTGGTAAAACAGCGGAATAGCCAGCGCTTCGTTAAAAACCGGCGCTATCAAAGAGATTTTCAAGAGGGCCTCCTGAAAATCAAATACCTGGAACAGCAATAGCCAAGGCTCAGGCTAAGCGCTGAAGAAACAACAAGCGTCACCAGCAGAGGTGTCTCTTGCCCATCCGATATATGGCCAACGATAAAACTCATCGCCCCCATGAAGGACATGAAAAGCAGATAGCCCGACCATGACAGTCGTGCGCTGAAGGTATAAATAGCATTGGCGTAAAACGAGAAAGAAGCAGCTACAACAAAGCCGACCAGATTGCCCAAAGATTGAGGGGCGAACCAACCCAGGCACAAGATAAGAAACACCGTCCAATGGATGACAGTGTTGCAGATGCCTATCAACAGATAGCGTGAAAATCCTCTTAGATCAGGTGTCATGCGGGCATCACCCTGGCTTCACATCATGTACCGGCTTCCCTGCCAACCGACAGCACACCTGGATGACACCCTAAGTAAAGGACACGCTCTTGAATAGCGTATGACCAATAGTCGGAGACCCCAACGAAATCGCCCGAGCGTGTCGAGACATTCTGTAATTAGCCTGCCTTTGCATTTGCCTTGAAAATCCTCCACCCTGCCGCGCCGCCAAACCTGCCAGAACACCCTGATTGACCGGCGGCGCGGAACCTAGAGCCCTTGCGGCTGATCTTTATCCCTTATGACATTAAAGAGCCTACCGTTATGGCTAACGGACGCGACCTGCGCATCGACTTCTTTCGGGGCCTGGCGCTGATCTTCATTTTCTGGGATCACGTGCCTGACAACCCCCTTGCTCAACTGACCGTACGCAACTTCGGCTTCAGTGACGCTGCGGAAATTTTCGTCTTCCTGGCGGGTTACGCGGCTATCCTTGCCTACGGCCGTATTGCCCGGCGGGACGGCTTTGTTGTTTCTACCGTACGAATTCTGCGTCGCACCTGGGTGCTTTATGTGGTGCATATCTTTTTGCTGACGCTGTTGATGGGCATCGTTTTCGTTGCCAATAATTACGTAGAAACCCGCGACATGATTCAGGAAATGGGCCTGCAACATTTTGTCGCTGACCCGCAGCAGGCTCTGGCCGATCAATTGCTGCTGCGCTTCAAACCCAATCTGACCGACCCGCTACCGCTGTACATCCTGTTGTTATTGGCATTGCCGCTGATCCTGCCAATGATGCTGCGCAACCTGACCCTGACGGTAGGCTTGTCGATTGGGCTGTATCTGATGGTGCCGCTGCTGGGCTGGAATATTTCGGCTTATGAAGGCGGTGGTGTCTGGTACTTCAACCCAGTGGCCTGGCAGTTACTGTTCGTACTTGGCGGTGCCTGCGCACTGACTTCCGAAGCGAAACCCTCGACCGATATCGAACCGCGGCCTCTGACCAGACAACCCCTGTTCATGATCTCTGCGATGTATCTGTTAGTTGCAGCAGTCATGGCGTTCTCGTGGAAATTCCCGTTACTACACCCGGCTCTGATGCCGCAGTTCGTTGCCGATGGGCTTTACCCGATCAACAAGACCGATCTGGGTCCGCTGCGTTTGCTGCACTTTCTGGCCTTGGCGTATTGCGTCGCCAAACTGTTACCCGCACACAACACATGGGTGCAGAGCTGGCCTGCGCGACAAGCATGCCGAATGGGTCGCTACTCGCTGGAAATCTTCTGCCTGGGCGTGCTGTTAGCGCCAATGGCCGACATGGTCAACGCGCTGGCTGGTGACACCTGGCCAATGCAAGTCTGCACCGCACTCCTCGGCTTGGTGCTAATGATGCTCATGGCCGCCTGGCTCGACCTCAACAAACGCCTCGGCCGACCAAAACCCGCAAATGCGGTCGCGGTTTGAGACCAGCGTCACAATAAGACCTCCTCTCAGAAGTTTCCTACGACCTTATCAGGCCAAGTTTTTCCTTCATTGGCCGCTAAGAAAGAGGTAGGGAAACTCAAGAGGAAGTCATTTTGGAAATCAATTCTGCAGTCAAAGTCAGCAACCTTTATTCGGTGGTGCCTGGCAAGGTCAAGGCTATTGAAAAGCCCACCACAGAAGTGGACACCCTGGTGGCGGGCAAGACCGATAGCGTGGAGAAATCC
Source organism: Pseudomonas sp. Irchel 3A5 (assembly GCF_900187575.1). NCBI lineage: Bacteria > Pseudomonadati > Pseudomonadota > Gammaproteobacteria > Pseudomonadales > Pseudomonadaceae > Pseudomonas > Pseudomonas sp. Irchel 3A5. The sequence goes on along the minus strand of NZ_FYDU01000005.1, from coordinate 203,166 downwards.
GTCTTGGCCACAGGCGTAAAAGCGCCCGAGAAGGTTGAAGAAATTGAGCATTACGTCTATGAAGAAGCGCCTTGGCTAAAGCTCAGCTTTGATGATCCACTGATGGAAATGTCTAAAAAATCATTATATCTAATCGATATAACACTGGAATCCATTGGACAAACCGAAAAAATAAACTCTGCATTCAAAGAATTCTCCGAGCGCCTCAAAAACCTCCGGCCCGATATTGCTTCAACAAACTACAGCTTCACCCTGGACGAAAACGCGAACATAAAGATACTTGACGGACAACAGCCATTAAGTGACGCGAACAAAGTCTGGCTGACCGACGAAATCAATAAATTCAAAAATTTTAGAAATACTGTTCACGCCCACTCTAAAACACTGATGGCGCTCGTAGATCACACAAAAGATTTTGGTGGAAAATACAATTTGAACAGATATAACTTTCAATCAGTCATTGACTACAAGGACATTCTTAACACGTCCCACCATGACTTCTATGAAAGATCTTTAAGTATGGTGCAGAGCCATGCACCGATAAGATCAGAACCGCGGATCAATACGTACGCATAGCGTAAAAGGCTACCCGCCGGGTAAAGCTTGAGGCCGGCGCTTTTTCTGACAATAAAAAGTGCAACTCTCAGGAAGCGGCACCACAAACAAAAACTCATTTATGAGAACGGCGTATCAAAATAATCTACTCCGGAAATTTCCTACAAACTAATCAGGGCAAGTTTCTACTCCCTTTGTCGTTAAAGAAAGGGTAAGACAATTGAGAGGAAGCAATCGTGAATATTAATTCTGCAGGGATCGTCAGCAACCTTTGTTCATGGGTGCCAGGCAAAGTCAAAGAAATGAGGCCCACCACACAAGTGGACACCCTGGTGGAAGGCAAGACCAATAGCGTAGAGAAAGCCGTCTTGGCCCCAGGCGAAAAAGCCCCCGAGAAGGTTGAAGACATTGAGCATTACGTCTATGAGGAAGCCCCATGGCTAAAGCTCAGCTTTGACGACCCGATTATGGAAATGTGTAAGGATGGAATCTATTTACTTGGCATAGTCTCTGAATCATCCGGAAAACTAACCAAAATAAACTCTGCATTCGAAGAATTCTCCGAACACATCAAAGACCTACGGCCCGATATTGCCTCGTCAAACTACAGCTTCACCCTCGACGAAAACGCGAACATAAAGATACTTGACGGACGACAGCCATTGAGTGAAGCGGACAAACTGTGGTTAACCGACGAAATCAACAAATTCAAAGACTTCAGGAATACCGTTCACGCTCACTCCAAAGCGCTGATGGCGGTAGTGGATCACACCAAGAACTTTGGTGGCAAGTACAACCTGAACAGGCACAATTTCCAATCGGTCATTGATTACAAAGACATCCTCAATATATCTCAACATGATTTTTATAAAAGAGCCTTAGATTTGGTAAAGAGCCATGCTCCGATGAGGTCAGAACCGCGAATCAATACGTACGCATAGCGAAACTAAGCTGCCCGCCGTCTGGTGGGACGGGAGTTTTTCTCTCAACAGTTTTGCAGTCTATATGTCGCTATCGATGGGCTGGAGGCAAGGTCAATCTGAGAACAGCTTCTCACTGTAACCCCCTCCAAGAAGTTTCCTACAACCTTCTCAGTCCAGGTTTTTACTCACTTGGCCGTTAAAGAAAGGTAAAACTACTGAAAGGACGCATTCGTGAATATCAACTCCGCAATGAGACTCAACCATCTTCAACCACCCGCTTCGATCATCAACGCGCAAGAACACTCCGCCAGGCACATGAAAAACACAGCGCAGAGCAAAGTCATAGATCACCAAAAATATAAGGCAGAGCCTCTGCAAACCGAAAATTTACTTGAGCACGTCTCGACGGAGTGCAAAGATGATTTTTTAGAACTGGTTTGCTTGATCCTTGACGCTTCACTCGGACTACTCGACATTCGCCGACAGTACGCTGAGTTTAACGAACGCCTTAAAGACCTGCGCCCTGACATCGCTTCAGCAGGATTCGGATTCACGCTGGATGAGAACTCGAAAATAAAAATATTGGACTCAGGGAAATTGGGCGAAGCTGATAAATCCTGGCTAACTGAGGAAATCAATACATTCAAGGACATCAAGCACCACGTCTACAAGCATTCCAAACTATTGATCCAACTGGTAGAAAAAGATACCCAAAGATTTGGTGGGAGATTTAACCTTAACAGTGAGAACTTTCAGAACACTATCGATTATGGAGATATCCTTAATAAAAAATGGGGAAGCATGGGGACATCTCTCGATAGTTTCTTTACTAGGCAGATTTTAGAGAACGCGGAAAAACGCGCAGCCCCCTTGCTCGACACCTATGCATAGCTGAGAAAAACGGCCTGCCAGGATACATGACAGGCCGCTTTACCTTAGACTCAGGATCGTTTACTGCTAATCAGACGCTGATGACAGATATGTCCAAATTTATATTTTTCGGAAGCGGATTCCCCCGCCTGCCAATTCTGAAAAACATAATGACCAATTTGGTAATGAGTCCTCCATGTATTATTGTAGCCCTGACTGTAATTCACAAAATCTCTAGCTTGAGTCCCGCCTTGGCATAGCCCAATCTGCAAGAGCCCCATCGCTTTGCCTTCGCTATCTGACATCAGGGTTCCCTTTATATTTTCTCTGTAGCCACCGTCAAGCTTGAGCCCAAAGCTAACAATGCCTCCTTCCAACGGCGCACCCGTTGTATCAGTAAACTGGGCGACTACTGTGGCCTCCTTGTGCGCTTGACCGGGCAGCCATGCAGGGTCGCTATAACCATATGGAATCCGTAACACATTCTCCTCGGGCTTTAGATCAAAATCCTTCAACACCGGATAGGAGCCGAATATCAGGGAATATTGCCCACCATTAAAAGCCGCAGCCTGATTATGTGTCACCCTGATGATGATCTCTTCACCCGGCTTCAGGTTTTTGAGGACACTGATACCTTTAACGGTGATCAACGTCCATGCCCCATCTACATGCCGTTCGACCTTGATATGTTGCTGACTCTGCAGGTTCAGTATTACATCCTGACCTCTCACAGCGGTAAAACCGTAGTAGTGCTCGGAGACAGCGCTGTTTAAGCGCGTGCCAAGAGTGTGAACCTTATCCGTCAACACATTGAATACCGGCTCTTCCATTACCGGCGCGGTGGCGGTTTGTGTCGCACTGCCCTCTGGGACGGTTTGTGCCCAAGCAGAATGAGGCCCCGCCGAAATAACAGCGGACACAACCATACCCAAAAGCAGCTTTTTATTTTTACGCATCTGAAACTCCTAAATAGACTCAATAGTTTTAATTCGTTATGCCAGTGGTCTAAGCACTGACAAACCGGACGTAATCACTGCTTTAAATACGAGTCAACAAGTCTGTTTAAAAATCAGACGCTTCCTACTTTTAATTTAATTTGTAATACATCCCCTACAAATAACACGTATCATTTCTTACGCCGAACACCAGAGAACTCATGACTTACTCAACGCTTTCGCGTCGACCGACCAAAACTTAAAAATACGGTCGCGAGTTGAGAACAGCATCTCAAAAAGAGACCCTCTCGGAAGTTTCCCACAACATTATCAGGCCAATTTTTTTCGGACATGGCCGTTACACCGAGGGTGACCTACAACACGGAGAGGGAATACTCGTGAACATCAATTCTATTGTGTCGACCCCTTTGAAGCTTTCAGCAATTGATCAGCCTAAGGTGGAGCAAGTCCTGGCAACATCTGCGATTAGTTATACAAGATTAATATCCTCCGACGAAAGCGAGAACACCACACTGAAGATATTGAATTGCAACCCGTTTATGGTGGGGCCTATATTTAGAGATATCGTATTTACACGAGAAACAGACCCACTCGACAGAGGATGGGCTCCCCTTAAGAAGGATGAGTGCTGCTGGGGATGTCGCAGTGACCAAATGGATATATTAGCTTCTAATGCCAGCAGCCTGATAGAGAACATCAGCGTTGAACTGCAAAACTTCAGACAGAAAATTGCCAAAGACTTCCCGGCGCTATCAGCTACACCCTTTGACTTCACAGTCGATGCAAGTGGAAAGGTCAAGGTTTTAAATTCTGACTTATTAAGTGACCTCGAAACTGCATACCTGACAGAGGCCATGCAGGACTATGAACCACTCAGAGAGCTCATCATGGCTCACGCCGAGACGATCATTAGCTATGTAAGCTTTTTAAAACGTCCTGAAGAAGAGGAACCCTTCTCCTACAAACATTTCAGCGCTTTGGTAAATTACGCCGCGCTGCTCGCAGACACCACGGGAAAGCTTAATATTTTCGGACAACCAAAGGAAAATGATCGCGCCCATACAAATAATCGAAACAGGATCGACGTAGAAGTCTGATGCGAAAAAAAGGGGCAGATGTACTATCTGCCCCTCACAGCTTGAAATAGTTAGATTCTACCTCTGTTCAGAGTCTGGGTGCAGATATGAGCAAATCCGGCCATCTTGTTCATTTCAATTTTTTTACTCTCTGTGCCAATAAGCTTGTCGAATACAAACCAACGTCCGACATTGTATGTAGACACCCAATGATGGGTTCCACCAGCATCATTGCGCTGAGCGGCCAGTTCTCCGCCGTAACATTTGTTAAGCGTGAATGTCGCGGTGGCGATTCCACGCTCGTCGGACAGCGCGGACTGCGTCAGTTCTGGGTCTTTAGACTTCAGGTTTAGATAAATCGGCAAACTGGCTGACGCGCCTTTCAATGGAATCCCTGTGGTATCAGTAAATGTTGCTTCCAACGTTAACGTACCATGAGTTTGCAAACCAGCTACCCATCCAGAGTCGGCGACAGGAACACGGTTCCTGACAGGTGGAGCGTTCAGTGAAGAATCCTTGAGGACCGGGTATGATCCAAAGGCCACTTTGTATTCCGTCCGCTGGTAAGGTTTGTCTTGTTTGTAGGAAACCCTCATGACTACTTGATCTCCAGGCTTCAAACCAGGTAGATCGAGCGCACTCGTGTTATTTTTTGTCTTCCACACACCATCATAATATTCGACCTGCCAAGACGGTTCAGGCTCCTCAGCTATAGCTGCAAGCAAAACTTTCTGCCCACGAATTGAAGTAAAAACATAGCAACGGACGTCGGATTTGCTTTCAAGAAAGCCCTTTGGTTCGTTAATCTGATCTAGCGTGCTCTGACAACTGGATGTATCAGGTTCTGTCAACGACACGGCCGCCATCGCCGTCTCAACTTGGGCTACATTTTGCTCAACACCATTAATTTCGGCCCGAGCATAAAATCCTAGCGAAGACATCACAAATAAAGGCACGCACAACTGCGCCACCCCCAACCTTTTATTCTTGTTCATCTCTGACATCCTGATAATTATTAAAAGTTTTAGCCAGACGCTTATGCAACTGACAAACCGGACGTAATCACCGTTTAAAATACGAGTCAATATTCAACTACCAAAATCAGAACCGTCCTACTTGACTCTTATACTTGAGGGCTTTTCCTACATAAAACATCGACTCAACTTACAAATCCAACTGATTATCGACGCATTAAACGTTTTAGGATGAGCACACACGGGCGCTTCGAAAATTCATGGCGCTCGGGGTTTATCAAATCCCTGGTCTTGCCGATACACCTGTTGAGCCGCTGATGGACCTGCGGCCTGAGCACGCCATGGATTGGTAAGCAGCCCGCCGCTGCTCAGGAAGCGTCCTACAGCCCTAGACAATTTTTCCCGCAATCCCGGTCAGCGACTAAGCTTGAGTCAGGTGCGATTAACAGGTTTAACCGGGCCAATCGAAATGGGCGTTTTAAGGCATGCAGATACCAAAGAGACTGTGATTACCGCAGACAGTCGCGACCGAGCACCCATGCCAAAACCCCCACGCCGCAAAAGCTATGTGTGGCGCGTGATCTGGGTTTTGCTGCTCCTGGGGATTGGCGCGCTGGCCGTGGCGATGGTGATCGAGTCACGCAGTTCGCGCTTGCAGGCGCTTGAGTTCAGCCGCTTTGCGGCGAATCTGAGCTATTCGATGCATACAGGTCCCAGCGATTCGATGCTCTACCCCGGCGAAGGCCCCTTCGACAAGCGCCTGGGCTACTCATCACTGAATGAATTTTTGCCGCGCCTGCTCAAACGCGACTATTTGGTTACCGAACAGGTACGGTTTTCCCCCGACTTGCTGGACTACGCCAAACGTGGCTTCTTCGTACCTTATGAAGAGAAAATCCAGGCTGGACTGTCGATCACTGATTGCCGTGGTGTCGACGTCTATCAATTCCGTTACCCGCAGCAATTCTACCCAAGCTTTGCCGCGATCCCGCCACTGCTGGTGCACAGCCTGCTGTTCATCGAGAACCGCGATCTGCTTGATCCACAACAGCCAATGGCAAACCCGGCAGTGGACTGGCCGCGTTTTGCCAAAGCGGCGTTTTCTCAAGTAGCGAAGCTGCTCGGCTTGCCGGGGCAATCGGCAGGGGGCAGTACGCTGGCCACCCAACTTGAAAAGTATCGGCACTCCCCTGACGGCCTCACGCTGTCGGGTTCGGAAAAGCTTCGGCAGATGATTTCCGCCAGCGTGCGCGCCTATCAACCTGGCCAGCAAACGCTTGAAGCACGTCAACGCGTCGTTCGTGATTACCTGAACAGTGTGCCGCTGTCGGCTGTGCCGGGGCATGGTGAAGTGCACGGTATGGCTGAAGGGTTGCGAGTCTGGTACGGCGCTGATTTCGTGAAGACCAATCAGTTGCTGGCGTCCCCTGCCAGTGACCCGCAAAGCATTGCCGCTCAGGGACTGGCATTACGAGAAGTGCTGTCGCTGGTCATCGCCCAACGTCGACCTTCGCACTATCTGGCGAAAGGTCGTGCGGAACTGGCGGAGCTGACTGACAGCCACATTCGCCTGCTGGCACAAAATCAGGTGATCAGTAGCGCGTTGGCCGATGCCGCGCTGGAAGCGACGTTGAGTTACCGCAACTGGGCGGAGCAGCCGACCATCCAGCCCATCGAGACCAATAAAGGCATCAGTGTTGCCCGCAGTCGATTGTCGGCGCTGCTAAATCGTCCGCTGTACGACCTTGATCGCCTTGATCTTTCGGCCACCAGCACCCTGCAAAGCGAACTGCAAAACAGCGTCAGTGAGTACCTGAAAAATCTGGCGGACCCGGCTTTTGCTGCGCAAGTCGGGCTGCTGGGAGAGCGATTGCTAACCCCCGCCAGTACCACCCAGGTGCGCTACAGTTTCACGTTGTTCGAGCGCGGCCCGGATGGATCACGGGTAAGGGTGCAGACGGACAGTACCGATCAGCCTTTCGATATCAATGAAGGCAGTAAGCTGGAACTGGGCTCCACCGCAAAAATGCGGGTGATGACGACCTACCTGGAGATCATTGCCGAACTGCATGATCGTTACGCCGCGCAAAGCGTCAGCGCACTGGGCAAGGAGCCGGTGGCAGATCAGGACCGCCTGACCCGCTGGGCGCTGGATTACCTGATACAGAATAAGGATCGGGACCTGTCCAGAATGCTCTCGGCGGCGCTGGACCGGCGCTACTCGGCCAGCCCGGCAGAAAGCTTTTTCACCGGTGGTGGCATGCACCACTTCAACAACTTCCGCAAAGAAGACGACAGTCGCTTGCCAACCCTGCGTGAATCGCTGCGCGAGTCGATCAACCTGCCTTTCATTCGACTGATGCGTGATGTCGTGCGTTACAGCACTTATCAAGGGCCAAACAATAGCGCCGAGCTGCTCAAGGATGACGATGACCCACGCCGTCAGGAATACCTGAGTCGCTTCGCTGACCGTGAAGGGTCGGTATTCCTGCTGCGGTTCTGGAAACGTTACAAGGACAAAACCACCCAGGAGCGACTCGATACATTCCTGGACGGCATCAATGCCACGCCGATCAGGCTGGCGGCGGTGCATCGTTATCTGTTGCCGGGTGCCAATCAGGCCAACTTCAACACCTTCATCCGTGCGCACATGGCCGAAGACAAGGTTGGACCGAAGCTGACCGAGAAGCGACTGGCCGATCTCTATGAAAGCTACGGGCCGGGCAAGTACAACCTGCCGGATCAGGGCTATATCGCCAAGGCGCATCCGCTGGATCTGTGGTTAGTGGGTTACTTGCTGCAACACCCGGATGCGCAGTTCAAGGACGCTGTTGCTGCCAGCCGGCATGAGCGTCAGGAAGTGTACGGCTGGCTGTTCAAAAGTCGCCACAAGAGTGCACGGGACAGCCGGATCCGGACAATGATGGAGGTCGAGGCGTTTCTTGATATTCATCAGCGCTGGCAACGTGTCGGCTATCCGTTTGATCATCTGGTGCCGTCGCTGGCCACCGCCATCGGCAGTTCCGGAGACCGCCCCGCCGCGCTAGCCGAGTTGATCGGCATCATCCAGAACGACGGCATCCGGTTACCCACTTTGCGCATCGACAGCCTGCATTTTGCTGCCGATACGCCCTATGAAACCCGACTCGCCAATAACCCGGAACTGGGCCAGCGCGTGTTGCCTTCCGAAGTTGCCGCCGCCATGCGCGATGCGCTGTCGCAAGTGGTCGACGGGGGAACCGCCAAGCGGGTGCATGGCAGTTTCAAATTGCAGGACGGCGCTATCCTCGCCATGGGCGGCAAGACCGGCACCGGCGACAACCGTATCGAAAGTATCGGTGCGGGCGGACGCGTCCTGAGTTCACGAGCGATCAACCGGACAGCCACTTTCGTGTTCTATCTGGGCGATAACCACTTCGGCACCCTGACCGCATTCGTGCCGGGCCGGGCAGCAGAAGGATTCCGCTTCACGTCAGCGCTGCCCGTGCAAGTGCTAAAGGGCATGGCGCCGATTCTGAACCCGTATCTGGAGCCTGGTGGTCATACGCTCTGCCAGCCGACCATCAGAACGCAACTGTAGCGAACTTGTTCGCGAGGGGCGTCAAACCGGCACCACCGCGTTTAACCCTCTCGGCAACAAGTTACCTCCTACCCAACGCGTGCCACACGGTAGGAGCGAACTTGCTCTCGAGGGGCGTCAGGCCGGCACCACCGCGTTTAACCCTCTCGGCAACAAGTTACCTCCTACCCAGCCCGCGCCACACGGTAGGAGCGAACTTGTTCGCGAGAGGCGTCAAACCGGCACCACCGCATCAAATCCTCTCGGCAACAAGTTACCTCCTACCCAGCCCGCGCCACACGGTAGGAGCGAACTTGTTCGCGAGGGGCGTCAGAGCAGGACCATCGCGCCAAACCCTATTGGCAAAAAGTTACCTCCTACCCAGCACCGCGTTGCTCGTTGCTCCTACAACCATTTTGATAAATTTTCTCAAACCACAAACGAGAACCGTTCGTCTTTATCCCTTGCGCAATCATTAAGATATATCTTAAGGTATATCTAACTTGTAACGGGAGATGAAGAGATGCGTGATGACCCTCACGACAACGACCACCGTCCTTCGCATCGCGAGCATGGCGATGGACGAGATGGTTTTGAGAAACGACCTGGCCGGGAACGCGGTGGACGCGGACCTCGGGTGTTCGCGCCGGGCGATCTGAAACTGCTGCTGCTGGCATTGATTGCCGAGCAGCCCTGCCATGGCTATGACCTGATCCGTCAGATTGAAGGCATGTTTGACGGTGCCTATAGCCCAAGCCCCGGGGTGATCTACCCGACCCTGACCTTCCTCGAAGAAAGCGAGCTGATCGAAGGCGATGCCCAGGGCGGTAAAAAACATTACGCCGTCACCGGTGCCGGTCGCGCCTCATTGGCTGAACAAAAAGTCGCCCTGGATGGCGTGAAGATGCGTATCGACGTCAGCAAGCGCTCGTTGCGCGGTCATGATCGTCCTGCGGAAATCCATGAGGCCGTGCACAACCTTCGCCACGCCTTGCAACTGCACCACGGTCGCTGGAGCCCCGAAGAAATCCTCCGGGTTCGCGACCTGCTCAACAACACCGCCAAAGCCATCGTTGATGGCCCCCCTATCCAATCGGAGAAGCCGGTATGAATTCACAGCAATCCATTCATCGCGTCAGCCATGAGATCAAACGCCGCAGGCTTGAAGTGCTGCGAGTGACGGACATTACCCCTAAAATGCGCCGGATTACCTTGCATGGCCCTGACCTGACCGGCTTCATCAGCCTGGGACCCGATGACCATGTGAAATTGATGTTCGCCACCACACCTGAAGAACAGGCAGCGCTGGATAACTTCGTTCCGGGCTCCCCAAGCGACGGACCAAAACCGGTGATGCGTGATTACACACCGCGCCGTTACGATGCGATCAGTGGCGAACTGGATATCGATTTCGTACTGCACGGCGAAGGGCCCGCAGCAACCTGGGCAGCGCAAGCTCAACCGGGTCAGTTCCTGAATATCGCAGGGCCGCGCGGTTCGATGATCGTGCCGGATATCTTTGACAGTTATCTGCTCATCGGTGATGAAACCGCTCTGCCTGCTATCGCCCGACGCCTTGAAGAGTTACCGGCCAATCGCAGCGCGCTGGTCGTTGTCGAGGTTGCAGACCCAGGCGAGCAGCAGGTTTTTCAAAGTCAGGCTCAGGTTGACGTGATCTGGATCGTCCGTGGCGAACAGGATCTGGTGGATGTCGTCCGCCGCCTGGAAATGCCTGAAGGCAAGCTGTACGCCTGGATCGCAACCGAATCGATGCTGTCACGCAAACTGCGCCGGGTATTGCTCGGTGAGTTCGGACTGGAAGAAGAGTTTGTGAAGGCTGCGGGGTACTGGCGGCTGGACGGGAGTGATGAGGGCTGATCAGTACTTAGCTCTCATCGAACAAATTACAGCTATCTGATTTGGAATCCTTTTTCTGTAGAAGCTGCCGAAGGCTGCGAAGCATTTCTGCTGATAAACCGCGATCGCAGCCTTCGGCAGCTCCTACAAGTCCTGTGTTTGCCGCGAAACTGTGCGGTGCAATAGAAACCGGGCCAGCTCCTGCAGACTCAGCGTCTGGCGCTGAATCTGTCCACTCCAAGCAGCACCAGGGCAATCACGATAAAACCGATCAACACCCCTCCCGCATTAGTGAACGCCTGCACATAACCGATGTTGCCGACATTGATGAACGGGTACATGTAATCGCCAATCGAGCTGCCACGCAGCAACACGTAGGAAAAGTAGATGACTGGATAAAGAATCCACAGCAGTACATGCTCAAGCCGCAAGAGGCCCTTGGGTACGTACAGCCACCAATAGAGCAGGAACGCCAGCGGCATGACGTCATGCAGTAATTCGTCAGCAACAAACTGCCAACCTTCCGGGTGCCAGAGATGGCGAAGCAATACGTTGTAAGCGAGTCCGACCAGAACAATGCTGGCTGCAATCCCGCTGCACACCACCGGGTGCTGGAAGAAGCGATGCGCGGCCGAGGTTCTGTTACTCAACGCGCAGGTCAGTACGACTGCTACCAGCGTATTGCTCCACACGGTAAAAAAACTGAAGAACCGCACCAGCCCACCTATCAGGCTGGCGTCATCGGCCCAGCGTGCAATGAAAACAAGGTAAAGCTGAATGGCCAGTCCTGACCACCCGAGGCAGGCGGCAATCATCGTGTAACAGCGCTGTCCTTGCGCACTTTTCATGTATTGGAAGTACATCGTTTTTCCTTGAAGCCCAGCCTTGGAACCGGGCGAAATTACCAGCCTTTGCTGCGGTGCAACTTCACGTACAACGCCTCGACCTTCTCCCTGGCCCAAGGCGTCTTGCGCAGAAACGTCAGACTGGACTTGATGCTTGGGTCGCTCTTGAAGCAGCGAATATCAATGCGCTCAGCCAGGCCTGACCACTCGTAATGCTCAACCAGTGCGTTGAGGATCTGTTCGAGCGTTACGCCGTGCAAAGGGTTGGAGTGGGGTGTAGTCATGCAAAACCTTCAAGCTGAATGGATAGGGGCACTTCCCGGAAGCTGCGCACCTTAGCCGAGCCTTCAGACAGCGGGAAGAGCTTAGCGTGCGAAGTCTTTGTTTTGGCAGTCAGCTTAAGCCTACCGAGAGTGTAGGACGCTTCCGAAAAGCTCCGCTATTTGTCCGAAACACAGCGCCAATAGGGGAATGACGCAGAACCTGTTGGAGCGAGGCTTGCCCGCGAATGGATTGCCTCGATGTTACCGAGATGCCGCGTGAGGGGTTCTTCGCGGGCAAGCCACGCTCCAACAGACCGCCCTCAACGCACTATTGCAATCTCCGCAATGATCCATGTCAATTTTATCGCTGTTCACTAACTCGTTAGCCCCCTATCATTACGGACTGCCAGCTGAACCGATTTTGCAACTGCTTTCGCATTGCAAAACCGCGGCATAGCGCCGCATGCCTTTCCTGAATAATTCAAAAGAACGATACCTATGTCTGTCGACCCGAGACGTTTTTTGGCTTTTGCCCTGCCCTTCCCTTCACGCCTTAACTTTGCCGCAAGGCTCTGTGGAATTGCCGTCGCTGGTCTGGCCAGTTGTGCACAGGCTGCACCTGCATTTGACAGTGATTCGCCATGGATGCTGGGAGACTGGGCAGGCAAGCGGACCGAGCTGTCGCAACAGGGCTATGATTTCAAACTCGATTACACCGCAGAGATGGGGTCCAACCTGCACGGCGGTTACAGCCACGACAATGCGGTGCGCTACAGCGATCAATACGCCCTCGGCGCTCATCTCGATCTGCAGAAGATCCTCGGCTGGCAGGATGCCGAATTCCAGTTGACGGTGAACAATCGCAACGGCGACAACATCAGCAATGACCGCGTCAGCGATCCGCGCACTGGCACGCTGTCTTCCTCCCAGGAAGTCTGGGGCCGTGGCAGCGTGACTCGCCTGACACAGCTGTGGTACCAGCAGAAATTCTTTGATCAGGCCTTGAGCGTCAAGCTCGGTCGATTCAATCAGGGCGAGGATTTCGGCAGCTTCCCCTGCGACTTCCAGAATCTCTCGCTCTGCGGCTCCCAGGTCGGCAACTGGGATGGCGGTACGGTGTACAACTGGCCCATCAGCCAGTGGGCAATGCGCATCAAATACCAGATTACTCCGGAGTTTTTCGCCCAGATCGGCGCGTTCGAGCAAAACCCGTCGAATCTGGAAAACGACAACGGCTTCAAACTCAGCGGCAGCGGCACCCAGGGGGCGGTCTTGCCCGTAGAGCTGGTCTGGTCGCCCAAAGTCGATGGTCTGCCGGGTGAATATCGCGCCGGTTATTACTACAGCACCGCCGACAGCCAGGACGTTTACAAAAGCAGTAATGGTCAGTCGGCAGCGCTCACCGACGGCACGTATCGCAGTGCTTCAAGCAAGCACGGCATGTGGTTGAACCTCCTGCAGCAGGTTAGCAGCCGCGACGGCGATCAAAGCCGCGGTTTGAGCGTGTTCGCCAATGGAACGATGCATGACAAGAAGACCAACAAGGTCGACAACTACGTCGCCGTCGGTGCGTTCTACAAAGGCCCGTTCGATGCCCGTCCCAAAGACGATATCGGCCTTGCTGTCTCACGCATTCACGTCAACCCGGCCTACCGCAAGAACGCCGCCGCACTTAATCAGGCCGCAGCTGTTTACGACTACAACGATCCAGCCTTCACGCCCCTGCAGGACACCGAATACAACGCCGAGCTGTATTACGGCGTGCACCTGACCAACTGGCTCACGGTGCGGCCAAATCTGCAGTTCGTGCGCCACCCCGGTGGCGTGGACGAAGTGGACGACGCACTGGTGGCGGGCCTGAAAATTCAGTCGTCGTTCTGACCGACGGCTGATTTCTGCTGTCATTAGTTCGTATCAACAACTAGTTTCAAAGTATTGCAGGATTTTCTTCAACGAGTCCTGCGCGAATAACAAAGCTTCATCACTTAAATCTGTCCTTGGAGATTCACACTATGAGCACTGACGGTGCTTTGAGTAAAAATCGCCTGCTACCGACATTGCTCGGGCTGGTGATACTGCTGATGGGCCTTGCCCTGTTGGCCTTAGGCGTCCAGCTGCTGCAAGTAGACGGTTCGCCGTATTACGTACTGGCAGGCATTGGCTTCGCGGTGACAGGTGTTTTGCTTGTCACTGGACGCCGTGCGGCTTTCGGCTTGTACGCGCTGATTCTGTTTGCCAGCACCGTCTGGGCATTGTGGGAAGTGGGTCTGGACTGGTGGCAACTCGTGCCGCGTCTGGCACTGTGGTTTGCCCTCGGCATCGTGATGTTGCTGCCATGGTTCCGCCGCCCGGTCCTGCGGGGTCAGCCTGGCGGTAAAGGCATCGCCGCACTGACCGCTGCGGTAGTGCTGGCAGGCCTTACGGCCCTGGCAAGCCAGTTCACCAACCCTGGTGAGCTCAAAGGCCAGCTGGACCGTGAAACTGCAGGCACCACCAGCGCCGCACCCGCCATGCCTGACGGCGACTGGCAGTCCTACGGCCGCACTGCATTCGGTGATCGCTACTCGCCACTGGCGCAGATCACTCCGGCTAACGCCAGCAAGCTGGTGCCTGCCTGGACTTATCGCACTGGCGATATCCCAGGCCCGAACGATCCGGGCGAAACCACGGCCGAGAACACGCCGCTCAAAGTCAACGGCATGCTTTACGTCTGTACGCCGCATAGCCAGGTGATTGCGCTTGATCCGGACACCGGCAAGGAAATCTGGCGCTACGATCCGAAGATCAGCACTCAGAATGCTGCCAACTTCAAAGGCTGGGCACACATGACCTGCCGTGGCGTGTCCTATCACGATGACGCCGCCTATGCCGCAGCGCCAGCGCAAAGCCCGGCAACACCAGCTGTCGCTTCCGCCGGGAGCAATGTTTGCCCGCGTCGCATCTTCCTGCCGACTGCTGACACCCGCCTGATCGCGCTGAACGCCGACACCGGCAAAGTCTGCGAGGATTTCGGCAACAAAGGCGCGGTCGACCTGAGCGCCAACATCGGCACTTTCGCAGCGGGCGGTTACTACTCCACGTCGCCACCTGCTGTGACCAAGGACCTTGTAGTGATCGGCGGCCACGTGACCGACAACGTTTCCACCGACGAGCCGTCGGGCGTGATCCGTGCGTATGACGTTCACACGGGCCGTCTGGTGTGGAACTGGGACAGCGGCAACCCGGATGACACCACGCCTTTGGCTGAAGGCAAGTCCTACACGCGTAATTCGCCCAACATGTGGTCGATGTTCGCCGTCGATGAAAAACTCGGCATGCTTTACCTGCCTATGGGCAACCAGACTCCGGATCAGTGGGGCGGTGACCGTACTCCAGAGTCCGAGCAATTCAGCGCCAGCATCGTGGCTCTGGATATCGCTTCCGGCAAAGTACGCTGGAGCATGCAGCTGACTCACCATGACCTGTGGGACATGGATGTCGGTGGCCAGCCGACGCTGATGGACATGAAAACTGCTGAGGGCATCAAGCCGGCCGTACTGGTTTCGACCAAGCAGGGCAGCATCTATGTGCTGGATCGCAGCACCGGCAAGCCGATCGTACCGATTAATGAAGTACCGGTCCCGGGCGGTGCGGTAGCGGGCGATCACACTTCGCCAACTCAACCTAAATCCGACCTGAACTTCATGCCGCCACCGCTCAAAGAACGCGACATGTGGGGTGTAACGCCATTCGATCAGGCGCTGTGCCGGATCGACTTCAAGTCCTTGCGTTACGATGGCCCGTTCACCCCGCCATCGCTGCAAGGCTCGATTGTTTACCCAGGTAACTTTGGCGTGTTCGATTGGGGCGGCATCTCGGTTGATCCAGTACGCCAGATCGCCTTCGTCAACCCGAGCTACATGGCGTTCCGGTCCAAACTTGTACCTGCCGCAGAGGTTGAAGGCGGTCCTGGCCGCAAGAGCGAAACCGAAGGCGTACAGCCGAACAAAGGCGCGCCCTACGGCGTGATCCTGGAAGCGTTGCTGTCGCCACTGGGTCTGCCTTGCCAGGCACCGGCGTGGGGTTATGTGGCTGCAGTGGATCTGACCAATCATCAGACCATCTGGAAGCACAAAAACGGCACCGTGCGTGACAGCTCGCCGGTTCCGATCCCGTTGAGCATGGGCGTTCCAAGCCTGGGCGGTACGTTCACCACCGCCGGTGGCGTCGCCTTCCTCAGCGGTACGCTTGATCAATACCTGCGTGCTTACGATGTTCGCAACGGCAAGCAACTGTGGGAAGGCCGCCTGCCAGCAGGCGCGCAAACCACACCGATGACCTACACCGGCAAGGACGGCAAGCAATACGTGCTCGTCGTTGCTGGCGGTCACGGCTCGCTGGGCACCAAGCAAGGCGACTACGTGATGGCGTTCAAACTGCCGGATTGATGTTTAGCTGATGCAATAAAAAGGCGGCCATCGAAAGATGGCCGCCTTTTTTGTGTCAGATTTTCGACCTTGCCTGAAAATGTTGCCCGGCTTAATCCCACAGAGGTTTGGCAGTTAGACCGCGTTATCGTTCTTCGCGGGCAAGCCCGGCTCCTACAAAGGAATGCAGTACCCGTTGGAGCGAGGCTTGCCCGCGAATCTGGCGCCGTGGTGGGGCAGATGGACCACGTTACCGTTCTTCGCGGGCAAGCCCGGCTCCTACAAGCACCTCGTTCGAGCAAAGAATCAAGATCCCTGTAGTTACCGCGACTTAACGCCAGCCTTGCTCCCTGCCCGCAAGATATCGCTCCAGCGCCTGACCAGATAATTGTGCTCATCCATCACCGAGTTCCACACCGCAATATGGCCCATGCGCTGTTCATAGGAGCCGCCATCACGTACTTCTCCGGCGTCAATCAAAGGCAGGCCGTCGCTGCCGAGCAGTTGCTCACGGGCAGGCAGGCCCTCGTACCAGTAATCCCATTCTGCCGCGCTCAGGTGATCGCGGCTGCGTGCCGGGTTGCCGATGTAGTAACCCTGGCGTGCCATGACTGCGCCCGGCCAGCCGGACAGCCACCAGTTGAGGTACGCGTAGGCGGCATCGAGTACCGGACCTTTGGCATGACGCGACAGCGACAAACCACCGAACCAGCCGCGATAGCCTTCACGGGGCACCGCAACGCGGTACTTCACGCCAGCTCGATGCAGCCGCACCAGGGTGGGCGACCAAAGGCTTTGGATATCGATGGTCGGGCTGAGCATCAACTCCGCGGCCTCTTCATCATCGGACCAGAACGCGCCGAAATGCCCTTCCTGCTGTTTGCGCACCAAGACATCGGCAAGTACGTCGATTTCCTCAATGCTCATGTTGCCGATGTCTTTGAACTGCGCCAGGCCTGCGCCCTGCACCGCCAGTGCTGCATCCAGCGCACCAATGGCCGCATCGCTTTGCAGGGCGATACGCCCACCCCAGGCTGGATCAAGTAGCCAGCCCCAGCTTTCATGGTCACTGTCCAGCCCGGCGGGCACGCGCTCCGGGCGATAGGCAAAACTATCGGCATTGTGTGTTAGCGGCAGCATACTGATGCGCTCGCTCACCGCACTGCCCAGCGTGCCATCATGCTGCACGAACAGACGCTCGCTGGGGACGCTGCCACTGCCGAGCCGATCCGAGGGCCGCAACCGGCCGCGCTTGGGCAAGTCATTGATCTCATGCCAGAGAGCGATGCGCCGGGTATCGATGGGCTGGATGGCACGCGCCGGCCACACAAAGTCGACGTTGTGGAACCACTGATCGTAAAGGTCATAACTGTCGGGCTGCATCACCGCAATGCGTTGCGCGGTCTGCACGTCGTGCACCTGATACACCAGGCAGATACCCAGTTCCTGCTCGGCACGCTCGCGGATTGATTCAAGCAACGTGACCGATGTACCCAGGACGCGCAGCGTGATGGTCATGCTGCCGTCTCGCTGATGGCCGGAGCGAAGCAGCGGGCAAAGACATCAAACGAACGGCGCAACAGCTCAGGGTCAAGGCCGCGCAGGATAAACACCAGCCGCGAGCTGTGATCGTCCCCCGGCCAGGCCGACAGGTGCACGGGTGCATGCAGACAATGCTGCACACCATGAATCACGATAGGCGCTTGGCTGGCATTCACGTTGAGCAGTCCTTTGACTCGAAGGATTCGTTCACCGTGGCATCGTAACATCATCGACAGCCAGACCCCGAAGCCGACCCAGTCCAGTGGCTGCTCGAACCTCAAGCAGCACACTTGCGCATCACCATGCTTTGACGCGGTGGATTGCACGCGATGCAACTGCCAGCGCGCCACCTCCTGGGCTGGTTCTGCATCGAGGACTCCTTCGCCCAGCAATAACTGATCGCCGCTGTGGACCTGCGCGGTATCCATCATGAGCGCAGAGAAATTCAGGGCTTGCAGGTGTGCTCGCAACTGAGTCTGCGTTGGCTCATCCACCAGATCAGTCTTGCTCAGTAACAAACGATCCGCCGCTGCCACTTGCGCCAGCCACTCCGGGTGCAAACGCTCCTGCAAGGTGGCGTGACAGGCATCTACCAGGGTCACAATCAGCCCCACATGAAAACGCCCGCGCAGTTGCGGATCGTTGCTCAGGGTCGCGAGGATCGGTGCCGGGTTCGCCAGGCCAGTGGTTTCCAGAATCACGCGACGAAACGCCGGGATCTCGCCCTTGGCGCGCCGGGCAAGCAGGCCCAGCAACGCGTCCTTCAGTTCGCCGCGAATGGAGCAACAGACACAGCCACTGGGCAGCAATACGGTGTCCGGCGCGACTTCCTCCACCAGCAGATGATCGATACCTACGTCGCCGAACTCATTGATCAGCAATGCTGTATCACCGAGGTTTTCGTCCTGCAGCAGTCGCTTGAGCAAGGTGGTCTTGCCGCTGCCGAGGAAGCCGGTAATCACGTTCAGCGCAATACTCATGATGACCTCTGCAAATGATCCAGCACGAGGGGGTCAAGCGGGTCCAGCTGTCGACCGATCAGCAGTTCGGCCTTCTCCAATAGCTGATTGAGGCCTGATGCCAGCTCCTGCTTGCCGGTGGCACCAAGCAACAGGTAAGACGAGCCCTGAAAGTCCTCAACCTTGAGGCGAAACGGCGCCACCACTTTATTGATCGCCGCGATACGCCGCAGGCGTTCACGCCGCCGGGGCAATTCACCGCCCAGCGGGTCGCTCCAGTGCACGTCTTCGCCCAGCAGGCCGCACAGTCCACACATCAGGTGATCCTCATTTGCTCACTACGGCATCACATCGCCAGAATTCGGCCCCAGCGTCTGGCCGACAAACAGATTGCCGCCTGGCTCACTGGCCAGAAGCACCGCTACCGGCGCGACTTCTTCGGCCAGACCGAAACGTCCCAGGGGCAACTCGGCAGCCTTGGCGATTTTCCAGGCGCTGCTGATCCCCGACACCAATGGCGTTTCAATCGGACCAGGCGCGATGGCGTTGACCAGCACGTTGTCCTTGGCCACTTCCAGCGCCAGCGACTTGGTAAAGCCGATCACCCCGGCTTTAGCCGCAGCGTAGTGAGTGAGTTCGGCGCCGCCCTTGATACCCAGTTGCGAAGCAACGTTGATGATGCGCCCCCACCCTTGGGCCAGCATGTGCGGCAGTGCTCGCTGACTCGCCACGAAGACACTGGTCAGGTCTACACGCAACATGTCGTTCCACATCTCGATGCTCAAATCGACACAGCGCGCCTGGGTGAGCATGCCTGCGTTATTGACCAGAATGTCGATGCCACCGAAGTGCTCGACGCAGGCGTCGACACTGGCTCGCGCGCCTTCGACACTGCCCACATCGGCCACGCACTCGCGCACCTGCGCGCCCAATTGACGGCACTCCTGAGCGACTTTCGCCAGGCTCAGCGGATCGCGATCGCCCAACAGCAATTGTGCGCCTTCGACTGCATAGGCGCGGGCGATGGCAGCACCAATCCCGCTGCCTGCGCCCGTGACGACAGCGCGTTTGTTGATCAGTTGTTGCATACACGGGTTCCTTTTTGAAGTGACGCGTCACCCTGTGGGACCGGATTTATCCGGGAAGAGCCCAGCCCGGCCGGCATAAAACCCACGGTGTGACCAAAATCGCCTTCGCGAATGAATTCCCACAGAACCTACGCAGTCCCGTAGGACAGGCCGGACGGCGCTCCGTTTTAGCCGGGAGGAAGTCGGGGTGTTCGCTAAATTTTCTTTGGCGACATACCGCTCTCCCGGCTAAAGCCGGTCCTACAAGATCAAGAGCACGCTTGCAGGCCAACGTAGAATCTCCCATACCTCATCTGCGCAGCGTCATTACTCAGGCCAGCGCACCGTCAGCCCTCCGTCAATCACAATGCTTTGTCCGGTCAGGTAACTGGCCTCGTCGCTGCACAGGAAACGCACCAGTGAGGCGACTTCATCGGCCCGCCCCACTCGGCCAAGCGGGATAGCTTTGGCTGCCTGAGCGAGACCTTCCGGGCCCAGGGAGTTTTTGCTGTCCAGGGATTGCGGCGTCTCGATCAATCCGGGAATCACCGCATTGCAGCGAATACCCCGGCCAGCCAACTCCACCGCCAATGAACGGCACAGTCCGGGCACGCCGGCCTTGGCGGCGGCGTAGTGAGCATGGTCCTGCCAGCCGTAAACCCCGCCGGCAATAGACGAAATCGCCACCAGCGCGCCGCCCTCGCTCATGTGCCTGACCGCGGCGCGGAAGGTGCGCATCACGCCGGTCAGATCCACATCGAGCATCTCGTTCCAGAGCTCGTCTGTCATTTCCAACAGAGGCGCACGGCGCAGCAGGCCTGCGTTGGCCACGGCGTAATCGATTCGGCCGAAGGCCTTGAACGCCTGATCGGCCAACGCATCCACCGATTGCGTGCGGGTGACGTCCAGTGCCGCCATCAGGCACTCGCCCCCCACTGCTTCCACCAAACGAATGGTTTCCTGAGGATCGTGAGGATCGGCGGGATAAAAACCGCCCATCACTGCCACGCCCTTTTGCGCAAAAGCGACGGCTAGCGCCTGCCCGATGCCGCTGGCGGCACCGGTGATCACTGCAACTTTACGGGTCATGTGCAATTCCTTATTTCACGGTTTCCGGACGTACATGTCGGGCGGCAAACATCAGCGCACCGGAGAGGAAGCAAGGCAGCGCGCCAAAGTACAAGGCGGAGGTCTGCCAGTCGCCACCAGCGCTCAGTACAGACGTGGCGCCGAAACCGGCAATGACCGCGCCGATAGGCCCCATGGCGTGGATGATTGCGCCGCCAGTAGCGCGGATGCTGGTGGGAAAGCTTTCGCTGATGAAGAACAAGGCCGCCGAATAAGGGCCGATCAGGAAAAACAGACCCAGACTGTAAAGGCCGATCACCGTAGGCATGTTGCTTGGGCCGTAGAGCATCGCGGCGAAGGACAGCCCGCCGAGCATCCAGCCCAGACCGATGACGTTGCGGCGACCAATCTTGTCGCCCATCCAGCCGTGGCTCAGGTAACCGCAGTAACCCACCAGGTTGGACAACACCAGAATGATCAGCGAGTTCTCGAAGGAGACGTGATGCACACTGACGATCACTGACGTACCGAGCACGCTGAACACTTGAATCGCTGCCCAGTTGAGCAGGATGGCCGCACCAATCACCAGGGTTGCGCGGCGCGATGTGCCACGAAACGCCGCGGCGAGACCAGCAGTGCGGTGCTCTTCGTAATCCACGCCGTAAGTCAGCGCCACGGCTTGAGCCTGGCTCACATCACCAGCTTTACGCAGTTGGGTAATACGCTGATGGATCTGGAACTGCGGACTCTCCTTGAGTTTGCGCGCCAGAATCGCGATGACGATGGCCGGGATCGCCGCAAAAACGAAGCAGCCCTGCCAGCCGATGATAGGCAACAGCACCGCAGTCAATCCCGCAGCAATCAATGCCCCGACCGGCCAGCCACCCTGCACCAGGCTGTAAATAAAGCCGCGACGTTTAGCCAGACGCGGGTCATCGGAGGCCGCGTAGATTTCACTCAGGTAAGTCGCGTTGACCGTTTCTTCGGCATAGCCAAGACCACCCAGTGAACGGATCAGAATCAACGGTGATTTCCCCCACGAACCACCGATCGCCGTCAGCGCCGAACAGATTGCCGAACCGCTGACTGTGAAAATAATGCCCATGCGTCGGCCCAAGCGATCTACCAACGGCCCGATGGCCAGGGCGACCACTGCAGTCCCCACTGCCACCCAAGTGGCAATCTCGGCCTGCTCGACTTCGCTCCAGGCAAAATGCCGACCGATTTCCGGCAACAACGTGCCGAACAGAATGAAGTCGTACACCGCAAAGACCCACGCGAAGAACGCGATCCAGGTAGCGAATCGCACTTCGTCTGGAGTCAGTTGCTGGGGTTTCCAGCCAGTCAGGTCAAGCTTGTTGTAAATAGACATGAGTGACGCCTCGGACAGGCCAATGAATCAGCGGTTACGTGGGTTACGGCGGATAAAGTCGTCGGCGATTTCGTCGAAGGTGACGAACTTGACGCCCTCATGGCTCTGAATGTGTTCGATCAATCGCTCCAGCATCAACAGCACCTGCGGGCGACCGGAGACGTCCGGGTGGATAGTCATGGTGAACACCGCGTGCTCATGTTCGCGATAGACCCAGTCGAACTGGTCGCGCCACATTTCTTCCAGATGGCGAGGGTTGACGAAGCCATGGCTGTTGGGGGCTTTCTTGATGAACATCATGGGCGGCAGGTCATCGAGGTACCAGTTGGCCGGGATCTCCACCAGATCGGTTTCTTCACCGCGCACCAAGGGTTTCATCCAGGTGTCGGGATGCTGGCTGTAATCGATCCTGGTCCACTTGTCGCCAACCCGGACGTAGTACGGATGGAAATCGTTGTGCATCAGGCTGTGGTCGTACTTGATGCCTTTTTTGAGCAGCAATTCGTTGGTGACGTTGCTGAATTCCCACCAGGGCGCGACGTAACCGGTCGGACGCTTGCCAGTCATTTGCGTGATCAGGTCGATGGACTTGTCGAGGACGATCTCTTCCTGCTCCGGCGTCATCGCAATCGGGTTTTCGTGGCTGTAACCGTGCACACCGACTTCATGACCGGCATCGACCACAGCCTTCATTTGCTCTGGGAAGGTTTCCATGGAGTGGCCTGGAATGAACCAGGTGGTGCGCAAGCCGTAACGCTCGAACAGCTTGAGCAGACGCGGCGCACCCACTTCACCCGCGAACAGGCCACGGGAGATGTCATCCGGAGAATCCTCACCGCCGTAGGAACCCAGCCAACCCGCTACCGCATCAACATCGACGCCAAATGCACACAAGATTTCTTTAGCCATTTTGCTACTCCTGCTTGTTGATCAGACCGGCGCTAACGCATTCAGTACTGGCTGCCGGGGTTCCAGTGCTTTGCTGTTCGAGGTCAATCAGGCCTTGGCCATTGCCGCTTCGACGGCCAGCGCGGCGCGCAACAAACGCGCGTCTTCCCCCGCTGGCGCGCTGAGCAACAGCCCTGTTGGCAACCCGCGCTCATCATGGCCGCTGGGCAAGGAAATACCTGGCATGTTCAGCAGGCTGCCGGGCATGGTCAGGCGCAAGGTGGCCAGATTGGTCTGGAAAAACAGCTCGTCGTCCGCCAGCAAAGGCGCCAGCGGCGGGGCCACATGGGCCACGCTCGGGGTCAGCAGAAATGCGCCGTCGAGCTCCAGGCTGATTTGTTCCTGTAATTGCTCACGGGCGCTATAAAGCTTGAGTAGCTGACTGGCGGGCATGTGCCGGGCCGTCTCCAGGCGCATGCGCACCCGAGGATCGAGCTGGCTGGCCGCATCGCTGTCGAGCAGGTTCTGGTGCAAAGCGAACGCCTCAGCAGCGCCCAGCCAGCCTTGCTGTTGAATCAGCTGCAAGGTGGCCTGGAAGGCTGCGCACGGCCGCATCTCGACCAGCGCACCGGCTTCATGCAACCGCGCAACCGCCTGCGTCAGGTTGTTGCGCACGGCAGGCTCGACACGTTCGTCCTGCAAAACCACCTCATCGACCCAGAAGCGCTGCCCGACCAGGCTGCGCGGTACCTGCGAAGTCGGCTTGTTACGGGCGCGAAGTACATCATCGATAACGATGACGTCACGTACGCTGCGGACCAGCGGACCGACGCTGTCCAGGGTATGGGCCAGGGGAAAAACACCCTCCCGACTGTAACGTCGAGTGGTGCTGCGAAACCCTACCAGGCCATTGAAAGCGGCCGGAATGCGGATCGAGCCCGCGGTGTCGGTTCCCATGGCGATAGGCACAATGCCCGCAGCGACGGCGACCGCCGAACCGGAAGACGATCCACCAGCAATGCGAGGTTGATCATCGCTGCAAGGATTGATCGGCGTCCCGAAATGTGGGTTGAGGCCCAACCCCGAATAGGCAAACTCACTGAGGTTGGTTTTCCCCAGACTGACCATGCCCGCCCGCGCCAGAAGGCCAGCGGTGGGTGCATCCAGCAGCGCAGCCCCAAGGTTGTGACGCACCGCAGCACCGGCGCTGGTGACGGTGCCAGCGACATCAAACAAGTCTTTCCAGGCAACGGGTATTCCATCGAAGGGGCTTAGAGGCTGCCCCGCCTGCCAACGCGCCGCAGATGCCTGGGCTTCACGGCGAGCACGCTCGACGCTCAGGGAGATAAATACGTGATCAGCGCCCTGGGCCTGTTGCAAGGCCAGTTCGAGTGCCTGCACCGGATCATTGCGACCCGAAGCATATTCTTCGGCCATTGCACTGGCATCCATCGCCCTGCCTTGGCTAGCACTGTTGATCATCGGCATGTCAGACCCATAAAATGTACTAATTAATAAAATGTACATTTAAATGAGGCAGAATCCATGCCAAACATGAGTCAGCTTTCCAGCATTGGCAGGGTCAAAACTTCCCAATCCAACGCAAACGACTACGCCAGAGCTCTTGCAATGCTATGGATGACTGAATCTTTGAGCGAGCACTTCGACAAAACGTATCTTCATCGCAAAAAATGTACTTTTTATAAAAGATACGTTTAGGTGCACATTGGTAACAGTGAGCCCCATGAATGTGCATCGCACGTAGCCCGAGGTGACAAATGGACTTATGTGCGAGAATCCGCCGTCGATCATTTAGAGAAACTCAGGAAACCGATGTCAGGAGACGATTCGCGCACGGCTTCACGCTATGCCACGATCCGGCAGGTGTTACGCGACGCCATTGTCAGCGGGGCGGCGAGCACAGGCCTGGTACTGCTTGAAGCACCGCTTGCCGACCTTTTCGGCACCAGCCGAGTGCCGGTGCGCAAGGCGCTCAACCTGCTGCATGACGAGGGGCTGATCTGTCGGTTTGATGGCCGCGGGTATCTGGTCAATCCGGAAGGCAGGGAGGTTGAGCCACTGCGCCTGACCCTCAGTCATAAACAGTTTGGCCTGGATAGCAGTGAAGAGCTGGTGGATACCCGCCCGCTGGGCGAACGCATTTACGATGAAATCAGCGCGGCGCTTTCAAGCTGCATGGCCTTCGGGCATTACCGGCTGGACGAAAAAAGCGCCGCGCAGCATTACGGCGTCAGCCGCGCCGTGGTGCGTGAGGCGCTGATGCGTTTGCGTGATCGCGGGCTGGTGGAAAAGGAACCCTACTCGCAATGGCTGGCCGGCCCGCTGACAGCGCGCGAAGTGACTGAAGACTACGAGTTGCGTGCCTGCCTGGAGCCAGAGGCCTTGCGCCAGACAGCTCCGGGCCTGAGCCGCGAAACGCTGGAAGCCATGCTTGAGCGGGTCGTCCAGGCGCAAAACGCCGAACACTGCAGCCTTGAAGATATCGAGCGCATAGAGGAAGACCTGCACCAGCATTGCCTGGCCGACCTGCAGAATCGCAAGATTGCCACGCTGATTCGCCAAGGGCAAAGTCCGATGATTATCAGCCGGATCTTCTACCGACTACTGGGCATCGGTGCCGACGAGGCGATGCTGGCTGAACATCGCCTTATTATCGAACTGCTGCTGCACGGTGCGTTCGACGCCGCCGCACTGAACCTGAAGGAGCACTTGCTACGCGCACGGCAGCGCATGCTGCAACGCCTGAAAGTACTGTCGGTATTGCCGGAACAGGAAATGCCCGGGTATTTGACGCGGTTGAGTTGAGTTCAGTAAGCCGAGCGCTGACCCCTGGTGGGAGGTTTTACGTTTGCCTGCAAGCTTGATCTTGATCACGTAGGACCGGCTTTAGCCGGGAGAGCGGTATTTCTGCCGAAAGATATCCTGCGAATGTTCTTACGCCCTCCCGGCTAAAGCCGGTTCTACGGGGTTGCGTAGACCCTGTCGAAGCGGGGCTCGAAACTCCTGCACTACTTCTCGATCACTTCCCCGCGCATCGGCGCAAGCCGGGCTATCAAGCGATTCTGGTTTGGCACCGAAATACCTTCGGCGTCCATGGCCTTGATCAGATCTTCAACCAGCGCATTGAAATCACTGCGTGTCAGGTTCTGGCCCTTGTGGGACTCGGCCATGGTGTCACCGGTGTACTTACACGGGCCACCCGCTTCAACACACAACTGCTCAACCAGCTTGTCGCGCAGACGTACGATATCGATTTTCTTGAAGTGCTCGCCGATGCGCTCATCTTTTACTGCAATGATGAGCATGCCTTCAACAATGCGCTGAATCCCGGCGCGCTGTCCAAGGCCCTGATAGAGGCTGTCGTCTTTAGGCGGTTGTTGGGCACAACCGACCAGCAAAACAATCAGAAAAAAGCTGAGCAGACGCATATTCAGAAACTCCCCTGAATGGACAGATAAGCCCCGTTCTGGTTTTCCAGCGTCGCGATTTCTCCCAGCTTCGCGTAAGCAAGCACCACGGAGAGATGTTTGTTAGGGAAATAACCCACGAACAGATCAGCCCAATCACTCTCACCGGCGAACGACAGGTTGTCCGGTTTCTCACGATATTCCACACCAACAGCCCAGCGCGGGTTGAGCAGCACGGCGACCGAACCTTCCTTGAGCACGCTGCGTGTATCGCGACGATCACCGCCGAAACCCAGCAGGCCGGTTTCGTTGGCGCGGCTGTAACGTACGCCACCGTTGACCACCAGGTTGTAGCCGAACGCAGCCCCCATGAACAAGCGGCTGGCGGTCAGGTAGCCCTCGACATCCGCATCGCGTTTCGCGCCGATGAGGTTGGGGATCAGAAAATCATTCTGGTGTTTGTATTCAATCCCAAGGGAGACCTGCGGCAGGGTGTCGTAGATCAGGTCGCCGAACAGGCGCACTTTCAGGCCGAAGATGTCCTGAGTCAGGTTGTCTTCCGGCAAGCTCAGATCCTTCTGCAACGTGCCCAGGTCGAAGCGCTGGTGAGCGTAGGACAGTTCGACGCGGTTGCCGTAAGCGACCGACATGCCAGCTACATCGAGGGTGTAGTCCGGCAGGTCGACATGGGTTGCAAAAACGCTGGAGCCCCACTCGCCCTGCTCGCCATAGCCGGTCAGCACGGCCCACGGAATAATCCCGCCGCCTGCTGCACCCTCAATGCTCGATGCCCCGCCCGTGGCGATCAAACGTCCATTGTCAGCCTCTGCCAATTGCGTAAAGGCGCACAACGCACATCCCAGAAAAATCGAAAACTTATTATTCATAGCTCAATTAACCATCAGGCCAGGTGAGGACAGAGACTTGGCCATCCAGGCTTCGAAGGCGACTGCAGGCAACGGACGGCTGATCAGGTAGCCCTGAGCCGTGTCGCAGTGCCAACGCTCCAGTAACTTGAGACTGTGTTCGTATTCGACGCCCTCAGCGACCACCTTGAGCCCCAGGTTGTGGCTCATCTCGATAGTGGAACGCACGATCACCGCGTCCTCACTGGTTTCATCCAGGTTGCGAACGAATGACTGGTCGATTTTCAGCTCTTGCACAGGCATACGCTTCAGATGTGCCAGCGATGAATAGCCAGTTCCGAAATCATCCACCGACAGGCTGATACCAAGAGCGCGCAAGCGGTTAAGGACAACCAGTGCCTGAGTTGGCTCGCGCATGATGGCGCTTTCGGTAATTTCGAAAATGAGTTGTTCCGCTGGCACGCCGTATAACTTGAGCAGTTTCACGACTCGGTCCACGAGTTGGTCACCGTGCAGGTCATCGGCAGAGATATTGACCGACACCTGCAAGTGCAGGCCTCGCCTGCTCCATTCTGCCAACTGGCGCATGCACTCTTCGATGACCCAGTTGGTCAGCAACTGAATGCTACCCGTGCGCTCGGCCAGCACGATGAACTCGGCAGGCGAAACATTACCGAAATGCGGATGTGTCCAGCGCAACAAGGCTTCTGCCTGATGCACTGTCCCTTGGCGAATGTCCAGCTTGGGCTGGTAATGCAGCAACAGTTCGCCTTTCTTGGCGGCATGACGCAGGTCACGAATCAGGCTGATCTGACGCTGGTGGGCAAGATCACGACCGTCCTGATAGACCTGCAAGCGGCCTGGCAGATTCGCGGCATCCTGACGTGCGATCGCGGCGCGTTTAAGCAGTTCTTCAGAAGAATCGCCATGCTCGGGATAGCTGGCAATACCGATACTGCACTCCAGCGTTACGTCATGGTTATCCACATGCTGAGGCTGGCCCAGCAAGCGTTGCAGCTGGTCTGCTCGCCCCACTGCGCCATCACTGCCGGTCTGGTCCAGCAACAGCAGAAATTCATTGGCAGTCAGCCGCGCAAGGGTGTCGCCCGGCTGCAAGGTCTCCTGCAAGCGCTTGCCAATCTGCTGGAGCAGTTGATCAACACCGGCAGAACCACACGCGTCACTGATCTCCAGATAGTTATCGATACTCAAATACAGCAAGGTCATGGCACGTTGCGCGGCGATGGAGCTGCTCAGGCGCTCCATGGCAAGTGCCCGATTGGGCAAACCGGTCAACGGGTCATGCAGCGCATTGTGTGCCAGTTGATCTTCTCGAACCGCGATGCCTTGCTGCATCGTGTTGATAGCAACGGCCAACTGACCCAGCTCATCGCTGCGCGCCAGTGTTACGGGTGTCTTGTAATCACCCTCGCCAATACGTTTGGCTGCCTCGGCCAACGCCTGCACCGGCTGTGAAACACTGCGCGCCAGGCCCAGGGTGCCGATCAGCGAAGCCAGCAGCGCGACAATGGAAATCCAGAAGATTTTTTCGTCCAGCGGCGCGAACGCCAGCATGGCTTTATCCATCGGGCTTTGCAGCAGCGCGAACACTTGCTCCTGAGTCCCGTCGATGCTGTCCAGTACCATCGTCTGACTCAGGAAACTCAGGCCACTATGCTCGGTGGTGTGCATACGGTCTTCAGCAGGGTTGAGCATCAGCGCTATCAGGCTGTCATCCAGCTCTGCCGGTTGCGTGCTGATCAAGTGTCCAGGCTTCCCGTTCTCAACGGTAAGGAACGAAACTTCCAGGCCACTGAGCGAGCGCAGAGACTGGGCAAGCTCGGCGTCCATGCTGAACCCCATGACCACCCGGCCGATGGGCAGTGGCGCAAGGACAGTGCTTTCAACCAGGAGATGCGGCACCCCGCCGCCCGGGACTATCACCGTTGACTGACCTTTACGACGAGCATCGCGCAAGGTCTGGTCGAACGGGAATTTGCTGCCCTCAACAATTCCCGGCATGGTGCTAGCTACGACAGTGCCGTCCATGCCCAGCAGAAACATGTCGTTGGCATTGATCCGGCTGCCGTGATTGAGCAACACGGAGCGAATAGTCGATGCATCAGAACTGGCGACCGCATCGCGAAAGCCGAAGTCAGCCGAGACCAGTTGCACGCCGTCACGCAGACGCTTGCCACGCATGTCCATGACATCGGCAAACACACGCGTACCCACTTCCAGCTGAGTCTGGGCCTGGGATCTGACAGCATCCCCCGTCGCCGCCTTGACGGCGAGAAACACCGCGACGACTACAACCAGCAGCAATGCGATAAGTACGCAGGCAATTCGCGCCTGAAAGCTAGTGCGCAGGTTCATGGGTGAGCAGCTTTATGGAAGGCATCACCAAAGGCGTCAGGGGCAGCCCCGGCGGGTTTATCGTCAGCACTGGGCTCTACTTCCAGCTTGAAATCCTTGCTCAGCCCCGCCGCAGGAACATCAAACTCGCCACCGCTTGAGGGCTGCATATCGGGGGTCTTCGGGTGCCACACCGTTGCCGAATAATGCCCGGCGGGCATGTCGTCGAATTTGATCACGCCGTTGGCGTCGCTGACCGCGAACCAGGGTTGGTCGGTGACGAAGATATAACCCACCATCCAGTCATGAATGTTGCAGCCCAATACCACTACGCCTGGCTTGTCGAACAACAGCGGCTCGGACGGCGTGCCACCGTAAAGACGCAGTTCAAAACGCTTGGCCGGAGAAAAGGAATAAACCTGATGACGGATGTTGTCGCTGTTGGGGAATTTGACTTCAGTGTTGCTGTGCACGGCCAGGACACGCGGCACAAACTCCTGATCACGCTGGTCCATGTCGGCCTTGAGCACAACAGCACTCTTGCCCGGTGGCCCTTGCAGGGTCAGGACAGCGTTTGACAGGGGCTTGCCATCTTGATCGACTACACGAGCAGTCAGCGTGGCCGCCGAAGCAGCCACTGCGAAAGCCCAACAGCCGATCAAGACAAACAACGAAGCAAATTTATTCATAAGCTGAATCCACATCGGCAAAGCCGGATAAAACAACGCCAGCCTTGGCAATGAAGGGTCTCACTCGCAGAGTAGCTGCGGTCAGACAGAAGATCACGTATCGACAACAGGCATTTTGCCATCATCGATTTAATAATCGACGAAAGGTAGTTACGGTGCCCTGAATGGCTTGTTTTTCCTTCCTCTCAATAGGCTATCGACAGAACCCATTGAAACCTGAGCGCGACTGCCCCATCTAAGCACCATGTTCAATTGTGCAGGTGCCCCATGAGCGACCAGCAAGCAGACTCACAAGATTTGCCAGACGACGTAGAAGCAGCGCTGGAAGGAACGCTTAATTCAAGCGGCACGACGCTCGCTTTGCCTGGGCAGAACCTGCCGGACAAGGTCTATATCATCCCGATTCACAACCGCCCTTTCTTCCCGGCGCAGGTGTTGCCGGTGATCGTCAACGAAGAGCCCTGGGCTGAAACCCTGGAGCTGGTCAGCAAGTCCGACCACCACTCCCTGGCGCTGTTCTTCATGGACACGCCTCCTGAAGACCCCCGGCATTTCAACACCGGTGCCTTGCCGGAGTACGGCACACTGGTCAAGGTCCACCACGCCAGCCGTGAAAACGGCAAACTGCAATTCGTCGCCCAGGGCCTGAGCCGGGTCCGGATCAAGACCTGGCTAAAGCATCATCGCCCGCCGTACCTGGTGGAAGTCGAATACCCGCATCAGCCCAATGAGCCGACCGACGAGGTCAAGGCTTACGGCATGGCCTTGATCAACGCCATCAAGGAGTTGCTGCCGCTCAACCCGCTGTACAGCGAAGAGCTGAAAAACTACCTCAACCGCTTCAGCCCCAACGATCCGTCCCCGCTGACTGACTTCGCCGCAGCCCTGACTTCAGCGACCGGTGTCGAGTTGCAGCAGGTCCTCGACTGCGTGCCGATGCTTAAACGCATGGAAAAAGTCTTGCCCATGCTGCGCAAGGAAGTCGAAGTCGCGCGTCTGCAAAAGGAAATCTCCGCTGAGGTAAACCGCAAGATCGGTGAGCACCAGCGCGAGTTCTTCCTCAAGGAGCAGCTCAAGGTCATCCAGCAGGAGCTGGGCCTGAGTAAAGACGACCGCAGCGCCGACATCGAACAGTTCGAAGCCCGTCTGGAAGGCAAAACCTTGCCCGCACAGGCGCGCAAGCGTTTCGATGAAGAAATTAACAAACTGAAAGTGCTGGAAACCGGTTCCCCGGAATATGCGGTCACCCGTAACTATCTGGACTGGGCCAGCTCCGTCCCTTGGGGAGTTTTTGGCAAAGACAAACTGGATCTCAAGCACGCCCGTAAAGTGCTGGACCAACATCATGCAGGTCTGGACGACATCAAGACCCGGATCCTCGAATTCCTCGCGGTAGGGGCCTATAAAGGCGAGATCAGTGGTTCGATTGTCTTGCTGGTTGGCCCGCCGGGTGTCGGCAAGACCAGTGTCGGCCGCTCGATTGCCGAATCTCTCGGTAGGCCGTTCTATCGCTTCAGTGTTGGCGGCATGCGCGACGAGGCGGAGATCAAAGGCCACCGCCGCACCTACATTGGCGCACAACCCGGCAAGCTGGTGCAGGCGCTCAAGGATATGGAGGTCATGAACCCGGTCATCATGCTCGATGAAATCGACAAGATGGGCCAGAGCTTCCAGGGCGACCCGGCCTCAGCACTGCTGGAAACCCTCGATCCGGAGCAGAACGTCGAATTCCTCGATCATTACCTGGATTTGCGTCTGGATCTGTCGAAAGTGCTGTTCGTCTGCACCGCCAATACCCTGGACTCGATCCCCGGCCCGCTGCTGGACCGGATGGAAGTGATTCGCCTGTCGGGTTATATCACCGAAGAAAAAATGGCCATCGCCAAACGCCACCTGTGGCCCAAGCAACTGGAAAAAGCGGGCGTGTCCAAGGGCAGCCTGAGCATCAGCGACACAGCGTTGCGCTCGATCATTGAAGGTTATGCGCGAGAGGCCGGCGTACGACAGTTGGAGAAACAGCTGAGCAAAGTCGTGCGCAAGGCGGTGGTGAAGTTGATCGACGCGCCCAAGTCGGCCATCAAGGTTGGCCCGAAAGATCTGGAAGCCTCGCTGGGCATGCCGGTCTTTCGTAACGAGCAAGTACTGGCGGGCACCGGCGTTATCACCGGTCTGGCCTGGACCAGCATGGGCGGCGCGACCCTGCCGATTGAAGCAACGCGGATTCACACACTCAACCGTGGTTTCAAACTCACGGGGCAGTTGGGTGACGTGATGAAAGAGTCGGCAGAAATCGCTTACAGCTACGTCAGCTCGAACCTCAAGCAATTCGGCGGCGATCCGACTTTCTTCGACGAAGCGTTCGTGCATTTGCACGTTCCTGAAGGCGCTACGCCAAAAGATGGCCCGAGTGCAGGTGTGACCATGGCCAGCGCCCTGCTGTCTCTGGCCCGCAACCAGGCACCGAAGAAAGGCGTGGCGATGACTGGCGAACTGACGCTGACCGGGCATGTACTGCCGATTGGCGGCGTGCGAGAAAAAGTCATCGCGGCGCGTCGACAGAAGATCAATGAACTGATCCTGCCGGAGCCTAACCGGGGTAACTTCGAGGAGCTGCCGGACTATCTGAAGGAAGGGATTACCGTGCACTTCGCCAAGCGCTTTGCGGATGTGGCGAAGGTGTTGTTTTAACAGGTGATGATTTTCTTGTGGGAGCGGTGCTTGCCCGCGATAAGGCTGGACGCGATTCACTTCAGATCGCGTCCAGCCTTATCGCGGGCAAGCACCGCTCCCACAGAGGAGTACTAGCTAACTCTCTCCCAAACCCATAATTCATCGGTTATGCTCCGGTTTCGTATGAAAGACCGGAGCCACCATGCCCCCTGCCCGTCTGCTAGCCCTGCTAAGCCTGTCGCTGCTCACCGCCTGTGCGCAGCAACCCAGACACATTGTTACCCTCGAAGACCAAAGCGATTGCCCGCTACCGCTTAAAACGGGTCAGACGCTGATGCTGAGTTTGCCCAGCTCACCCACCACCGGCTATCGCTGGCAGGTCCAGGATGCTGCGCCCTCAATCCTGCGCAGTCTCGGCCCTGAGGTTTACGACAACTCAGGCGACAGGAATATGGTCGGCAGTGCTGGCCAATCAGTGTGGCGCTATCAGGCTTCAACCGCCGGAACCGGCCGCCTGCTGATGATTTATCAACAGCCATGGGCTCCGGAAGTACCACCGGAACAGACCTTCGATTGCACCATTACCGTCAACTGAACCGGTTTTGCTGCCGTTCGATGAGATGAGGTTTCAGCCGAGGCACGGATTTGGCTAAAATGCCGCACTTTTCAGCCCCGCCGGAACCATCGTGAGCAAAGAACCCGACCGCATTTTCGCCCAGCCCCTTGCCCAGGTGCCGGACTTCGCCTTCAACGAAGACGTGGTGCGGGTCTTCCCGGACATGATCAAGCGTTCGGTGCCCGGCTATCCGACAATTGTCGAAAACCTCGGCGTGCTCTCTGCGCAATTCGCTCAGCCCAACAGCGTGCTCTATGACCTGGGCAGTTCACTCGGCGCTGTCACTCAAGCCTTGCGCCGCCATGTGCGGGTCGAAGGCTGCAAAGTGATTGCGGTGGATAACTCGGCCGCCATGGTCGAGCGCTGCCGTGAATACCTGAATGCACAGGACTCAATGTTTCAGGAGTTGCTTCCGGTACAAGTGATTGATGGCGACATTCTGGCCCTTGAGTTTCAGCCTGCTTCGGTGGTCGCACTCAACTTCACCCTGCAATTCATCGCGCCTGAAGAGCGTCTGGCATTGCTGGGCCGTATTCGCCAGGCTCTGGTGCCGGGCGGGGCGCTGATTCTGTCTGAAAAGTTGCGCTTCAATGATGAGCAGGAACACACCTTGCTCACCGACCTGCACATCGCCTTCAAGCGTGCCAACGGCTACAGCGAGCTGGAAATCGCCCAGAAGCGCAGCGCCATCGAAAACGTGATGAAACCCGATAGCCTCGAAGAACACCGTCAACGCCTGCTCGACGCGGGCTTTTCCAAGGTGGTGCCGTGGTTCCAGTGCCTTAACTTCGCCTCATTGATTGCCCTGCCATGATTGATCTCGCCCCACTGGTCCGCCGTCTGGCGGGCACTCCTCTGGCTGAATGGGCCAACGGCCTGCAGGCTCAACTCGACACGAAAATGGCTAAAGGTCATGGCGATCTGGAGCGCTGGCAAGGTGCTCTGAATGCCCTGCCGGATTTGATACCGTCGCGTGTCGAACTCAAGGACAGCTTTACCCTTGAAGTTGATTGCGACGATGAGACTCGGACGCAAACACATGCGGCACTGATGGGTCTTTCACCATGGCGCAAAGGCCCGTTCGACGTATTCGGCGTGCACATTGATACCGAGTGGCGTTCAGACTGGAAGTGGTCACGTGTCTCGCCGCATCTGAACCTCAAGGGCAAGCGTGTGCTGGATGTGGGTTGCGGCAATGGTTACTACCAATGGCGGATGCTGGGGGCCGGCGCTGACAGCGTAATCGGTGTCGATCCGAACTGGCTGTTCTTCTGTCAGTTCCAGGCCATGCACAAATACCTGCCCGAGCTACCGGCGTGGCATCTGCCGTTTGCTCTGGAGGATTTGCCTCCGCGACTGGAGGGCTTCGACACGGTCTTTTCCATGGGCGTTTTGTATCACCGCAAGTCGCCGATTGATCACTTGCTGGCGCTCAAGGATTGTCTGGTCAAGGGCGGCGAACTGGTGCTCGAGACCATGGTGGTGGAAGGCGACGTGCATCAGGTGCTGGTCCCGGAAGACCGCTACTCGCAAATGCGTAACGTGTGGTTCCTGCCGTCGGTACCCGCGCTGGAACTATGGCTACGCCGCGCAGGCTTCGTTGACGTGCGTTGCGTGGATGTCAGCGTGACGACTGTTGAGGAACAACGCGGTACGGACTGGATGCGCTACCAGTCGCTGAGCGACTTCCTCGACCCGGCCGACCACAGCAAAACCGTGGAAGGCCTGCCAGCGCCGATGCGCGCGGTGATTGTGGGGCGTAAGCCGTAACACGAGAGCCCTGTTGGAGCGAGGCTTGCCCGCGAATCAGGCGCCACGGTGTCATGAACGTACCGCGCCATCGTTCTTCGCGGGCAAGCCTCGCTCCAACAAGCACCAACTCAGGCTTTGTGCGCCGCTGCCACAATCAACGCCTTCATCTCTGCCACTGCCGCCTTGAACCCCACAAACAGCGCATGTGCCACCAGCGCGTGGCCGATGTTCAGTTCGTTGATGCCCTTGATCGCCGCCACCGCTTCAACGTTGTGGTAATGCAGGCCGTGACCGGCATTGACGATCAAGCCTTCGCCCAATCCAAAAGCCACGCCATCAGCGATCCGCTGCAACTCTTCAGCGACTTCGGTGGGTGTTTGAGCGTCGGCGTAGCGGCCAGTGTGCAATTCGATGGCAGGTGCGCCTACACGCTTTGACGCGGCGATCTGCTGCTCATCGGCGTCGATGAACAGCGACACTTCACAGCCGATCTTGCTCAAGCGCTCAACTGCCGCCTTGATCCGGGCTTCTTGTCCGGCGACGTCCAGGCCACCCTCGGTGGTCAGCTCCTGACGTGTTTCAGGTACGAGGCAAACGTGAGCCGGACGAATGCGCTCGGCAAACGCCAGCATCTCTTCGGTGACGCCCATTTCGAAGTTCATGCGGGTCTGCAACACGTCCTTGAGCAGCAGGACATCACGCTCCTGAATGTGACGACGGTCTTCACGCAAATGCACGGTGATGCCATCGGCACCCGCCTCTTCAGCGTCCAGCGCGGCCTTGACCGGGTCTGGGTAGCGCGTACCGCGGGCCTGGCGCAAGGTGGCCACATGGTCGATGTTCACGCCGAGAAGGATGCGAGTGCTGTGAGTCACGGGTGTCTCCTGAAATATGATCGAAACAGGTCGGTGAGCATAAAGCCTGATTACGGCTTGCGAAACAGTTCGCGACTGACCAATGGGCGACCGCCCAGATGCACAGCCAGTGCCTGACGCATCAGTCGCTTGGCAGCGGACAAGGCGCCGGGAGCACTCCAGTCCGCCTCTGCCATGGCCAGCAGCTCGGTGCCGTTGAACAACCCGGGCTGTAACAGATACACCTGTTCAAGCCCCGCATCCACTTGCAGCCGATACATGCCATTGGCGTCCAGTGGTTCGCCATTGATGTCGACATCCAGCGCGAAGCCGTAGCCCAGATCATCCAACAGCCGCCATTCGAAGGAGCGCAGCAATGGCTCCAGTGGTCGGCCCTCTGCTAACGCCTGCAACGTTGCGGCATAGTGATCGAACACGGTGGGATGGGGATCTTCGGCAGGCAACAGGCGGATAAGCAATTCGTTGAGGTAGAGTCCACTGAACAGCGCATCACCCACCATCCAGCTGGCGACGCCTGAGCTTTCCATGCGCCCGACGTTTTTCAGCTCCCCACGGCCACGGAATTCCACTTCCAGCGGGACAAATGGCCGAGCCAATGTCCCCGCCTTGCCCCGGGCACTGCGCAGCACCGCACGCAACCTTCCTTGAGGCGTGAGGAAGTCCACCAGCGCGCTGTTTTCACGGTACGCCCGGCTGTGCAACACGTAAGCAGGTTGGCCGATTGGCACGCTGATCATTCAGGGCGGCTCGAGAGAAGCGAAGGCGTTCAGGCAATCCGGTACCGCCGCACGGGCAGTACCGGACAGATCAGGATTTACAGGTCGCCGTAGCCCAACGAACGCAGGGCGCGCTCGTCATCGGACCAGCCGCCTTTGACTTTGACCCAAAGGTTGAGCATGACCTTGGAGTCGAACAGCAACTCCATGTCGCGGCGCGCTTCAGTGCCGATTCGCTTGATGCGATCGCCCTTGTCGCCAATGATGATTTTCTTCTGACCGTCACGCTCAACGAGGATCAAGGCATGGATATGCAGGGTTTTCCCCTGCTGCTTGAACTCTTCGATTTCCACAGTGATCTGGTACGGCAGCTCGGCACCCAACTGACGCATGATCTTCTCACGAACCAGCTCGGCGGCCAGGAAGCGGCTGCTGCGGTCTGTGATCTGGTCTTCCGGGAAGAAGTGATCGTTTTCCGGCAGGTGCGAGGCAATCAGACTTTCAAGCGCTTCGAGGTTGTGGCCGTGTTGCGCAGAGATTGGCACGATGGATGCATTCGGCAACTGGCCTTGCAGCCACTCCAGATGCGGCATCAGCTCAGCTTTGTCTTCAATACGGTCGGTCTTGTTGATCGCGAGGATCAGTGGGCCCTGGACGTACTGCACACGTTCGAGAACCATCTGGTCTTCGTCAGTCCAACGGGTACGGTCAACCACGAAGATGACAACGTCCACGTCTTTCAAGGCCGCAGAAGCCGTTTTGTTCATGTAGCGATTGAGCGCTTTCTCGCCATTTTTGTGCATGCCCGGTGTATCGACGTAGATGGCCTGCACAGCGCCTTCGGTCTTGATACCCAGCATGTTGTGGCGAGTGGTCTGCGGCTTGCGCGAAGTGATCGCCAGTTTCTGACCGAGGATGTGGTTGAGCAGCGTGGATTTGCCTACGTTCGGGCGGCCGACGATGGCAACGTAGCCACAGCGTGTTGCGGTTGAATCAGTCATGGCCGTTCTCCACGCCAAGGGCAATAAGTGCTGCGGCCGCTGCTACCTGTTCGGCAATACGACGGCTGACACCCTGACCCCGGCTTTTTTCATTCAATAAGGTGATCTCGCATTCGACGAAAAATGTCCGGCAATGCGGTTCGCCCTGGATATCCACCACTTCGTAACGTGGCAGTTCGCAGGCACGCGACTGCAGAAATTCCTGCAATCGGGTTTTTGGATCTTTGTTGGTGTCGACCAGCGTCAGGCTGTCGAACTCTGTGGTCAGCCAGGCCAACACGCGTTCGCGCGCCATCTCCATGCCTGCGTCCAGATAAATCGCACCAATCAGCGCCTCAAGGGCGTCGGCCAGAATCGACTCACGACGGAAACCGCCGCTCTTCAATTCGCCAGAGCCAAGGCGCAGGTATTCACCCAGGTCAAAACCGCGAGCCAGCAAGGCCAGGGTTTCGCCTTTCACCAGACGCGCTCGCAGACGCGACAACTGGCCTTCGCGCGCTTGCGGGAAGCGATCAAACAGCGCCTCACCCGCTACGAAGTTAAGAATGGCATCACCCAGGAACTCCAGACGCTCGTTATTGCGCCCGGCGAAACTACGGTGAGTCAGGGCAAGGACCATCAGTTCCTGATCCTTGAAGGTATAGCCGAGCTGACGCTCAAGGCGACTCAAGGATACGCTCACGGTTTGCCCACGCTTAAGGTGTCGTCGAACATCACCACCATATCGATGTTCCGGATCAGTGGTTCACGTTGTTCATATTTCAAATGGGCAACGAATCTGTTGTTCACTACCGTCACGCTTAACGCCTTGTTCAAATCCACATCCCGAATACTGTTGACCTGCATGTTCTTCCCGACATAGCTGTAAAACTCGCTGACCGTACTGATTTCCAGAGCAGGGTTGCTGTCGACCGCATTGATGATTTTTTTCATCGCCCTGTTATCGAGGTAATGCGGGACCAGCTTGAATGCCACACTCAGTGCGAAAATCCCCAGTGCTACCGCCAGCAATACTCCTGTAAGCGACCATCCCTTTTGCGAACTGGCGAACGTCATGTACGACTCCAAGGATAGCTCGTCATCGCACTCGCAGACGTTCCCACCAGTCGCAGCACATTTTCGAGCAAGCCCAAATGACATACGGCGCTGTAGAACACAGCGCCGTATTGATTACTTTATCAACCCTACTCGTGAGAAGTTAGGGAAGTGACTCAGTTTTGGCTCAGGCCAGCTCATCCATACGGCAAAGGCCTTGCCGACGATGTTCTTGTCCGGAACCATACCCAACTCATCCTTGGGAATGTTGGGATCATCCCAGTAGCGGCTGTCGTTGGAGTTGTCGCGGTTGTCACCCATCATGAAGTAATGGCCGGCCGGCACTGTCCACTCGTGGTCAGGCTGCGCACGGTAGCGAGTCATTTCCTGACGGATCTGATGCTCCACTTCACCCAGCTTTTCGCTGTACAGCTCGGCACTGCCCAGAGTCCCGGGCTCGGTACCGATCAGTTGCTTGGCGACCAGCTCGCCATTGATGAACAGCTTCTTGTCACCGGTGTAGCGAATCCGGTCACCCGGCAAACCGATTACACGCTTGATGTAATTGACGCTCGGATCACTTGGGTAGCGGAACACCATGACGTCGCCGTGTTTCGGCTCGCCAATTGAAATCACTTTCTCATCGATGACCGGCAAGCGAATCCCGTAGGAAAACTTGTTTACCAGGATGAAATCACCTACCCGCAGCGTCGGAATCATCGACCCGGAAGGTATCTGAAACGGCTCGACCAGAAATGAACGCAGCACCAGGACGATGAACAGTACCGGGAAGAACGATTTGCCGTACTCAACCAGCAACGGTTCCTTGTTCAGGCGCTCTACCACCGCAACATCCGGCTGGCTGACACTGCCCTGATACGTTGTGATGGCTGTCCGGCGACGAGGTGCCAGGATGACCAGATCGAGCAACGCCAGCAAACCGCAGACGAATACAGCAATGACCAGCAACAGCGGGAAATTTAGTGACATAGGACCTGACTATTCCAACCTGAGCACTGCAAGGAAAGCTTCTTGTGGAATTTCCACGTTGCCGACCTGCTTCATGCGTTTCTTACCGGCCTTTTGCTTCTCGAGCAATTTACGTTTCCGGCTCACGTCGCCGCCGTAACATTTGGCCAATACGTTCTTTCTGAGTGCCTTGACGGTCGTACGCGCAATGATCTGACCACCAATGGCAGCCTGAATCGCTACGTCGAACATCTGCCGAGGAATCAGCTCTTTCATTTTTTCGGTCAACGCACGGCCTTTATAAGCCGCATTGTCACGGTGCACGATCAGCGCCAGTGCATCGACCTTCTCGGCGTTGATCAGCACGTCCAGCTTCACCAGATTCGCCGACTGATAACGGTCGAAATGGTAATCCAGCGATGCATAACCACGGCTTACCGATTTAAGACGGTCGAAGAAGTCGAGAACCACTTCATTCATCGGCAAATCGTAAGTCACTTGCACCTGGGTACCGAGGAACAGCATGTCGTGCTGCACACCGCGTTTCTCGATACACAGCGTAATGACGTTACCGAGGTGCTCCTGCGGCACAAGAATATTTGCCCGAACGATAGGTTCGCGCATGTCTTCGACAGCCGAAAGGTCTGGAAGCTTGGACGGGTTATCGACGTAAATCGTTTCGCCGGTCTTCAGCAACAGCTCAAAGATAACAGTCGGTGCCGTGGTGATCAGGTCCAGATCGTACTCACGCTCCAGACGCTCCTGGATGATCTCCATGTGCAGCATGCCGAGGAAGCCGCAACGGAAGCCGAAGCCCAGTGCGTCAGAGCTTTCTGGCGAGTACTGCAAGGAAGAGTCGTTCAGCGTCAGCTTTTGCAGCGCTTCGCGGAAGTCTTCGAAGTCGTCGGAGCTGACCGGGAACAGACCGGCGTAAACCTGCGGCTGAATGCGTTTGAAACCCGGCAGGACTTCAACATCAGGCGTAGTGCTCAGGGTCAGCGTGTCACCAACCGGCGCGCCGTGAATGTCCTTGATGCCGGCGATGATGAAGCCTACTTCGCCGGCTTTCAGATCAACAGTGGCTGTGTGCTTGGGGGTAAACACACCCACGCTGTCGACCAGGTGCAACTTGCCGGTGGACTTCACGAGGATCTTGTCACCCTTCTTCACCCGGCCGTGACGGACACGCACCAGGGAGACAACGCCCAGGTAGTTGTCGAACCACGAGTCGATGATCAACGCCTGCAGCGGATCTTCGATGTTGCCGGTAGGCGCAGGGATGGTGTGAACCAGACGCTCCAGTACCTCATCGACGCCCATGCCGCTCTTGGCGCTGCACGCCACGGCATCGGTGGCATCAATGCCGATGATCTTCTCGATTTCGTCCTTGACGCGGTCCGGATCGGCCTGCGGCAAGTCCATCTTGTTCAACACCGGCATGACCTCAAGGCCCTGCTCGATGGCGGTGTAGCAGTTGGCAACAGACTGCGCCTCAACGCCTTGACCGGCATCCACAACCAGCAACGCACCTTCGCACGCGGCCAGGGAACGGCTGACTTCGTAGGTGAAGTCAACGTGGCCCGGGGTGTCGATGAAGTTCAACTGGTAGGTTTTACCGTCATTGGCCTTGTAGTGCAGCGTAACGCTGTGGGCCTTGATGGTGATCCCGCGCTCACGCTCGAGATCCATGGAGTCAAGTACCTGAGCTTCCATTTCGCGCTCGGACAGGCCGCCGCACATTTGAATGAAGCGGTCGGCCAGCGTCGACTTGCCATGGTCAATGTGGGCGATGATGGAGAAATTACGGATATGACTCAAATCACTCACGGATCAACACTCAAAAAGGTTGCAGGCAGATTGCCCGCCGAAAAATAGCCGGGAATTGTACCTGAACTAACGCTTGGGCGTCACGTTCAGCGGCGACAGGATCAACATTAGAGCGCACGCCGCGCACAAAAAAGGGCGGTAAGCACCGCCCTTTTCGCTGATCGTCCCGACTATTCAGCCAGCTTGAAGGTGATGAAGCTTGCACGGCCCTGACGCAGTACGCGCATGGAGACCGAGCGATTCTTTGGCAAGCCTTTGGCTATTTCGGTGAAGTTCTTCGCCGAGCTGATTGCCTGGTTGTTCAAGTGAGTGATCACATCGCCAGCTTGCAAGCCGATGAGAGCAGCCGGACCGTCGGTCACTTCCTTGATGACTACACCACCCTTGAGCTCAAGGGTCTTCTGTTGCTCAGCAGTGAGATCCGCGACCGATACACCCAGGCGATTACTGCTGCGCTCGGCACCGGCAGCATCTCCAGCGCCCATTTCCTGACCTTCGTCAGGCAAGGCACCCACAGTGACGCTCAGGGTCTGACGCTTACCGTCACGAATAATGCCCAGCTCCGCCTTGCTGCCATCCTTGAGGTTGCCAATCAGGTGCGGCAAATCAGCCGACATCACGATAGGCGTGCCGTTGGCAGTCAGGATAACGTCACCGACCTGCAGGCCACCCTTCGCAGCCGGACCATTGTCGAGCACTTGCGCAACCAGCGCCCCGGCAGGCTTGTCCAGGCCGAACGATTCAGCCAGGTCTTTGTTGACCTCTTGAATCACAACCCCCAGCCAGCCACGGTTTACCTTGCCGCTAGCCTTGATCTGATTGGCGACATCCAGCGCTACATCAATAGGGATTGCGAACGACAGCCCCATGAAGCCACCGGAGCGAGTGAAAATCTGCGAGTTGATACCGACCACTTCGCCCGCCATGTTGAACAGCGGCCCACCGGAGTTGCCCGGGTTGATCGCCACGTCAGTCTGGATGAACGGCACATACGTGTCGTTAGGCAGACTACGGCCCTTGGCGCTGACGATACCTTTGGTCACAGAATGGTCAAAGCCGAAAGGCGAACCGATCGCCAGCACCCACTCGCCGACTTTCAATTTCTCGGAGTTGCCGAGTTTGACGGTAGGCAGGTCCTTGCCTTCGATCTTCAATACCGCCACGTCAGTGCGTGGATCAGTTCCAACCAGCTTGGCCTTCAGCTCGCTGCGGTCGGACAGACGAACCAGAATCTCATCGGCTCCGTCGATCACGTGGTTATTGGTCAGCACATAGCCATCAGCCGAGATGATGAACCCCGAGCCCAGAGATTGCGCCTCACGCTGACGATCTCCACGACCCGAACCAGGCGGACGGGAGCCAGGCGGCACGCTGCGCTCAAGAAACTCGCGCAGCATCGGCGGCAGACCTTCAAGGTCAGGCATTTGGTTCTGGGCAACGGAGCGCTCCGGCATTTTCTGCCGGGTACTGATATTCACAACGGCCGGGGAGGCTTGCTCTACAAGCGAGGTAAAGTCCGGCAGCGACTCGGCCTGAGCGGAGACGACTTGCCCAAGCATCAGCACGGCAGCAAATAGTGAAAGATAGGATTTCAAGCTTGGTATAGACATACGGCTCCCGTTCACAACGAGCAAAGTTAAGCAGTACAGACCGAGGGGCCCAATGGGCCCACGGCCATGGCACTCGACCGAGTGCATATTTCCAGCAGCCATTTCCCTGACCCGGAAACAACAAAGGCCAGAGCTGCAAGGCTGTGACCTATAGGAAAAAACGAGAGTTTTTGCAACCTGGAAACCTCACCAAACATTTCGGCGAACTGACCAGAAGGCCTGCAAAGTCTTGCTCTGCGGCTTTCCGGGCCCAAGATGAAACCTTCTACATCTTGGGCCCGGACCATCATTTTACGACCTACTTCTTGCTGGCTTGCAAGTCGGTACTGCGAAGCGAAAGCGCAACTCGCTCAGCGGTTCCGATGGGCACTTCACCGACCACCGTCACTAACACATCGCCTTTAGGCGTGGTCAGTCGACGGGACACAGCAACCGTAGGCCCAAGCTGGGTACGCGTATCAGTCACCGCTGCACCGCTGATTGGTTCGACGAAAACCGAGAATCTGGCAATACCGTCGTCATACATCAGGTTGCTGACCTGGACACTGGTAGCCGAATCCTTGCGAACTGCACTGCTGCTGAGCTCAAAACCAGGCGGCATCCATTCCAGATGCCAAGGTGCCGGTTTTTTAGAGGTTTCAGGCCTGGACTTGGCAACATCCACTGCTTTGCAATCAGCACTGGCTTGCAATGCCTGATCACCGGGGATGCTCGTAGTGTCGAATTCAGTGAACTGGAAACGTTCCAACAACTGCCCTTTCTCGCTCAACAACAGCGATTTAAGGGGCAAGCCGGTTTCATCGTCGAGGTGTAGCTCGATGCCATATCGATGCTGATCTTTGGGGGTCAGGGCAATGATTTTCGCCGCGCGACCCGCAACACGCGAGGTACCCACGACTTTCATGTCGTACCAGGCGGCGAGCTTTTTGACATCGTATGCATGAACTGCAGAATCGGGGACATTAGACACTCCAGCTTCGAGAGTGCCGCTGACGCATTGGGTGACCCCGTCAACGCGCAACACTTCCTGAGCAGAACCGTCCAATTGAAGCAAACGCTCACGAACCTTGCCATCAGTTACCCGATGCCAGATTCGGTGAGTGGAGAAACTACCGTTTCGTTCGTAAACGAAGGTACCTTGAAAGCTTTGCTGCTGCTCAGCCTGCGCAAGA
This sequence comes from Pseudomonas sp. Irchel 3A5, assembly GCF_900187575.1. Classification (NCBI taxonomy): domain Bacteria; kingdom Pseudomonadati; phylum Pseudomonadota; class Gammaproteobacteria; order Pseudomonadales; family Pseudomonadaceae; genus Pseudomonas; species Pseudomonas sp. Irchel 3A5. Next base: position 158,405 of record NZ_FYDU01000005.1, on the reverse strand, counting down.
CGCTTTAGCGAGTCTTGCGCGTCATCGGCATGAGCGGGGAGGACAAGCCATCCACCAAGCAACAAAGGCAATAGAGGGATGGCGCGCATGATCCTCCTTAACGGTTTTCCAGGCTTGCCGCACGTGCGTAAGGCAGAGCGCTTTCAGTGCCTTTCAACGCAGCTTGCTGAGCATGTTGACGCAGGTAACCTGGCAGACGTTGATCCTGTCCAGCCTGACCTTGCAAAACACCATTGACCATCGGACCTTGGGCAGGCTCGCTGCTTTCAGTGTAGCCAGCCAGTACGGCCGGACCCTTCACTTGCGGAACAGACAGGCTGGCAGGCTGCGGAGCCTGTTGCGCCAACTGTGCACCAGCGATGTCATCCTGGTTGTACAGGCGAACACCCGCCAGTACCGCTACGGTAACCGAGGCTGCAACTGCCAGACGACCCAGGCTACGCCATGGACCACGAGCAGCTTTCAACGGGCTGACTTCATCGGCGATCGCGGCAGACACTGCAGCCGTGATATCCAAGTGAGGCATCAACAGCTCTTTGTGCATCGCTGCACGAGCAATCTGATAACGCGACCATGTGGCACGTGTATCCGCATCGTCAATGGCATTCAGTACCCGACGTAATTCCAGTTCGTCCGCTTCGTTATCCATCACTGCGGACAGCGATTCCTGCAGGGCTTCACGACTCATGGCGGTTCCTCTCTTGGCTATCGCCGCTGTCTCAGGATTCCTGCAACAACGGCTGCAGGGCTTTATCGATGGCTTCCCGAGCGCGGAAAATCCGAGAACGCACGGTACCCACCGGACATTGCATGACGCTGGCAATGTCTTCGTAACTCAGACCGTCGAACTCACGTAAAGTTAGGGCAGTACGCAAATCTTCCGGGAGAAGCTGGATAGTTCGATGGACAGTTCCCTCGATCTCATCCCTTAACAATGCACGCTCCGGCGACTCGATGTCCTTGAGGCCGTGATCGCCATCGTAGAACTCCGCGTCTTCAGACCTTACATCGCTATCTGGTGGTCGCCGACCGCGCGACACCAGATAGTTCTTCGCCGTGTTGATGGCGATGCGGTACAGCCAAGTATAAAAGGCGCTGTCACCGCGAAAGTTTCCGAGCGCACGATAAGCCTTGATAAAAGCTTCCTGCGCTACGTCTTGAGCTTCATGGGTGTCGTGCACGAATCGCACGATCAACCCGAGAATCTTGTGCTGATACTTCAGCACCAACAGATCAAAAGCTCGCTTGTCGCCGCGCTGAACGCGTTCGACAAGCTGCTGATCTTCTTCCTGGGTTAGCATGAACACTCCTCATAAAGCTTGAAGGAGCGCTGTACCAGCCAGTCTGTCGGCTTGCATACATAGACTCGGGCTTCTCGCAAAAGTTCTCCCCTCCAGGCAAGTTTCCTGTGGACGCTCAATGGTCCGCACGGAAAAACGCAGCTCGAACCAGGTCGGCTGCGCGAATAATCTAGTCGTCGAATTCGCTGGTGATAGCTTGATAAGCCCACTCAAAGCCGACGCCGTCCCTCTACAGGCAACCAGCTATTGAACCCGGACCACCCTAAAAAGTTCCCGAAGTCCGATAGCAGCTGTGAGACCAATAACACTCCGTACGTAGGAAGATAGCCGCAGTATTGCGCAATCTACGACCCAACTGACGCTAACAGTATGCATTCAGACACGGACTGCATCACAATCCGAGCCCTTCATAGTTCCACATTGCCATAAAGGCGCGGCTATTGTGCCGCTACACCCTTACTTATACTAGTGGCCGCAGCGTGCGGAGTTCATAGATGAGCCAACATTTTCAACACGACGTACTAGTGATCGGCAGCGGCGCAGCAGGCTTGAGCCTCGCACTGACATTGCCCGCTCATCTAAGCATTGCGGTTCTGAGCAAAGGTGAGCTGGCCAATGGCTCTACATTCTGGGCTCAGGGTGGCGTTGCGGCGGTTCTCGATCAAAGCGACACGGTGCAGTCCCATGTAGAAGACACGCTCGATGCAGGCGGCGGACTGTGCAATGAAGACGCCGTGCGTTTTACCGTCGAACACAGTCGCGAAGCGATTCAATGGCTCATCGATCAAGGCGTACCCTTCACCCGCGAAGATCATTCAAGCCCCGAAGACAGCGGTTTTGAATTCCATCTGACCCGCGAAGGCGGTCACAGTCATCGGCGCATCATTCACGCGGCGGATGCTACCGGCGCAGCAATTTTCACGACGCTGCTGGAACAGGCCAGATCACGGCCAAATATCGAGTTGCTGGAACAAAAGGTCGCCATCGACTTGATCACTGAACGCCGTCTTGGCCTGGACGGACAACGCTGCCTGGGCGCTTACGTACTTAATCGCAGCAGCGGTGAAGTCGACACTTATGGCGCACGCTTCACTGTCCTGGCCTCCGGCGGCGCAGCCAAAGTCTACCTCTACACCAGTAACCCGGATGGCGCGTGCGGTGATGGCATCGCCATGGCCTGGCGATCAGGTTGCCGGGTAGCCAATCTGGAATTCAACCAGTTTCACCCCACTTGCCTCTATCACCCACAGGCCAAAAGCTTCCTGGTGACTGAAGCCCTTCGCGGTGAAGGCGCCTACCTCAGACTGCCCAACGGCGAACGCTTCATGCAGCGCTTCGACCCCCGTGCCGAATTGGCCCCTCGAGACATCGTTGCCCGCGCCATTGACCACGAAATGAAGCGTCTGGGCATTGATTGCGTCTACCTGGACATCAGCCATAAGCCTGAGGCTTTCATCAAGAGCCATTTCCCGACAGTTTATGAGCGCTGCCTGGAGTTCGCCATCGACATCACCCGCCAGCCGATTCCTGTGGTACCTGCCGCGCATTACACCTGTGGCGGCGTGGTGGTGGACTCTCGCGGGCGCACCGACGTGCCTAATCTGTATGCCATTGGCGAAACCAGCTGTACTGGTCTGCACGGTGCCAACCGCATGGCAAGCAACTCGCTGCTTGAGTGCTTCGTCTATGCCCGCTCGGCGGCAGCAGACATTCTTGAACAACTGCCACAGATCCCGGAAGTCGCGCCTTTGCCGATGTGGGATGCCAGTCAGGTGACCGACTCCGATGAAGACGTCATCATCGCCCACAACTGGGACGAGCTGCGTCGCTTCATGTGGGACTACGTGGGGATCGTGCGGACCAATAAACGTTTGCAGCGCGCCCAACACCGGGTGCGCCTGCTGCTTGATGAAATCGATGAGTTCTACAGCAACTACAAAGTCAGCAGAGACCTGATTGAACTGAGGAACCTTGCTCAGGTAGCGGAACTGATGATCAGGTCAGCCATGGAGCGCAAAGAGTCTCGCGGCCTGCACTACACGCTGGACTATCCGGACATGCTGCCTGAAGCGCTCGACACTATTCTGGTGCCGCCCACCTACGTCGGCTGAACTTCAGTCGTAGTCGCAGACGCCGGTGAACATCCGACTCCATGGCGTCGCGAGGGATACACAGACCGCGCGTCATACGCCATCTGCTGCGACTTTCACCCGCAAGGCGAAAGCGCAGCACGACCATCAGAGGCAGCGCCATGCTGTCGCGACACAACTGCACGGGCTGCCAGCCGTGGCGCTGACTCCACAACTGCCAGCCTTCGGCATTGCGCCGCAGCCCGGTAAAGGCAGTGGAACGACTCAGCAGAATTGAGCCGGGTAACACGCAGATGCCTTGCGCTACACACAAAATAAGGCCGAGAACCAACGCCCAACCTGGGACTGCGAGCATATAAAGCGAGATCAGCGCCAGAAGTTGCGCAACCCCATACGCCACCAGCAGTGCCCGTGAGGCATGCCAGTGGCATTCAAAACGGTCACTTTGGCTGGACACGATCCAGAATCATGCGAACCATGCGCTGCAGCTCTGCATCTTCGGATTCGGCACGCTGCATGAACCAGCCAAACATGTCCTGATCTTCACAGGTCAACAGGCGGCGATACAGATCGCGGTCGACATCATTGAGCGTCGGGTAAACTTCCCGGACAAACGGTACCAGCAGCACATCCAGTTCAAGCATGCCACGGCGGCTGTGCCAGTAAAGGCGGTTGAGTTCGACGTCTTCGACCATGGAGCGCTCCTCAAAATAGGCGGCGAGTATACAACCGCAGGCCGCATGAGCGAACCTCGCAATAGTCGCAGTAGTTTTCATGTACCTATTATCCGGACTCGGCACTATCATGTGCCCCAGACTTTTTTCCCGTTGCGATGACTCATGGCCGATACAGCTTTCTACTGCCCGCTTTCCCATGAAGGTGTTCTCGCCGTCCGCGGCGTCGATGCCAGCAAATTCCTGCAGGGCCAATTGACCTGCAACCTCAATTACCTGAGTGACGCCAAAGCCACTCTGGGTGCGCGCTGCACGCAAAAGGGCCGCATGCAATCAAGCTTTCGCATCCTGCTTGAAGGCGACGGCTGCCTGCTGGCGATGGCCAGCGAACTGATCGAGCCCCAACTGGCTGATCTGAAAAAATACGCCGTATTCTCTAAATCGAAGTTGACCGATGAAAGTGCCTCCTGGGTGCGATTCGGCCTGCATAACGGCGACGGCGCGCTGGTCAATCTTGGCCTTGACCTTCCCCAGGACACCGATTCGGTGGTCCGCGCCAACGACCTGATTGCCATTCGGGTCTCCCCCGCCAGAGCCGAATTATGGGCACGCGCCGATCACGACGTTCAGTCACGTCTGGCGGCCCAACTGGGCGAAGGCACGCTGAACGATTGGCAGCTGGGTCAGATCCGTGCCGGTATCGGTCAGGTGTTCGGCGCCACGCGCGAAGAGTTCATCCCGCAAATGCTCAACCTGCAGGCGGTTGGCGGGGTGAGCTTCAAAAAAGGCTGCTACACCGGCCAGGAAATCGTTGCGCGCATGCAGTATCTCGGCAAGCTCAAACGCCGCCTTTATCGTTTGACGCTGGCTGACCAGGAACTTCCAGAGCCCGGCACGGCGCTGTTTTCGCCGGTGCATGCCAGCGCCGTCGGCAACGTCGTCCTCGCGGCACGGGCTGAAAACGGGCTAGAACTGCTGGCTGTGCTTCAGGCCGATGCGGTCGAAAACGCCCAGATTCTACTCGGCTCACCGGAAGGGCCTGCTCTGCAGCTGGCTGAGTTGCCGTACACGCTGGACAGTAAACTCGAAACACAGCGCTGACCCAGGCGAACACCTTCACGCTGGAAATGTCTGCATACCTGTTCCGCCTCTTCGCACCCTTGGCAAGAAGAGGCACGGGACTACCCAAACGTCTACGAGATGCGACATGAGCGAGATGGCTGAAGAGGTGCAAAGGAACTTGATCAAGGCGATCGATAGAGACGCCTTGTTCTTGCCTACCCTTCCGGAAGTAGCATTAAAGATTCGCCTGGCTGCCGAAAATACCGAAATCAGCGTTGCCGAGCTGAGCCGGGTGATTGGTAGCGATACCGCACTTTCAGCACGCCTGATCAAAGTGGTGAACAGCCCTCTGTTGCGCCCGAACTTTGAAGTCAGTGACGTCAATACGGCGATTACCCGGCTTGGTGTCAACTACACCTGTAACCTGGCCATTGGGCTGGTGGTAGAACAAATGTTCCACGCCAAGTCCGAAGTGGTTGAACGCAAGTTGCGCGAAATCTGGAAGCAGAGCCTGCAAGTAGCAGGCATCAGCTATGCGCTGAGCTATCGTCGACCTTCACTCAAGCCAGACAAGGCAACGCTCGCCGGGTTGATCCATTTGATCGGCGTACTACCGATCCTGACTTACGCTGAAGATCACTTCGAACTGCTGGCTGACCCGGTCAGCCTCAACCATGTTATCGAGGCCATCCACCCGGTTATCGGCGAACGGCTGCTGCGCTCATGGGATTTCCCCGACATGCTGGCCTCCGTTCCCGGAAGCTTCCAGGACTTCACCCGAGTATCGCAATCAGCGGATTACATCGATCTGGTGCAAATCGCCACCGTCCACATCTATCAGGGCACGAGCCATCCTTATAGTCAGATCGAGCTGAGCAGCCTTCCGGCGTTTCAACAACTGGGGCTGGACACGAGCGGCGGAACTTTGGGTGCCGAAATGGATGAAGCGAAGATGATGCTTTACTAGGAACGCGATACCGGCATGTCTGACAGCTCAAAGGTGCCGGACTTCACGCTCATCAGATGTCGTGGGACCGGCTTTAGCCGGGAAGACTGCCTGAGTGACGACAGAAATGCAGCGACTGTACCGGACCATTCCCGGCTAAATCCGGTCCCACGGCATCGCGCCAATCGCGGGATCACATCAAACCTGTGGGAGCGTGGCTTGCCCGCGATGTATGAGACGCAGCCTGGAGACATACCGCGTTATCGTTTATCGCGGGCAAGTCGGAATGCCGCCCACTCCCATAGAATTGCCAATGGGCTCAAAGCCTACTGCGCCGCTATAAAACTCACCCGCACTTTAAGCCCACCTGCAGCGCCGTCATGAAGGCTGATCTGCGCCAGATGCGCGCGGCATATCTCGCCGACAATCGCCAACCCCAGACCTGATCCCTTGCCCTGCTGACGGCTGCGGTAGAAGCGCTCGAAGACGCGGCTGCGCTCAGCTTCGGGAATGCCGGGACCATCATCCTCGACCTCAAGTACCCCCGGCGCGCTGACCCGCAGGATCACGTTGCCGCCCGAAGGCGTGTGCGCCAACGCGTTATCGATAAGATTGCTCAACAGCTCGTTAAGCAGTGTCGGCTCGCCCCGCAACCAGACCGGCTCATCCGCCTCAAGGGCGAGGGAAACACCATGAGCATGGGCCAGCGGTGCCATCGCCATGCCCAGTTCGCGCGCCAACTGGCTAAGGTCCAGGGTTTGCGCCCCACCCTCGGCAATCGCACGCGCACCATTCTCGATGCGTGCCAGTGACAACAACTGATTGGCCAGATGAGTCAGGCGGTCAGTGCCCTGGGCCGCGGCTTCAAGCGTGGTACGCCAATGCGCAGGCTCGGGGTCACGCAGACCCAACTCGACCCGCGCTTTGAGTGCTGCTAAAGGTGTGCGCAGCTCATGGGCGGCATCAGCGATAAATTGCGCCTGTCGCTCGAACTGCTGACGCAGACGCTCGGTAAAATGGTTGAGTGCGTTAACCAATGGATGCAGCTCGTGCTGAACCTCGACCAAAGGCAAGGCGCGCAAATCATCGGGCTGACGTGATTCGACTTCGCTGCGCAAGCGTTCCAGCGGCCGCAGGGCAGCGCTGACCGTGAACCAAACAAGCAACAACGCACCGGCACCCAACATACCCAGGCGCAACAACGTGTCGGCCATCAAGCTGCGCGCCATGCTGACACGAGCTTCTTCAGTCTCGGCAACGCGAATCTCGGCCATGCCGTTCATGTTTGGCTCGCTGACCGGCTTGAGCAGACTGACCACTCGCACTGATTGTCCCTGATAGCGAGCAGTGTAGAAGCTCGCCAACGCCGGGTAATCATCGGTGCGCAACGTACCGGGAGGTGGAGGCGGCAGATTTTCGTAACCAGAAATCAGCTTACGGTTGATGTCATTGACCTGGTAATAGATGCGACCCGCGCTGTCATAGGCGAAGGTATCCAGAGCGATGTAGGGCACATCGGCACTCAGCGTCCCATCACGCTGTGAAACCCCGGCCGCAATGGTTCGCGCCGAAGCCAGCAAGGTTCGGTCATAGGCAATGTCAGCGGCTTCCCGACCGTTCCAGTAAGCGCTGAGTCCGCTGGCCAGCATCAGCACGGTGAGCAATACGCCCAGATTCCACAGTAGCCGCCAACGCAGACTGTTATGGCTGCTCATCGCGGCTTTCCAGCAGATAGCCAAGGCCCCGGAAAGTCACGATCGCCACCGGATGGCCGTCGAGCTTTTTACGCAGCCGATGCACGTAGATTTCGATAGCGTCTGCGCTGGCTTCTTCATCCAGGCCAAACACCTGAGAAGCCACCTGCTCCTTGCTCATCACCCGTCCCGGCCGGGCAATCAGCGCTTCAAGCACTGCCTGCTCCCGAGACGTCAGAGTCAGCAATTCATCACCCAAGGTGAATCGGCGTGTATCCAGATCGTAGGCCAGCACCCCGCAACGCTGCTGCCGTTCGCCACCCAACACGCTGCGGCGCAACAAGGCTTTGACCCGGGCTTCCAGCTCGGAAAGCTCAAACGGTTTGGCCAGATAGTCGTCGGCCCCGAGATTGAGGCCATGTACGCGGTCCTTCACGTCACTGCGCGCAGTCAGCATCAGGACGGGCAGGTTCTTGCCCCTCCCGCGCAGCCGCGCCAGTACTTCAAAGCCATCCATGCGCGGCAGGCCGACATCGAGAATCACCACAGCATATTCCTCGCTGCTCAACGCCAGATCAGCCGCCACACCATCGTGCAATACATCGACGGTCAACCCGGCCCCTTTGAGAGCCTGGGCAACGCTTTCGGCTAATTGCAGATGATCTTCGACGAGAAGAACACGCATCGACTTCTCCTGAGTGCGTGGCTTTTGTGGAGCCCGGAGTTTACAGGCGCGCCACGGGCTGTGAAGCACTGAAACCACTCTAAACGCAATTTAAATGGTCATTGAAAGGTAGCTGAAAGGTTTATGAAAGTTTCGCTGATTAACATCGGGCTGTTTGCGACAAGACGTGCCGTTTCAGCGGCCGTTAAAGAAAAGCACCATGATGTGCTTTCACAATAAGAACAAGAATGGAGTCGACCATGACACAGCCAATGTCCAGGGCTATCCCGCCCGCCTGTAATTCCCATCCCGACGCTTTCGCCTTGACCGGCCGCTGCACGCATTCCATTGCGGGCGCATTCTCGTTGCCTTTCGATATTCATTCACTGCGATGACGCCGCTTACTGGCTCGCCCTGTTGTGGCCGCCTGTAAAACCGAATCGAACACCGTTGTACATCCAAAAACAAAAATCTGGAGACTGACCATGACTTTATCCTTGCGTCGTTTCGCGCTGGCTGCTGGCTGCATGATGCTCGCCACGCAACTGTTCGCGGCCGACGAACCCAAGCGCCCTGAATGTATCGCCCCGGCCTCGCCGGGTGGCGGCTTCGACCTGACCTGCAAGCTGGTACAGAGCGCACTGATCAACGAGAAAATCCTTACCAAACCGATGCGCGTAACCTACATGCCCGGTGGGGTTGGCGCTGTGGCTTACAACGCGGTCGTTGCCCAGCGCCCTGCTGACGCGGGCACGCTGGTAGCCTGGTCAAGCGGATCGTTGCTGAACCTGGCGCAAGGCAAGTTCGGACGTTTTGATGAAGGTGCTGTGCGCTGGCTGGCCGCAGTGGGAACCAGCTACGGTGCCATCGCCGTGAAGAGCGATTCGCCTTACAAAACCCTCGACGATCTGGTCAAGGCGCTCAAGGCCGATCCAAGCAAAGTCGTGATCGGCTCCGGTGGCACCGTCGGCAGCCAGGACTGGATGCAAACCGCCCTGATCGCCAAGGCGGCCGGTATCAACCCGCGCGACTTGCGATATGTCGCCCTCGAAGGCGGCGGTGAAATCGCCACCGCACTGCTCGGCGGCCACATTCAGGTGGGCAGTACCGACATTTCCGACTCCATGCCGCACATCCTCAGTGGTGACATGCGCCTGCTGGCCGTGTTCTCCGAGAAGCGTCTGGACGAACCGGAAATGAAAAACATTCCGACCGCCAAAGAGCAAGGTTACGACATCGTCTGGCCCGTGGTTCGCGGCTTCTACCTGGGGCCAAAAGTCACCGATGCAGAGTACGACTGGTGGAAAGCCGCGTTCGACAAACTGCTGGCTTCGGAGGAGTTCGCCAAGCTGCGTGACCAGCGTGAACTGTTCCCGTTCGCCATGACCGGTGCAGAGCTGGACACCTATGTGAAGAAGCAGGTTGCTGACTACAAGACCCTGGCCAAGGAATTCGGCCTGATTCAGTGATCAACTGACTGACTAGCGGTTGCAGCTGCCTGCGCGGCAGCGCAACCCGGGAGTTTTCACCATGGTGATCCAACGTATTTTTGCCGCCGTATTGCTACTGGTCTGTGCCGGTCTGGCAGTCATGGCCTGGCCCTATCAGGCGCCGTTCTCCTACGAGCCGGTTGGCCCCCGGGCTTTTCCCCTGCTGATGCTCGGGTTGATGAGCCTGGCCTTGATCTACATGCTGTTCCGTCCGGCCCCCATCGTGCACACCGAAGAAGAGCCTGCACTGGATCGCGAAACCATCGTCAAGATCGTCGCGTGCGTGGTCTTGCTGCTGATTTTTGCCGGCACCTTCGAGCCATTGGGCTTCATCCTCAGCAGCATCCTGATCGGCATTCCCATGGCACGCCTGTATGGCGGCCGCTGGGTGCCCAGCGTGATCGTGGTGATTCTGATGAGCGTCGGCCTTTACCTGCTATTCGATAAAGCCATGGACGTTCCGTTGCCTCTGGGCCTGCTCAACGTTCTGGAGAACTAATAAATGGATACTTTCAGCTATCTGGGCCAGGGCTTCGGCGTTGCACTGACTCCATACAATCTCATTACCGCACTGTGCGGGACGCTGATCGGTACCGTGGTCGGGCTGCTGCCGGGCCTGGGGCCTATCAACGGCGTCGCGCTATTGATCCCGATTGCCTTTGCTCTGGGCCTGCCGCCGGAATCGGCGCTGATCCTGTTGGCAGCGGTGTATCTGGGCTGTGAATACGGCGGCCGGATCAGCTCGATCCTGCTGAACATTCCAGGCGAAGCATCGACCGTCATGACCACGCTCGACGGTTACCCAATGGCACGTCAGGGCCTGGCAGGCGTTGCCCTGTCGCTTTCGGCATGGAGTTCGTTCATCGGTGCCTTTATCGCCACCTGCGGCATGGTGCTGTTCGCTCCGATACTGGCGAAATGGGCGATTGCCTTCGGACCTGCGGAATATTTCGTGCTGATGGTATTTGCCATCGTCTGCCTTGGCGGTATGGCAGGTGATAGGCCTGTCAAAACCTTTATTGCAGCCCTGATTGGTCTGTTCCTGTCGGCCGTCGGGATCGATGCCAACAGCGGCGTGTACCGATTCACCGGTGACAACATCCACCTGACTGACGGTATCCAGTTCGTGGTGTTGGTACTGGGTCTGTTTTCCATCAGTGAAATTCTCCTGCTGCTGGAAAAAACCCATCGTGGTCAGGAAGCGGTGCAAGCCACCGGGCGCATGTTGTTCAACCTCAAGGAAGCGGGCGCGGTGTTCGTGGTTAACATCCGCTGCGGTTTGCTGGGCTTCATCATGGGCGTACTGCCGGGCGCCGGTGCGACACTGGCCAGTGCCGTGGCATACATGACCGAGAAACGTATTGCCGGTGCCAGTGGCAAGTTCGGCCAGGGCGATATGCGCGGTCTGGCTGCGCCTGAAACCGCAATCGGCGCTTCGGCGTGTGGCGCTCTGGTGCCCATGCTGACACTCGGCGTTCCAGGTTCCGGCACCACAGCGGTGATGATCGGCGCCTTGTCGCTGTACAACATCACACCGGGGCCGATGCTGTTCCAACAGCAGCCGGATATCGTCTGGGGCCTGATCGCTTCGTTGTTCATCGCCAACGTCATGCTGGTGATCCTCAACATTCCGATGATCCGCATCTTCACCCGCATCCTCAATGTGCCGAACTGGGCACTGGTGCCCGTGATCGCAATCATCACCGGGATCGGCGTCTATGCCGTACACGCCACCACCTTCGATCTGTTCCTGATGGTCGGCATCGGCATCTTCGGTTACATCCTGCGCAAGCTGGATTTCCCGCTGTCGCCAATCCTGCTGGGCTTCATTCTGGGCGGTTTGATGGAGCAGAACCTGCGTCGCGCGTTGTCGATTTCCAACGGTGCGATGGAGATTCTCTGGTCCAGCCCGATCACCATGGGCGTCTGGGCGCTGACCATCTTCATGTTGCTGTTCCCGGTCGTCCGTATCTGGCGCAAACGCACTGCCCAACGCCGTGCCGCGACCAGTGTCTGAACGACCGTTCAAAAGCTGGTGGGCAACACCGCTGGTAGGCCTGGCTGGCGGTTACCTCGCCAGCCTGGTCGGCTGGCCTCTTCCCTGGATGGTCGGCTCGCTATTGGCGATCATCCTCGTTCGTTGCCTGACGCCTTGGCAACTCGCTGAAATTCCCGGCGGCCGCAAATGCGGCCAATGGATTGTCGGCATCGGCATTGGCTTGCACTTCACCCCGGTCGTGATCGAGCAAGTGATGGCACATTTCGGGCTGATTTTTCTCGCTGCACTGATCACCAGTCTTTCCAGTGTCGTCGGCGTGTGGCTCATGCTTCGCACTGGAGAAGACCGCGCAACGGCGTACTTCTCCAGCATGCCCGGTGGCTCGGGGGAAATGGTCAACCTCGGTTCGCGCAATGGCGCCATTCTCAGTAGCGTCGCCGCCGGGCAAAGCCTGCGGGTACTGATGGTGGTGCTTTGCATTCCGGCAATTTTCAAATACCTGATGGGCGAAGGCACGCCGATTGTCCATGCCGGAAGCGTCAACTGGCTATGGCTGGCAGTATTGTTCCCGCTGGGTGCCGCAGTGGCCTGGCTCTGGCAACGGCTGAAGCAGCCGAACCCCTGGTTATTCGGCCCGTTACTGGTCAGTGCAGCCATCAGTGTCAGCTTCGACCTGCATATTGGTCTGCCAGACGGCAGCAGCCAGATCGGTCAGTGGTTGATCGGCAGCGGGCTGGGTTGCCACTTCAATCGTCAGTTCTTTCGCCGCGCACCGTCCTTCATCGCCAGGACACTGCTCGGCACCGCCCTGACCATGCTCATCGCCGCCCTAGCCGCTTTCGCACTGGCTACTGCTACCCACCTGGATCTGCGTTCACTGACCCTGGGCATGATGCCCGGCGGCATCGCGGAAATGAGCCTGACGGCAGAAGTGCTGCAACTGTCAGTGCCATTGGTGACTGCGATGCAGGTGATGAGGTTGTTGTTCGTACTGTTTCTGGCTGAGCCGATTTTTCGGTATTGGAACAAACGACCCGCAGACTGAGATTTCCTTGTTCCTGACACAACCAATCTGTAGGAGCGCACGAGCACCGCGAGGCCGCGATAGCGGTGTATCAGACAGAAAGCTATCGCTGCCTCGCGGCGCTCGTGAGCTCCTACAGGTCAATTGTTTGCCACGAGACAACGCGATTTCCAGACTAACGCAGCAGCACCTCAATCCTGCGGCAATCGCCACTCAATCGGCGCCATACCGTTTTGCTCAAGATACTTGTTCGCCCGGCTGAAGTGCCCGCAACCCAGAAAGCCTTTATAGGCCGACAGCGGTGACGGGTGAACCGAGGTCAGTACCAGATGTTTGGTGGCATCCACCAGTTTCTGTTTGCTCTGGGCATGGGCGCCCCACAGCATGAACACCAGATGCGGCTGCTGAGCACTGACCGTTTCGATGACTTTATCGGTGAAATGCTGCCAGCCTTTACCCGCGTGGGACGCTGCATTGGCGCGCTCAACGGTCAGCGTGGTATTTAGCATCAACACCCCTTGATCAGCCCAGGATTGCAGGTGACCGTGGCGAGGCATATCAATGTTCAGGTCGCGCTTGAGCTCTTTATAGATGTTGACCAGCGACGGTGGAGCAGGCACGCCCGGCTGAACCGAGAAGCACAGTCCGTGCGCCTGACCCGGACCGTGGTAAGGATCCTGCCCCAGAATCACTACCTTGACCTTGTCCAGCGGCGTTGAATTCAGCGCGTTGAAAATCAGCGGACCCGGCGGGTAGATTTCCTTGCCTGCTGCATGCTCCTGGCGCAGGAACTCGCGCAACTGGCCCATGTAAGGCTTCTCGAATTCCTCACGCAGTGCCTGCTTCCAGCTGGGTTCAAGTTTGATACGGTCATCGCTTGTCATGGTCATACCCTGAAATCAATGCGCGGACACTAGGAAAGCTGGCCGCCAATGTCAATCAGCGCGTCGCGCCCTGCCCTTTCCTACACTGAACCTCATGCAACTTAACCCGATGCAGGACTATCACACCTGTGTTGGGTACACGCATTGCCCTCGAGAGGTCACGATGAATCTGCAATTTGAAGAATTTCCGGCTCAGGATGGCGCACGCATCGGCATCGCCACCCTGGACGCCGAACAATCACTGAATGCGCTGTCATTGCCCATGATCCTCGCCCTGCAGGATCAGCTTGATAGCTGGGCCAGTGACGAAAAAGTCGTCTGTGTGATGCTGCGTGGCAATGGCGCGAAAGCCTTTTGTGCCGGGGGCGACGTGCGCTCGCTGGTGGATCAGTGTCGTGAACATCCAGGCGAAGTCCCACCGCTGGCCGCCAGTTTCTTCGCGGCCGAGTATCGGCTCGATTACAGCCTGCACACTTTTCCAAAACCCTTGATTTGCTGGGGCCACGGCTATGTGCTCGGCGGCGGCATGGGCCTGTTACAGGGAGCAAGTACCCGCATCGTGACGCCGAGCAGTCGGCTCGCGATGCCGGAAATCAGCATCGGGCTGTTTCCAGACGTCGGCGCCAGTTGGTTCCTGTCGCGTCTGCCCGGCAAGCTCGGCCTGTTCCTCGGTCTGACCGGCGCTCACATCAATGCTCACGACGCGCTCGATCTGGATCTGGCTGATCGCTTCATGCTTGATGAGCAGCAGGAGGGTTTGATCGAAGGCCTGCAGCAATTGAACTGGCAAGAGCAAACGTCAATCCAGCTCAATAGCCTGCTCAAGGCCCTGCAACATGAAGCCCTTAACCAATTGCCCGAGGCACAATGGCTGCCACGCCGAGGGCAGATCGACGAATTGCTCGACGTCGGCAACCTGCCCTGCGCGTGGACTGCAATCAGCCATTTGCAGCACAGCGATGACGCGCTGCTGGCCCGCGCCGCAAAAAACCTGATCCACGGCTGCCCACTGACCGCGCACCTGGTCTGGGAACAAATCCAGCGCGCCCGCCACATGTCTTTAGCCGAAGTGCTGCAAATGGAGTACGCCATCAGCCTGAACTGTTGCCGCCATCCAGAATTCAGCGAAGGCGTACGTGCGCGGCTGATCGACAAGGACAACACACCCCACTGGCACTGGCAGGACGTCGCGACGATTCCGCTGGCGGTAATCGATGCGCACTTCAGCAAGGCGTGGGAAGGACGACATCCGTTGGCGGATTTGTCGGGGTATTGATTGCCTTTGTTCTAAAGACTAGTATTCCTTACCTAAAAGTAAGGAATACCAATCTTCAGGAGTAAAGCATGGCTGCCGCGAAGTTGACATCGAAAGGACAAATCACCATTCCTGCCCAAGTCAGGGCATCTCTCGGACTGGATACGGGAGACAGAATCGAGTTCGTGGACATTGGGGATGGCAGGTTCGCGATCATGGCCGCCAATCATTCGGTCAAAGATTTGAAAGGACTGATACGCAAGCCAGTCAAACCGGTCAGTATTGAAGACATGAATCTGGCCATTGAAGCACAAGGATCCAAGGCTAAATGATCGGTCTGGATACCAACGTTTTAGTGCGTTACGTTGCTCAGGATGATGCCAGGCAATCGGCAACAGCTTCGAAACTGATCGAGTCGCTAACGGTCTCCGAACCGGGTTTTATAGCCTTGGTGTCAATTGTAGAGCTTGTATGGGTCTTGCAATCCAGCTACAAATCCAGCAAATCAGAGATCGTTCTTGTTTTGGAAACACTTTTGCGTACGCGAGAGCTTACAGTGGAAAACGCGGAGACCGTATGGCAAGCACTGAGGCGTTTTACTGACTCCAACGCCGACTTCGCCGATTGTCTTATTGAGCGTTCAGCGCACGCCGCAGGCTGCGACCATGTCGCTACGTTCGATTCCAAGGCGGCTAAAACAGCCGGCATGCATCGGCTGACCTAATAAACTTCATAAAAAAACGGCGCCCCAATGGAGCGCCATTTTTGATTCACCTACCGATGCCCGCCTCGACCATCGCCACCGCGACCGCCTCGACCGTCACCTCGTCCACCGCCCCTGCCGGGACCGCCGTGGCCTCTGCCATCTCCATGACCATCCCCCCACGAAGGGCCGGACCGACCTGGACTGCCACGAAAATCATTACGCGGCGGATGGCGATAACCGGGGTTGCCGCGATAACGGTTGTCGCCCCAACCGTAACCGGGTGGACGGCCTGGCTGGTAATAACGCGGCACCGGAGGCGGTGCGTAGTAGCGCACAGGCGGAGGTGAGTAATAACGCACCTGTGGCACTGAATAATAGCGAGGCTGAGGCGCTACATAGATGCGCTGCTCCTGATAGTAATTTGAGCTGTAGCCGTTGTCGTAAGAGTAAACACTGGTTCCGTAAGTGGTCGGCAACTCCGTCACCCGGGAGGAATAGTAGCCTGAGTCGGTGTAGCAACCTGCAAGACTCAGGGCCAGCAAAACGATGAGCAAGGTTCGTCGATACATGGCGGCCTCCAGGACCGCAGTAGGGCACACACCAGCGACGCTGGTCGGCGTCTATCAAGCTGCAACAGACGAAAATAAGACATTAAAAAGGCCCTCCAGTGCCCTGATCCGCCTGTCACCTGACGAACTGCCGCTCCATCGCGGTGCGCCTGCGCACCATGTCGCGGCAAAAACAAGCGCCTGTTGAAACAGGAATTTCGCTGTCAGCCACGGCGTGCGGGCTTCCCCGTGACTTGGCACAACTCTCGCTTACCAAACCGTGTGCAGGAGTCAACTCAGGTTCGCGGCACCACAATTTGCAATAGCTGACTAGGGTTCCGGCTCGCCTTTGGCGAGTGGCTGGTCCGAGAGTTGGCGACCTCCAGTAGAGGTTACACGGCGGGATAAAAGCCCGGGAGACAGGACACCAGTGGTGTCGCGTTGCTCCTGATCGCCTTTCTTTCGCTACTGGAGGTAAACACATGCAAAAGTCCCGTCTATTAGGTCTGCTCACCGCAGGCCTCATCGCTGCATCGATCCTCTCCCCGGCACACGCCGCCGTTAAAAAAGAATTCAATGTTTGCTGGACGATTTATGCCGGCTGGATGCCCTGGGAATACGCAGGCACACAAGGCATCGTCGATAAATGGGCGAAAAAGTACGACATCAAAATCGATGTCACTCAGCTCAACGATTACGTCGAATCCATCAACCAATACACCGCTGGCCAGTTCGATGGCTGCACCATGACCAACATGGACGCACTGACCATCCCGGCCGCGGGCGGCGTGGAAAGCACCGCACTGGTGGTCAGCGACTTCTCCAACGGTAACGACGGCATCGTGATCAAGGGCGCTGGCAAGAAAGTCGCCGACCTCAAAGGCATGGACGTCAATCTGGTAGAGCTTTCCGTTTCCCACTACCTGCTGGCCCGCGCACTGGACAGCGTCGATCTTGCAGAAAAGGACCTGAAAGTCGTTAACACGTCCGACGCGGATATCTCTGCGGCTTTCAACACCGATGACGTGCAAGCTGTCACCACCTGGAACCCGATGCTGGCGGATATCAAGGCCAAGCCCGGCGTCACCGAAGTGTTCAACTCCAGCCAGATCCCTGGCGAGATCATGGACATGATGGTGGTCAACACCCAGACCCTGAAAGACAACCCGGCACTGGGCAAGGCCCTCACCGGCGCATGGTTTGAAGTGGTCGCCCTGATGAACGCGAAAAACGCCCAAAGCAAAGCTGCTCTTGAGCACATGGCCAAAGCCTCGGGTACCGATCTGGCCGGGTTCCAGGCGCAACTGGACACCACCAAACTGTTCGCAACGCCCAAGGAAGCGCTTGAGTTCGCTACCAGCAAACAACTGCCGGACACCATGCGCAAAGTCGCCAACTTCTCCTTCGAACATGGCCTGCTCGGTGAAGGTGCCAAGGACTCCAGCGCAGTGGGCATGACCTTCGCCAATGGCGTGACCTCCGGTGACAAGGCCAACCAGAAGCTGCACTTCGATCCGAGTTACGTGCAGATGGCTGCCGACGGCAAGTTGTAATCCGGGTCCCGCTGAAAGGTCATTGCCATGCGCTTGATAAATCGCCGCCCGGATCGCGCCAGCCGTCTGATTCTGGTACTCCTGCCGTTTGCCTTGCTGCTGTTCGCCTATTTCACGGGCTCGGCAACACGGCTGACGGAAAACCCCAACGACAAGCTGCTGCCCAGCGCGGTACAGATGGCCGACGCGGTAAAACGCATGGCCTTCACCGAGGACCAACGCAGCGGCGGCTATCTGCTGTGGCAGGACACCGGTTCCAGTCTGCAACGTTTGGGGATCGGCTTGGGTATCAGCGCGCTGCTGGGTCTGTGTCTGGGCATTGCCTCGGGGATCCTGCCGTTATTCGGCGCGCCGTTATCGCCTCTGCTGACGGTGCTGTCGATGGTGCCGCCGCTGGCGATTCTGCCAATCCTGTTCATTGTCTTCGGGTTGGGCGAGCTGTCGAAAGTGATGCTGATCGTGATCGGTATCACGCCGATTCTGGCGCGGGACCTTGAACAGCGCGCCCGGGAAATCCCCGTCGAACTATTGATCAAGGCGCAAACCCTGGGCGCCTCCACCTGGACGCTGATCCTGCGGGTGATCCTGCCGCAATTGCTGCCACGTCTGCTGATTGCTCTGCGACTGGTGCTGGGCTCGGCGTGGCTGTTCCTGATCGCTGCCGAAGCCATCGCTTCCACCGATGGCCTGGGCTATCGAATCTTCCTGGTGCGGCGTTACCTGGCCATGGATGTGATTCTGCCTTACGTGATCTGGATCACCCTGCTGGCCTGGTTGATGGACTGGGGCCTCAAGGCGCTGACCCGCAAAGCCTTCCCATGGTATGAGGGGGCACGCGGATGAGCTTCATTTCAGTCAACAACGTCTGGCAGCAGTACGACGATCTGGTGGTGCTCGAAGGCCTGAACCTGAGCGTCGCTGAAGGTGAGTTCTGCACACTGGTGGGCGCTTCGGGCTGCGGCAAGTCAACCTTTCTGCGCCTGTTGCTGGGTCAGGAAGTCGCCAGTAAAGGCAGCATCACCCTGGACGGCAAGGCGCTGGCGAGCGAGCCGGATGCCAGTCGCGGCGTGGTGTTCCAGCGCTATTCGGTGTTCCCGCATCTTTCGGTGCTGGACAACGTCGCGTTGGGCCTCGAATTACCGCGCTCGGCACTGCTGGGTCGGTTGTTTGGCACCGCCAAGCGCGAAGCCAGGGAACAGGCTGCACAGCTGCTGCAAAAAGTCGGCCTCGGTCACGCGCTGGATAAATACCCCGCGCAGCTGTCTGGCGGCATGCAACAGCGTCTAGCCATCGCTCAGGCGCTGATCATGAAACCTAGAGTATTGCTGCTCGACGAGCCGTTTGGTGCCCTCGACCCCGGCATTCGCAAAGACATGCACACCTTGTTGCTGGAGCTGTGGCGCGAGACCCAACTGACCGTGTTCATGGTCACTCACGACCTGTCCGAAGGCTTCAACCTCGGCACTCGGCTGTTGGTCTTCGACAAAGTGCGCATCGACCCACACGCCCCCGGCGCTTATGGCGCGCGCATCACTTACGACATCCCTCTGAACAGCGACCGCCGCGCAGCACGCGCCGCGCTTGATTCGCTGCAACAGGCTTAAAGGACATTGCTCATGACCACAAACACGTTATTCCCGGTCTTTGCCGAAGAACTGCTGCCCGGTGGCGGCCATCGTTCGTTCATCCTCAAGCGTGGTGAACTGCTGCGCCTCACCGACTTGAACGGCAACGCCAACGTCAGCCTGACGATGCTCAACGCCCACGAAAAAACCGAGCGCCTGAACCTGCCCGACAGCCTCAAATGCCAACACACCGCCAAGCTCACCAGCGGTCACTGTCTGTATTCGGACATGGGCCGTGTACTGACTGCGATCACAGCTGACACCTGCGGCTGGAGCGACAGCATCGGCGGCGTGCTCTGTGCCGACGAAGTCGCGGAGAAATACGGCCAGGGCCGCTATCAGGAACTGCGCAACGGCTTTTTCCGCAACGGCGTCGACAACCTGCTGGTCGAGCTGGGCAAATGGGGGCTGGGGTTGTCCGACCTGCTGATGACCTTGAACCTGTTCAGCCGCGTCAGCGTTGACGACGCTGGCAAGCTGCACTTCGTACCGAACAACTCCAAAGCGGGTGACTACATCGAGCTGTATGCGCCGATGGACACGCTGGTGGTACTCACGGCCCTGCAACACCCCATGGACCCCAACCCGGAATACGCGCCGCAGCCACTCCAGCTGAGCTGGATGAAAGCCGACGCCAGCGTCGCCGAGCACTGCCGCACGTCCCGCCCGGAAA
Organism: Pseudomonas sp. Irchel 3A5; assembly: GCF_900187575.1. Classification (NCBI taxonomy): domain Bacteria; kingdom Pseudomonadati; phylum Pseudomonadota; class Gammaproteobacteria; order Pseudomonadales; family Pseudomonadaceae; genus Pseudomonas; species Pseudomonas sp. Irchel 3A5. The sequence continues at coordinate 138,217 of NZ_FYDU01000005.1, read as the reverse complement.
ACGAGCGCGGTTTCATCAACACCGACCGCCTGTTCGCCTGAGGAGCATTGTCATGAATCTGCATTCCAACATCCCGACCACTACTACACACATCCCGGCAGGCGAACCGTCGCTGACCGAACTCAAGGCCGGACAAACCCTGCGCATCCTTGATCTGGAAGGTAATCAGGCGGTCGATACGCTGTTCTTCAGCCTCGCCAACCCTCGCGAGCGTTATGACGTGCAACGTACGTTGCGCCGTCAGGGCAGCGTTTATCTGACGACGGGCAGCGTGCTGTATTCCAACCTCGGCAAGCCGATGCTGACTATCGTCGATGACACCTGCGGTCGCCACGACACCCTCGGCGGCGCCTGCGCGCAAGAGAGCAACTCCGTGCGTTATGCCCTGGAAAAACGCCACATGCACAGCTGCCGGGATAACTACCTGCGCGCCTGCGTTCATGACGGCCGTTTAGGCAAAGGCGACATCGGGCCGAACATCAACTTCTTCATGAACGTGCCGGTGACTGCTGACGGCGGGCTGACCTTCGAAGACGGCATTTCCGCGCCCGGCAAGCACGTGGAACTGCGCGCAGAGATGGACGTGATCGTGCTGATCTCCAACTGCCCGCAACTGAACAACCCGTGCAACGGCTACAACCCGACACCGGCTGAATTGCACGTCTGGAATTGATTACACGGGGCTATGGGATTGCTTAGAACCTGTGGGAGCGGTGCTTGCCCGCGATAAGGCTGGACGCGATCTAAAGTGAACCGCGTCCAGCCTTCGCGGGCAAGCACCGCTCCCACAAGGGCCGCATTGCAATTCAAGTATTGCAGCACCTGAACACACCACGACGGACGACCCTCGTGCAGTCACATCAATAGCGGGACGGCCCGCTTCCCAGTTTGAGGTCGAGCTGATCGGCTTCCGGGGTTCAAGACATGTTCGACAAACTGCTGATTGCCAACCGCGGTGCCATTGCCTGCCGGATCCTGCGCACCTTGCGCGCACTGCACGTCAAAGGCGTCGCGGTGTATTCCGAAGCGGACGCTGCCAGCCTGCATTTGCTGGAAGCCGATGAAGCCCATAGTCTGGGTGAAGGCGGTGCGGCTGGGACCTATCTGGCGGTGGATAAAATCCTCGCCATCGCCAAAGCCAGCGGCGCTAAAGCCATCCATCCGGGTTATGGCTTCCTTTCTGAAAACGCCGCCTTCGCTCAAGCCTGTGAAGACGCGGGGATCGCTTTCGTCGGGCCAACGCCCGAGCAACTGCGCGTCTTCGGCCTCAAGCACACGGCCCGTGCGCTGGCCAAGACGCACGGTGTGCCCATGCTCGAAGGCACCGAGCTGCTGGACAGCGTCGAAGCCGCCCTGAGCGCGGCTGAAATTATCGGTTACCCGGTGATGCTCAAAAGCACAGCAGGCGGCGGCGGTATCGGCATGCGTGTATGCCGCGACGCGGCAGAACTAGGTGAATCCTTCGAAGCCGTTAAACGCCTCGGACAGAATAACTTCAGCGATTCCGGCGTATTCATCGAGAAGTACATCCAGCGCGCCCGACACCTTGAAGTGCAGGTCTTCGGTGACGGTTGCGGTGAAGTGCTGGCCCTTGGCGTACGCGACTGTTCGGTACAGCGGCGCAACCAGAAAGTCCTCGAAGAAACCCCGGCGCCGAACTTGCCTAATGGCATGGGGGAAGCGTTGTGTGTTGCCGCGATCAAGCTTGCCAAAGCGGTCAACTATCGCAGTGCAGGGACCGTGGAGTTTGTCTTCGACAGCGACGACCAGCGTTTTTACTTCCTCGAAGTGAACACTCGCCTGCAAGTCGAGCACGGCGTGACCGAGCAAGTCTGGGGCGTGGATCTGGTCAGCTGGATGGTGCAACTGGCAGCCGGTGACCTGCCGCCGTTGTCAGAACTGCAAGCCGCGCTCAAGCCAAGTGGCCACGCCATTCAGGCGCGGCTGTACGCCGAAGATCCGGGACGGGATTTTCAGCCCTGCCCTGGTTTGCTGACAGCGGTGAACTTCCCCGCTGTAGATGGCAAAAGCCTGCGTATCGATACGTGGGTAGAAGCCGGTTGCGAGATTCCGCCGTTCTTCGACCCGATGATCGCCAAGGTGATCAGTTGGGCACCGAATCGCCAGTTGGCCAGCGATGGACTGGCCAGCGCCTTGAGCGAAACCCGCCTTTATGGCGTGGAAACCAATCGCGACTACCTGCGGCAGATTATCGCCGACGCCCCGTTCGCCAGCGGTCAGCCGTGGACCCGTTGCCTGGAAGGCTTGATCTATCACGCCCACACCTTTGAAGTGCTCAGTGGCGGCACCCAAACCAGCGTCCAGGATTATCCGGGACGTCTGGGTTACTGGGCGGTAGGCGTGCCGCCGTCCGGTCCGATGGACAGCCGCGCTCTGCGTCAGGGCAACCGTTTGCTGGGTAACGCCGATGGTTGCGCCGCATTGGAAATCACCATGAGTGGGCCACTGCTGCGCTTCAATACCGACGCTGTGGTGGTGGTCACAGGCGCCGTTATTCCGTTTACGCTGGATGGCGAACAGCAACCGCTGAACACAGCCGTGTTCGTGCCCGCAGGTTCACAACTGGCACTGGGCACGATTGCCGGGGCCGGTGCGCGCAGTTACCTGTGCGTAAGGGGCGGGCTGGATGTGCCGGATTATCTGGGCAGTAAAAGCACCTTCACCCTTGGCCAGTTTGGTGGGCACGGTGGTCGGGCTCTGCGTACCGGTGACGTGCTGCACATTGCGCCGTTGGTTGACCGTAGCGCCGGGCAACAAGTCCCAACCGCGCAACTGGAAGACTTGCCGAGCGTACGCCACATCCGAGTGATCTATGGCCCGCACGGCGCCCCCGAATATTTCACTGAAAACTACATGCAGACGTTCTTCGCCACTCAGTGGGAAGTACACTTCAACTCCAGCCGTACCGGCGTGCGCCTGATCGGGCCCAAGCCGGAATGGGTACGGGCCGATGGTGGTGAGGCCGGACTGCACCCGTCGAACATCCACGACAATCCCTATGCAATTGGCGCGGTGGATTTCACCGGTGACATGCCCGTGATCCTCGGCCCGGACGGCCCAAGCCTGGGCGGTTTCGTCTGCCCGGTGACCATTATCGAAGCGGACCTGTGGCAGTTGGGCCAGCTCAAGGCTGGGGACAAGGTGATGTTTGAAGCGGTGAGTATTGAGCAGGCCCGTGGATTTATCGGTAGGAGCGAACTTGTTCGCGAGACCGGTTTTCCACACGCAAATGACGCATCGAATGTACCGGCCTCCTCGCAAACAAGTTCGCTCCTACCAGGGAACAGTAGTGCGGCGAAGTCCGGTAGGAGCGAATTCATTCGCGAAGCAGACGACGCGTTGCCTGTTCTGACACCTTCGCGGGCAAGCCTCGCACCCACAGAACTGACGTCACCCATCGTTCTGGACATTGGCGCAGACGACACCCGTCTGGTCGCGCGGCTCTCCGGCGACACGCACCTGCTGCTGGAAATCGGCGCGCCTGAGCTGGATCTGGTGCTGCGCTTTCGCGGACACGCGTTGATGCAGTCACTGGAAGCCAAGCATCTGCAAGGCGTGATCGACCTGACTCCCGGTATTCGGTCGCTGCAAGTGCATTACCGGCCGGAGCAATTACCTCTGGCGCAACTGCTCGATATCGTTGCAGGCGAATGGGACGCCGTCTGCGCCGCCAAGGACCTGCAAGTACCGTCACGCATCGTTCATCTGCCGTTGTCCTGGGACGATCCGGCCTGTCAGCTCGCCATCGAAAAATACATGACTACCGTGCGCAAGGATGCGCCATGGTGCCCGAGCAATCTGGAGTTCATCCGGCGCATCAACGACCTGCCCAACCTGGACGAAGTGCAGCGCACCGTCTTCGAAGCCAGCTATCTGGTCATGGGCCTGGGCGATGTCTACCTCGGCGCACCGGTCGCTACGCCGCTGGACCCGCGCCATCGACTGGTCACTACCAAGTACAACCCGGCCCGCACCTGGACCGCCGAAAACTCGGTAGGCATCGGTGGTGCCTACATGTGCGTGTACGGCATGGAAGGCCCGGGCGGCTATCAGTTTGTGGGTCGCACCTTGCAGATGTGGAACCGCTACCGGGAAGTCGCCGCATTCGATGGCAAGCCGTGGTTACTGCGCTTCTTCGATCAGATCCGTTTCTACCCGGTCAGCGCTGAAGAACTGCTGCGCATCCGTCGTGATTTCCCGCTGGGCCGTTATGACCTCGAGATCGAACACAGCACGCTGAACCTCGCCGACTATCAGGCATTCCTGAATCGCGAAGCCGAAGGCATCGCCGCATTCCGCCGCCAGCAACAAGCGGCGTTCAACGCTGAACGTGAACGCTGGATCGCCAGCGGTCAGGCCAATTTCGACAGCGAAGAAGCCGTTGCGCCGTTAACCGAAGAAACGCCTCTCAAGGCAGGGGAACACAGTGTCGACAGCCACATCGCCGGCAACCTCTGGCAAGTGCAGGTCGAGGTCGGCCAGCGTGTCGAAGCCGGTGATGCGCTGGTGATTCTGGAGTCGATGAAGATGGAGATTCCGCTGCTGGCACCGACTGCCGGAGTGGTCCGCGAGGTGCGCGTCCAACCCGGTTCGGCAGTGCGTGCAGGTCAGCGAGTCGTCGTGCTGCAAGCCGACTGATCCTTTTACTTTTTGATGGAATTCTTCTATGAGCCTTGAAGTAACGTTGCGTGATCTGCGCCTGGAATCGGTCCGTGCTGCCTATGAATCCGGCAGCCTGACACCTCGCCAACTGATCCTCGCCCTGCGGGAGAAAGCCGTCGCGCTTAACCCGGAATATCATCTGTTCATTCATCTGCTCAGCGTTGATGAACTGGAGCCCTACCTCGCCGCACTGGAGGGTCGCGATATCAAGGACCTGCCGCTGTATGGCATCCCTTTCTCGATCAAGGACAACATCGATCTGGCGGGCATTCCCACCACGGCAGCTTGCGTGACGTATGCGTACACGCCGGAACGGTCGGCGACTATCGTCGAACAGCTGTTGGCGCTGGGGGCGATCCCCATGGGCAAAACCAATCTGGATCAATTCGCCACCGGGTTGAACGGCAGTCGCTCGCCCTTTGGCGCCTGCCCGAATAGCGTGCTCAAAGAGTATCCATCAGGCGGCTCCAGCTCGGGCTCGTCACTCGCCGTAGCGCTGGGCGTCAGCAGTTTCTCGCTAGGCACCGATACCGCAGGCTCAGGCCGGGTGCCAGCCGCGCTGAACAATCTGGTGGGCATGAAAGCCAGTAAAGGTTTGATCTCCACCGCCGGTGTCGTACCGGCCTGCCGCACGCTGGATTGTGTGACGACCTTCACCGCCACTGCGCGTGAAGCCAGCCAACTGCTGAGCCTGACCGCCAGGCTCGACCCGCGTGACGAATACAGCCGCAGCAACCCGCTGTGGAACGACGCTTCGGCATTCGGTGCGCCACGGCCCTTCCGCTTCGGCGTTCCACGCGCCGAGGACCTGGAGTATTTTGGCTGCACTCAAGGCCCGCAGCTGTTTGGCGAAGCCGTTAACCGCCTGATCGAACTGGGTGGCGAAGCGGTCACTCTGGACCTGTCACCCTTTCTTGAAGCAGCGCGCCTGCTGTATGAAGGTCCATGGGTCGCTGAGCGATACAGCGTCGCGGGTGAGCTGATGGAAAACAATCCTGACGCTGTGTTGCCGGTGATACGTGCAGTATTGGCCAAAGCGCCTGGTGTGACGGGTGTAGATACATTCCGCGCCCAGTACCGTCTGCAAGCGCTCAAGGCGATCTGCGACAAGGCCATGGAAGATCTGGACTTCGTCGTAACGCCAAGCATTCCCCGCCCGGTGACCAACGCCGAGCTGCAAGCCGAGCCGGTATTACGCAATTCGGACCTGGGCTACTACACCAACTTCGTCAACCTGCTGGACTACGCCGCCATTGCCGTACCGAGCGCGTTCATGAACAACGGACTGCCTTGGGGCGTGACGCTGTTCGGCCGGGTGTTCACCGACCAATACCTGCTGAGTGTGGCCGACGCCCTGCAACGCCACACTGAATTGCCACTGATTGCCAACCTGAATACGCAGTTGAACAAGCCCGCCGCCATCGCCCGCAACGACATGGCCCGTGTGGTCGTGTGCGGCGCGCATCTGGATGGCCTGGCGTTGAACTGGCAACTCAAACAGCGCGGCGCTCGCCTGGTTGAAACCACCCACAGTTCGCCGGACTACCAGCTGTATGCACTGGCAGGCGGCCCGCCGTTCCGGCCGGGCATGGTTCGGGTCGATCAAGATGGAGTCGCCATCGAAGTAGAAGTCTGGGAACTGCCAAGCCGCGAACTGGGCTCATTCCTCACCGGTATTCCGGCGCCACTGGGTTTAGGCAAAGTGCAACTGGCTGATGGCCGCTGGGAGTGCGGGTTTATCTGCGAAGCTTATGGGCTGGAGGGCGCAAAAAACATCAGCCATCTGGGTGGCTGGAGGGCTTATCTGCAGGCTGATAAACAGAGCTAAACAGGCTTGGAACACAACCCCGGTGGGAGCGAATTCATTCGCGAAGGCAGTGTGTCAGACGCGGATTTTTTTGCAGGAAAACCGCATTCGCGAATGAATTCGCTCCCACGGAAAACAGGTGTTTACGCAGTGAACGTACATCCCGGTAGGAGCGAATTCATTCGCGAAGGCGGTGTGTCAGACGCAGATTTTTTACAGGGAAAACGCATTCGCGAATGAATTCGCTCCCACGAAAAACAGTGCAGTCAGGTGTTTACGCAGTGAACACACATCCCGGTGGGAGCGAATTTATTCGCGAAGGCGGTGTGTCAGACGCAGATTTTTTTACAGGAAAAACGCATTTGCGAATTTATTCGCTCCCACGAAAAACAGGTGGAAGCACACACTTTCAGGAGCTGCCGCAGACTGCGATGGCGCTGTGTCAGGATGAACGCTTCGCAGCCTTCGGCGGCTCCGACAAAAAGTGCATCAATCTGTGTTTTTGATAGGCAGGTAAATCGTTTGCTGCGTCAGAGAAGCAGTGCGAGCCCTCTCACGCAAGCCCCTCTTCCCGCAACGCTTTCTGAACCGCAGGACGAACCTTAACCCGTTCGTACCAGGCCCGTAGGTTATGCAAAGTGTCGAAGTGGATGTCGGCCTTGTAATAGCTGGTCAGCCAAAAGGCCTGGCCCCAGCCTGTCAATGCGAAGAGATAGGCATCAGCCACCGTGAACGAATCACCCATGACGTATGAGCGGGTACTCAATTGTTCGTCAATCCAGGCGAAACGCTTCTCTAACTTTGGTTTAACGCTTTCTACGTATTTACCTGCCTGTGCTGAATACAACAGCGGAATGTAGCCTTTGTGAATCTCGGACGAGAGAAAGCTCAGCCACTCTTGAAGCCGGTATCGCTCAAGGTGCCATGGGCGGGAACAAGTCCGGACTCCGGCTTCAGGTCACCTAAATACTGCACGATTACTGAGCCCTCACGCAGGAGAGTGCCATCGTCCAGCTCGATTGCTGGTACGTAGCCAAAGCCGTTGACCTCGAAGTAGTCGGTGCCCAGTTCGGTGACGTGCCTTTTGTAATCGACCTTTATCAGTGTGGCATCAAGACCTAACTCATTCAGAACAATATGGGGCGAAAGGGAGCAGGACGCGGGGATGTAATACAGCTTCATTTACAGACTCCAGAGCATGAGTGAGCGCTGTCAATTCGAAGGATAGACGGCTTCATCCCATTCTAGAGGTCAGGTATAAAATAAGAAGAACGCACTATTTTGTAGTATAGGTACAAAAAATATACCTACCCCACCAGGATTCCGACAATGAAGGACAACATATCAGGCTGCTCGGTCGAAGAAGCAATGCGTTTGTTGGGTGGCCGCTGGCGGCTGCTCCTCGCATCCTACCTGCTCGATGGGCCAAAAAGGTTTAATGCGCTGAGGCGAGACATTCCCGCTATTTCGCAACGAATGCTGACCCTGGACTTACGTGCCCTTGAGCAAGCAGGACTGGTAAAGCGCACCGTATTTCCCACTGTACCCGTAACGGTTGAGTACGAACTCACAGTTGACGGACGCAGGCTAGAGCCTGTCGTTGAAGTAATGAAACACTTTGGATTGTGGGTCAAAAGTCGCCAAACCATCGATAGCGAATGTCCAGCCCACTGATGCGCCAGACATCGGTCGATCACACACGCTTTGTCGGCGCGCGCGAACACGTCCTTCCGATATCCGCACGGCTAGTGCCTATTCAACCTGGCGGCATAAATAAATAGTTAGCACAAGCAAAAAAAACCAGCCGACATAGTGAGGCTTCAACTCATCAAGTCGGCTTTTTATGAATGATCAAACGCAGCACACAGAAGCTCATCGCCAGCGCCTGGAAAGCCTCACGCACAGTCCAGGCTTCAAACTCATCGCTCACTCGACCCTGCTACTCAAAGCCAGCCAGCTGGACATGGATTACCCGCCCACCCTGCGCGTTTACGTACGCGCGCAGTTAAAGCACCTGTTGCTGCAGACCACGGGTAAAACGCTGTCCCCCGACAAACTGAGCATCCGCTTTAGCACCGAGACCAACCCCGAGGTCGACGACCAGGGCCGCGAGCGCTATTCGCGGCGCATGACCCTTACCGACATCGGCGTGCTGTCCTTTAATGGCGCGATCATGCGTGGGCTTTTGCAGCATACCGTTACAGACCGGCCGCTGGACGAATCAACCCCTGCCCTTACCGCCCAGGCTGCGATCAATCTGATCATCAATAGCCGCTGGTTCCTCGACTACCCCGCCTTGATAGAACGCTTCTGGGCAAGGCATCGAGAGACTTACCGGGCACTGGCCAAGCTGTCTTTTCTGGATAAGCTGGCGCGGCAGTACGCCCGCAAGCTGATCACTCGCGAAGGCTATGAATTAGCGCTGGATGCGTTGGGTCTGGAGGCATTCCCGGACTCCGCAGCTTGCCTGGAAACGTCTGGGCGCGGTCTGCGGGCGGTCGCGCATATGCTTTCGATCAACGAACAGGCGCTACCCGACGCCTTTCAGATACGGTCAAAAAATACATCGCATTGTTTTATCCATATGCCGGAAGGTCGAACTGCACCGTTGGAATACATCAGCGACGACCCCGCACACATGAAAAAAAAGCTCTTCGATGCTCTGAGCACCCTTCCCCATCTCAATGAATACTCGGGGTCTGCCAGCCTCACGGAAATCGACGGCGACATTTTTTCAGCCATCACCGCTGCCCAGGAAAAACGATCCCTCGACTACATAGAGACACAGGTCGGCCTGTGCGCTCAGCCCAATCCATTCAAACCCATCGGGCGAGCCCTGAGCCTGCTCGGCGCAGTGGATATCTGGCAATCGCAACCCGGTGTTCTACAGCGAATCCCGGCCCCCTTAACGACAGCAGCCAGAGTAATGGCCAAAGCGCTGCGAGAAAAACATGGCTGGGAGGTTAACCCCGATCAGGTCTTCATTCGCTACCTGCGGGGCCACTCCACCACACCGCTGGGTGACGCCCGACATCCCGCCCTCGACATTCAGGTCCCGGATGAAAAGCCCGTCAGCCTGAGCGAGGCACTGGTGAGTAATTACCGCGTCGCATCGCCAACTGGTTATATCGATAAAGGAGGCCGTAATGCGGTCTATCTCGACACCACTGGCACGGGCAAGTGGGACGCCCGTCAAGAGCTGCCCATGGACGTTCAAGCCATTGAAAATGTCATTCGCGAGATCAACTTCCTGAGCGTGATGCGTCAGGAAATCGATACGTTCTGGACGCAACACAGGGCAGTCATCGAGGCGACCTTGCGAAGCCAGTTCATGACCCAGGCGCTGCGATGCCTGAAGCACGGCACCGTGCAGCGCGAGGGGTTCGACCTGATCATCAAAGCGCTGGAACAATTGAACATCAAAACCCCGGGCGTTCGGGTCGAGTGGTCCATACCCGGCGTCTATCTACAGCACACCCTGCTTGGCGGGCCCACCGCACAATATTGCCCAAGCCTTCTGGTACTAAGCCTCCCCGGAAAAACGCAACGGGTGCTTTATCAGGCGGGCATGCTCAAAGCCTTTATCGAATTCAGTAACGAGGATGAACTTCACCGATACCTGCGCCACGCCGCACACAGTCAGACGTGGCGAGATACCGTTCGTAACTACATTCCCACGCGCCACCATGAACGGCTCACGTATATCCTGAAAGTCTGGGCAAGAAAGCAGATGCCCAGCGAACCGGTTTCCTTGTTGCGCCCATGGACTGACGTGCTACTCAATCACGACACACGTAAAGTCCTGGCGCAGGAACTGAGCGAGCAGAACATCACGGCTTCACCGTTTGCCCACATCGCCAGTATGCTCAGACAAAACTGTCTCTGGAACGCGGATGACACCGTAGTCACCTCCCAGGAGGTGTCACTTCTCTACTGGACTCGTCTGCTTCATCAGTTGCAGTTTCTGATCGCTCCCATGTCGGCACTGCTGACGCCCGCGTTGATTGCGTCTCTGGCAACCGAACTGGGTATCGCAGCGTTGAACATCAGCTCGGCGAATTTACCGGGTGCACGTTATGCCGAGAAACAACAAGCCTTGCTCAGTGTTCTGTCGCTGGGATTGCTGCAACTGCCGCCTTCCATGCCTCGACTGACCAATGCTCTGCGCAAGCTGGCGACGCCGGTCAATCCCGTTTTACGTCCTGCGCTGGCGTCGGCATCAAGCACTAAAAGCTTTAACACCTGGCTCCGGCGCTCGATGCTTCAACGGGAAACCCGTTTTGAGAAATTCTTCCAGACAGATGCAGTGCTGAAAGTCTGGAATATTCCTGGCCACCCTGCGTTTTCCACATTGGCGGTCAAGGCCTGGAAGCTGCAACGCCAGTTTCTGCTATGGACGGCCGAACACCGCCAGGCACGCACGCTGGTACTCAGCACCCACGGCTACTCCCTGCCCTGGAGCCGAAATGCAGCCATTCCCAACGGCACTGAATTACACGCCTACGCGCCAGACGGGTATGAATTGGTGGACCCTAAACTGCATCGGGTGGTCAGCAGGCAGGCGCGCCCATTCGCCATTCTTGATGCGCAGCAAAACACACTGGCCGCTTCGCTTTCCAAGCCCTATGTCGTGACCGACAAACTGCTGGCAGGCACTTCCCGACCCGGGATGATCAAGAACTACACAATTTCAAAGTTCCAGAGTCCTTACGGCGAAAGCTACCAGGACATCAGCCATATCGTGCGTAACTCCAATCAGTCGCCGTTCAGGAATGCTCTGCCTCTCACCCCCATGGACGTACTGACGGTCAGAAATCGATTTGGCATGTCGCCGCCTGCGCTGGATCAGTTGTTTAAAGCACTGTCGGAAAGCGGCATTCATTACGACAGGATTCTCCTCCTGCATTGCCGCTGTTCAGCTTTCAAATCACTGCTAGGCATTGCACCTGTGTATCGAGTTCCATAGGCAAAAACCACAAAAAAATTAGCCAGTCGGGGGTCCAAAATCGCTGAAAGCATTTACCTCCCGATGGCGCAAAGACTGGCGGCGGGCTAGCATGCCTGCCTTCATGGACAGGCAAAACAACCGGACACGTTATGGCTTTTCGCTCTGCTGGCCCTTCGCAACGCTCACTCCTGTTTACGCTGGTGATCCTGCTGGGTTGTGGCTTTCTGGCAACATCGTTGCTCAGCTATTACGCGTCGCGCACGTCCATTCGCGACAACATCATCAATACCGAGCTGCCGCTGACCTCCGATACGGTCTATTCGGAAATTCAGAAAGATCTGGTCCGTCCGGTGCTGATCTCTTCGATGATGGCCCGCGACACCTTTATGCGGGACTGGATTGTCGAGGGTGAACGCAATCCTCAGCAAATCACCCGTTACCTCAAAGAAGTGATGGACCACTACGGGGCGTTCACCACGTTTTTCGTGTCCGACAGCAGCCTGACGTATTACCAGGCCAAAGGCATCCTGAAGAAAATCGATGCCCGCGAGCCTCGCGATGTCTGGTATTACCGCGTCAGGGACATGGAAGCGCCGTACGAGATCAACGTCGATCCAGACATGGCCAACAAGGACAACCTGACGTTTTTCATCAACTACAAAGTCTTCGACTACAACAACAAATTCATTGGTGCCACCGGCGTCGGGCTGACCGTGGATGCCGTTATCAAACTGATTGACCGTTATCAGCAACGCTATGACCGCAGCGTCTTCTTTGTCGACGCCTTCGGCCGTATCGTACTGACCGGCGAAAGCGGAGGTCCGCAGGGTGCCGCTATCGGTGAGTCACTCAACCAGCTGCCGAGCATGGCCGACTTGCTGAGTAAAATGCCCAAACCGCTCAGCGGCACTTACGAACATCGGGTCAACGGCAAGGAACACTTCCTCAACGTGCGCTACATACCGGAGCTGAACTGGTACCTGTTCGTCGACAAGGAAGAAGAATCTGCACTCAGTGACATACGCCACTCCCTGTACCTGAACCTGTTTATCTGTCTGGTGATCACGCTGATTGTGGTCTACCTGCTGAATCTGGTGGTTAACCGCTTCCAGTACCGGATCGAAGCCCAGGCGACCCTCGACAGCCTCACCGGCCTGCCGAACCGTCGCGGTTTCAACCTGTGGGCGATCAAGACCCTCAAGGATGCTAAGCGCGATGCTCGCCCGCTCACAGCAATGCTGCTGGACCTGGATCACTTCAAGCGACTCAACGACACCCACGGGCATCTGGCCGGGGATGAAGTGCTGGCCGGTTTCGCCGACGATCTGAAAAGCTGCCTGCGTCAGTCGGACATCATTTGTCGTTGGGGTGGCGAAGAGTTCATCATCCTGCTCAAAGGTACCGATACCAGTAATGCCCATGAAGTCGCGGAAAAAATTCGCCTGCTGGCCGAGCAGCACACTTACCTGTTCTCCGGCGAACCGCTGCAGGTGACGGTCAGCATCGGCCTGAGCCAGTTGCGGCCCGACGATACGTTGCAAAGCCTGATCGCCCGCGCAGACAGCGCGCTGTATCGCGCCAAGCAAAACGGCCGCAACCAGATCTGCACGGAGACGCCAGGCGCACCATGAACAACTCAGCCAATACTCCGCAACGCTGCCCGGCCTGCGGAGCAAGCAACGCTTGCACCCTGGCCGATCCGCGCACAGCGGATCAGGCTTGCTGGTGTTTTTCGGTGAGCATTGATCCCGCGGTAATCCAGGCCCTGCCGGAAGAACTGCGCAACAAAGCCTGCCTGTGCCCGCGTTGTGCGGGGATCAATGATGCACTTTCGGACAAAACTGACCCGAGCCGCGACTGAACCCTGTGGAAGATTCTATGTTTGCCCGCAAGCCTGATTAACGACGTGGGACCGGCTTTAGCCGGGAAGGCGGTATCTCTGTAGATGAAGATTCAGCGTCTGTCCCGGCCTCTTCCCGGCTGAAGCCGGTCCCACGTCATTAAACTCAATCCTGGGAGCGAACTCATTCGCGAAGAGGCCGGTGCGTGCAAAATCCATCTGCCCATGGTTAATGACGCCTGATCTGTAGGAGCTGCCGAAGGCTGCGAAGCGTTCGTCTTGACACACCGCCTTCGCAGCCTTCGGCAGCGCCTACAAGAATTGTCCCGAATCAGCGCCAGCATCTCGGGAACAGGTAACATACCCGCCCTTCTCCCTTTTAATCACCATCGCCATGCGCCTCGACCGTTTCCTCAGTAATCTACCGCGCTTCAATCGCAAGGACGTACGTCTGGCATTGAGCAGCGGTCGGGTCAGCGTGGACGGGCAACGGGTCAGCGATCCGCATCACGATGTGCGTGAATTCAGCCGGGTGGAGTTCGACGATGAAGTCCTGCAAGTCGGCAAGCCCGCGCGCTACTTCATGCTGCACAAACCTCAAGGCTGCGTCAGCGCCACCACCGACCCGCAACACCCCACCGTGCTGGACTTGCTGCACGAGCCCGACAAGTACGAACTGCACATCGCCGGACGACTGGATTTCAATACCACCGGGCTGATGCTGCTCACCAACGACGGCCAGTGGTCACGGCGTCTGACCCACCCCCAGACCAAGCTGCCGAAGGTTTACTACGTCGAAACCGAAAAAGTCATCGACGAGCGCTATGTGCAGACTTTTGCCCAGGGCCTGTACTTCGCCTTCGAAGACCTCACCACCCAACCGGCACAGCTGACCATGCTCGGTCCACGTTGCGCCAGGCTGAGCATAATCGAAGGCCGCTACCATCAGATCAAGCGCATGTTCGGCCACTTCAACAACAAAGTGCTGCGTCTGCATCGTGAAAGCATGGCCCATCTGACGCTGGACCCCGTGCTAGAGCCGGGGCAATACCGCGCGCTAACGCCTTCGGAAATTCAAGGCGTATAAGCCTTTCGCTACCGCTCGGCAGACCGGCCCGACAAACTACGAACGGCACTTGCGGGTTAACGGATCCACTGCTTGAATCAAATCGTCGGTCCACATGTGACTGGCGAGTCATCTACACATTCCAAGAAACCATTTGCCGCCCCGAGCCAACGCTCACGGCAAATCGCCCGCCAATAATAAAACCTGTCGGCAAGATCATTTTGATCGACAAGGGCCCCTTTGCAAGGCAATGCCTACCTGTCACGAAATTCGTGCAACGTTGTTTGCGCGCACATCTTGTTTATGTCAGGAGACACACCTATGAGGCCAGAAATCGCTGTGCTTGATATACAGGGACAGTTTCGGGTTTACACGGAGTTCTATCGGGCAGAGGCTGCCGAAAAGACCATCATCATGGTCAACGGCTCACTGGCCACCACTGCTTCATTTGCCCAGACCGTGCGCAACCTGCACCCGCAATTCAACGTGGTGCTCTACGATCAGCCCTACGCGGGCAAATCCAAACCGCACAATCTTAATGAACGGCCGTTGAGCAAAGAGCTGGAAGGTCAAATCCTGCTGGAACTGATCGACCATTTCAACGCTGAACACGTCATGTCGTTCTCGTGGGGCGGCGCGGCCACGCTGGTTGCTCTGTCCCACCGACCCAAGCGCATCGAAAAGGCCGTCATCAGCTCATTCTCGCCGGTGATCAACGTACACATGCGCGACTATCTGGAGCGCGGCATCACACACCTCAGCGTCCATGACCGCTACGAAGTCGGCAACCTGGTCAACAGCACCATCGGCAAACACCTGCCACCGCTGTTCAAACGCTTCAATCATCGCCACGTCAGTAACCTGGACACCCACGAATACGACCAGATGCACTTTCATATCAACGACGTATTGACCCTGGATACCGCGAACTACCTGACGGTGGCGCAGAACATCAACGTGCCGGTGCTGTTTCTTAACGGTGAGTGGGACGAGTACACCGCAGCCACCGACGCCCGGTTATTCGCCCCGGTGGTTCAGCGCAGCACCTTCAGCACCATCCAGAGCACCGGGCACTTCCTGGACATGGAACACAAATCCGCCTGCCGCGACTCGCGTGACGCCCTGATGGACTTCCTTACACCAAAACCTGAGTCCAGCAGCCGATCAACCTACCACTACCGACAGGCCCAAACCGTACATGCCTTCGCCCTCTGAACCGACGCACGACCGAACAAGGTAACCCATCCGCCAGCGCAAACAGGCACAAGCAAGCGCGGATGGGCTCCGTTCGAGAGTGGTATTCAAGGGATTAAAACAGGGGGAGAGAAATTAGCGCTTCAATTCAGCGAGCCATTCTGGTACAAAGTCAGCCGCTTCAGAGCGGGTGTAGTTTAGTGGTAAAACGAAAGCTTCCCAAGCTTTAGTTGAGGGTTCGATTCCCTCCACCCGCTCCACTTCAACTTTCCACTGACGTCCACCAAGCGCCAAGGAACGTTGCAAGTGACTGATCTGGTTCTGAATTACCCCTCTTCTTCAGTCCAGTGACGTCCAGCGAAATCCACTGACTACCGGTCAAAATCGGTACGTTTTGCGGTCAAAATGCGGTGAACACCCGTTCCGCATTGTTGCTGGAAGAGCAGGCCCCCCGGAACAAACATCGCATCCAACTCGCAGCATCAGGAGTTGGTACGCATGCTCACAGATATGGTCGTCCGGCAAGCCAAAGCCAGCGACAAGCCCTACACACTCGCAGACTTTGATGGTCTATTTCTTCACGTCTCTACTGTTGGCGGCAAAGCCTGGCACTTCCGCTACACCTGGGTCGGACAACGTGCCCGGATTTCGCTTGGCAGCTATCCCGAACTCTCTCTGCGCGAGGCGCGCGAATTTCGTGACCAGGCCCGTGCCCTCGTCGCCAAGGGCATCAACCCGCGCACCGACCGAAAGCAAAAACGCCAGGCCATCCGGTTGGCTGGCGAAAACACCTTCATGGCGGTCTACGAAAAGTGGATGGAACACCGGCAACTGACCCTGGAAGAAGGTCGTCAGAGTTCGCTGGAACAGATCCGCCGCGTGTTCAAAAAAGATGTATTCCCTTACCTCAAACGCTACACCATCTACGAGATCACCCGTCCGGTGCTACTGGAGGTGATCGGCCGCATCGAGAAACGCGAGTCACTGTCCGTCGCCGAAAAGGTGCGCACCTGGCTCAAGCAACTCGCCGACTACGCCATGGTGGTCATTCCGGGCATGGTCGAGCACCCCGCCATCGATCTACACGTGGTCGCTGTGCCGTTGCCGCCCGTTGAGCACAACCCATTCCTGCGTATGCCCGAGCTACCCCTGTTTCTGCAGACGCTTCGCAAGTACCGCGGCATGCAGATGACCCAATTGGCCATTCGCCTGTTGCTGCTGACGGGTGTACGCACAGGCGAACTACGTCTGGCCACACCGGACCAGTTCGATCTGGAACAAGGTTTGTGGATCATCCCGGTGATGTCGCTCAAGCAGCGCAAGATGCTGACCAAGAAGAAGCGAAAGCGCGTAACCGACATCCCGCCCTACATCGTGCCGCTGCCTGTGCAGGCCATCGAGATCGTGCGGCACATGCTTGATCAGTTTAAACCCGCGCAAACGTATCTCTTTCCGGGCGTAAAGCAGATCAGTGCCCGCATGAGCGAAAACACGGTCAACCGCGCAATCAAGCGGCTGGGCTATGACGGTCGTCTCACTGGTCATGGCATCCGTGCGACGATTTCAACAGCACTCAATGAATTGGGCTATCCAAAGGTATGGGTCGACGCGCAACTCTCACACGCTGACCCCAATCGCATCAGCGCCACCTACAACCATGCCGAGTACGTTGAACAGCGTCGGCTAATGATGCAGGACTGGGCTGATCGGCTGGATCTGTTCGAGCAAAATCAGGTTCAGATTGCCAGCACGCACCTCACCATCCACCTTCAGGGCGTTCCCACGATTGCCGGTCAGAAGGTCACGCCGCTGCCGGCGTTGGGCCAACACGCTCCCATCATGCTGGTAGCACCCAATGAGCAAACGATGCCAGCAGTCGGCGCCGGGACTCAGCGGCTCTCTGCAGTGCAAATGCCTGAATACGCTCTACCGAAGATCTCCGAGGTACAGCGGGAGCGATTGGAGGTACTGGACATTTTTGAAGGGCCCGACAACTTGGTCGTCGCGGACTATGCCAAGCTCGCGGGCAAATCGCGGCGGTGGATTACTTACGAGATCCAGGCTCGCAACCTGCTTTCAATTCAGTTGGGCAACAAGGGGCAGCGGGTACCGGTATGGCAACTCAACATGTTCAAGCGCCGCTTGGTGCAGGCGGTACTCAAGCGCCTGCATCGTGGCGTTGATACATGGGATATCTACTACGCCTTGACGCGACCTTGCGAGGAACTTGATGGCAAGTCGCCTATTGAAGCGCTCACCTCGGACAATCAGCAAGCGATGGTTGAGGCGGTTTGCCGGGCCGTATCTGAAGCAGCGACGCCAGTCGTTGAGAAGCGAGTCCCCATAAACAGGATTGCCGAAAGCATGTCTGAATTTTGAGGCGGGTATGAAGGCCGGGCAAGGCGAATGGGGCGTCAAAAGCCATGTCTAAGGACGAGGCCCCAAGTGCTCCTCTAATGGGTAGTCAAACCGACAAGCCTTACTGTTCCACTTACACTGGTGTTCCGTCACTCTCGCAGCATCGTCAAAGTGTGATGCGTTAAGCGCTTATCAGGAGAGCCACATGAAACCTCGGCTGAAAGTTTTCACTATCATTAGCTTGGCGATCTCCTCGCTGGGCGGATGCAACGCGTTCCTAGCCACCGGGAAGATCCCAACAGCTTCCGATCACTTGGCAATACCTCGTGATTTTCCGAACCAACGTCTGTTTGACTGCGCCGAACTCAGCATCAGCCAACTCTCTGCAACCGATAGTTCCTGGAGAAAGGTCACGCATAAGGACAGCACTAATGGAGTACTTGAATCCGGAACCTTTGACGATAAGAACCGCACTGGTTTCCGCATGCGCATCGAACGTGCGCAAGGGGCTAACCAGGCGGATATAACGCTGAGAGGTGGCGGTCCCTACTTTATTGACCTAGGGGTAACACAGGCGATGAAGAACCTCATGGCCTTGCTAGACTCCTGCGTCGCTAGCTATAAACAGGATCGCTGAGTCCATGTCTGAATTTTGAGGCGGGCATAAGTGCCTATCGCAAGGCGAACGGGTTTCAAAAGTCGCGGCTAATGAGCGAGGCCCACCGTTCCTCTTATGGGTAGTCAAACCGACAAGCCTCACTGTTCCACTTACACTGGTGTTCCGTCACTCTCGCAGCATCGTCAAAGTGTGACCCGCCAGGCGCTTATCAGGAGAGCCAAATGAAACCTTGGTTGAAAGTTTTCACTGTCATTGGCTCGCTAATCTCACTGGGAGGATGCAACGCATTCTTAGCCACCGGGAAAGTCCCAACAGCTTCCGATCGCTTGATAATTCCTCGCGACCTGCCGAACCAACCTCTGTTTGACTGCGCCGAAATCAGCATCAGCAAACTCTCCGCAACCGATAGTTCTTGGAGCGAAGTCACGCGAAAGGACAGCCTGAATGGAGTGCTTGAATCCGGGAACTTTGAGGAAAAAAACCTTGCCGGCTTTCGCATGCGGATAGAACGTCCGCAAGGTTCAAGTCAAGCAAAAATCACACTCAAAGGTGGTGGTGCCTATTTTTTCGATTTGGGCGTAGACAAGGCGATGAACGACTTCAAGACCTTGCTAGGCTCATGCGTTGCTAGTCAGCAGCAGTAACCCCTGCACTTATGGACTGTAAAGAGCATGCCCAGTTATGCAATTGAAGCAAGATCATTCAAAATTCTCGGTGTCGCTGGACACGATTTTTGGGTTTTACGCGACGAGCAGGGTACAGCTCTGGCCGAGTTGCATGGTCTAGCTACTGATCGAGAGACCGGCACAGCACTGTTGGTAGGTACCGATGAAACCAAGCATTCGCTGCGTGCGTGGCACTTCCCGCACGATGCAGCCTATGCAGCTTCAGTGGGCGTCAAAGTCACTTCAACCAGTTACATTGATGATAGCCAGCAATCAAACACCATTGCCATGGGTGACAAGGATGAGATCCTGGCGCGTTGGAACACCGCAGTCAAAGCGATGCCGGAGCTCAACGCACTGGACCTGAACTATCCCGACTATGGCTTCAAGGTTTTTGGTGACACCGTTAATAGCAATTCCGCCTTCCGAACCTTTGGCGAATTGATGAGTTTACCGGTTGAGGGTTTCCCTGGCAGGATCGAGCCGGGCCTTGGCAACCGTATGCTGCAGCAGGAACGTATAGAGGAACTGCGCTACCGCGAGCAACCAACTGAGGATCGGGAGCCAGAGCGTAAGCCAGCTAACGACCCTGCAGGTTATGATCATCCGGATCACGCGTTGATGCAGCAGATACGCAAGAAGATCGAGGAACTAAACGGTTCCGGCCACTTGCATGCAGCAGACAATGACCGCATCAGCGCCAGTGTTTACGCGCTCGCCAAGCAAAACAATTTCAGTAGTGTTGACGAAATTGCACTGAGCAAGCAGACCAATGCCGCAGCGGCTGGCGAAAAAATCTTCATTCTGCAGGGCGCTTCAGACAATCCTGCAACCCTGCGCGCGTACATGCCGACTCAGGAGGCGATACAAACGCCAGTTGAGCAATCTTTCGAAAAGGTGCGAAAACTGCAAAGCAGTGAGTCGGTAACGGAGCGCGCGCAGCAGCCTCCACACCAGATTCCGGAGCAAGAAGCTCGGCAGCGGCCGACTGTGCCCTCTCTGTAGACTCTTTTTTGCCGATAGCAGCGATGCACGACAACGCCATAAACGGTGTATCAAAATCCCGCTCCAGTTTTCACCTGAAACGCTTGTTTTCCGTGGATTTCGCTACCCGTGACGCTCGCTCGACAAACCTTTCAACTGCAGGTGATAGAGCATTTGCCGATCGAAAAAGACAGGTGTAAACCCATCGAGGAGTGCCTAGGATCTGACGCATGACGATACCTCGATTGCGGGCACTGAATATGTAGCTCTGCGGCGCAATACCGATGCCATAGCCAGCCGCAACGAGTACCGTCAGAAGATCGAAGGATGTGACTGCAATGCGGCATAGATGAGCGCTTCCATCATCCGTTTCTGCCTCCGTATCAAGCCCTTCAACACAAGGATCCGGATGCCAACAAATCAGGGGGTAACTGAGTGATACCTTTAATGAAATAGCATGCTGTGCCAGCAGTGGGGACCGAGCAGGCAAAGCGATGGCTAATCGGTCGCGCCACAGTGGTAGGACGGCTAGGGCATCGGTGGCTACCGGCCAACCGATGCCTAGATCGTGGGTTCCTCCGAGGATGCTAGTCGTGAGCACGTCCTGGGTGACCTCTTGCAATAGCACAGGTGTTTCAGGCTCTTCTGTTCGCTGAAGCGCAAGGAGATCAGCCAACTCTGGGGACAGCACTGCTGGAGCGGCGGCAACTCTGATCAATCGCGAGCAATAATTCTGGTTCATGGTCTGCCCCTCCGGACTATGTAAGGGAAAAGTCACCAAACATCATGGAAAGAGTTAAGTTTAACGTGGTTTAGTTAAGCTTAATGCGTGACGCTTTTGCCGATGCAGAAGCGCACAATGAAACCAGGACGCCCAATGGGCGCCACCACCTATGAAGCTGAGCCGGCGATTGCGTTCGGGAAGGCTGTACGTGCCGCACGGACTGCGCGCGACATATCTCAAGAAGAGCTGGCAACCCTCGCCGGCATTGAGCGCTCTCACATGGGAAAGATCGAGCGGGGGCAACACATGCCTACACTAGCGTTGATTTTGCGGGTATCCATCGCATTGAACGACAGTGCAGCCAACCTGATGACTGCTACTGAAAGCATTCTGTACGCTGACTCAGAAGGGTGAAGTGTTCGATTTGATTGCAGCGATTATCTAATTTCTATCTTTCAAACGTGTTGTGAAGCGATCCACAGAGATTGAAGGCGCAGCACTGGCAGCTTTCAGCATGTACGTCGTAATCACCGCTGATTGATTTGCCAATGGACGGATGACGATATCAGAATGCTTGCACGGTTCCAGCTTCGCGCCAGATGCGAGGCCAATCCCGTAACCAGCCGCAACGAGAGCTAGCATAACGTCGAGCGAAGCTGCGCGCTCGATGACGTTCGGTTTCTCATCCAAGCCTCGCAACAGCTTGGTAAAGGCCTTATCGTAGCCCTCATAGGCTTGGTGGTTCCACATGATCAATGGGGCGCGGAGAAGTTCTTCGATAGGCACTTCTTTGAAGGCGAGTAGCGGATGACGGGCTGGTATTACTGCAACCATTCTTGCATGCCAAACGGGTTCAGCAACAATTCCATCGCCAACCTCTTCTGTGTGTGTGAACCCAATGGTGAAGTCTCCCGACCTTAGTCCATGGAGGAGCTCAGAGAGCGTGACTTCTGTGAGGCGAATTTCAACATCAGGCTCCTCCTCGCGACAACGTGCAAGAAGATCAGATAATCTGGAATCGATCGCTCCGTCAGATACTGCAATCCGCATACTTACCCGGAAGCCCGCGGAAACCGCCTTCACGTTTTCTCGGGCTTGATCCAAAGTAGTAAATAAACGGCGCACGTCTAGAAGAAATACTTTGCCGGCGTCGGTCAGCCGTGTCCCTCTTCGATCACGGTTGAACAGTAAAGCGCCCAAATCGTCTTCCAGTTCCTTGATAGTCCTGGATAAAGGAGATTGTTCGATATGGAGGCGTTCAGCTGCTCTTGTGAAGTGCAGTTCCTCGGCCAATACCACAAAGCAGCGCAGATGTCGCAGCTCCATCCGCAAGACTCCTTAACAGTCACAATCATCTGTGCCAAAAGCAGAGAGCTAGGCTGCTCCAGTTGCTGGCTCGTATAATCGCGTAGGTTAGCGATAATTTTCCTGACGCAATTCATGATATGTCGACGAGATGCGCATCAACTCAAAATAGGATATCTAGTATAAATATCGTTTGATATGCTGGCGCTGAGCAATCAGATAAATCGGTATGCAGACCGCTTAGCCCTAATTTTTAAAACCACTCACTGTCCCGAACTGAATTGCTTGATTAACATAGAGGGCTTGACTCAGGCTGCCCATAGCACATCCGTACTATTGAAACCAGAAAATCAGGTGGCTATGCTTTCAAAGATCACGAGTTAAAAAAGCCACTTCATTACATTTAAGAAAACAGCTTAGTTAAAATTTATTAAAACAGCCTTTACTTTTTATTGTGTTGTCTGAGCTACGCTGCTCTGACGCTCTCTTGCCAAATCGTGTTCTTTCGCGTGACGAATAACCAGCTCCAGCAGAGCTATCACCTGATCGGGGCGTTCACGTCGACCGGTCGCATAGAAAGCGATCAGATAAAAACAACAGGCCAGGATCAAGGGCGTCCACAGCATGAAACTACTGTCTTGCTTGGCTAGGATAGTGACAGAGGTAGCGGCAGCTGCAAAAGCTGGGAAGATGCCGATTTTTCGAATATCACCGACCAGAAGCGAGACTCGTCCGTCAACAGTACTCCAGCGATGCTTATATTGTAGCAATCCATATTCGAGGGTTATTTTGTCAAATTCAGCTAGCCTTCCGAGAAACTGAGCGTCGTCCAAAAGATCGCTTTCCAACCGTCTCAATATAAGTGCAAAGCTTTTTCTACGATGTTGCCGAATGAATTGATAGAGCCCAATGCTGATAGTGGCAAAGTAAAGGAGTGAGATAACGATGAGAATCCCATTCGTAACATGCAATACACCGATCATCTTAACGACCGGCGCACCCGGCCCGTAACGATACCAACCTGCAAAACATAGAAACACAAGAATCGTGATCACGAAACTGATCATCAGCCAGTTTTCGATTTTCTTCAGCCATTCAGATGGCAACGAGGCAAGTTTCTTATCCTCGGCAAGAGTCATCTCTTCAAGTAACTCATACAGTGCAGCAAGTTCTTCGTTTCGTGGCGCCATGATCACACCGTAAAAAGTGAGTAATAGTGCATAATTCAACCAGTTGGGGAACTGCATTCCACTTGACCACCCGTTTGCATTGCCACTGACCAGTCATTTGCATTCGACGTGACCACGCGTTGCACGAGACTTGACCGGCGCACTGCATGCCCTCGACCGGCTGGAGTCTACCCGAAGCAGGCCTTCGTTAAGAGCTGCTAACGGCCCAAAGCGGACTTAACGTGAACCATTCTTTGCCAGCAATTTTGGGACTGAGGAGCTCTTTACCTCTGCAGATAGGCGCGCCTACGACCGCTCAGCTGCGGCCGGATTAGCAGGGAGAGGTGTAAGCAGCGGAGGTCTTGATTCACAGTAAAGGGCAGGGATCGCGCTTCGGAGTCACAATGGTGGTCCGACGTATCGCCCGAGTCACGCCCACCCGCAGTACTAAAAGATCCTGGGCGCAGATTTTTGGATCCTGCGGGGCTTTGGCAATGCGCTGGTAAAGGCCGTCGTAGATGATGACCTCATCGAACTCCTTCCCTTTAGACTTATGTAGCGTCATCAGATGGATGCCACGCCAGTCCTTCTGAGCTGCAGCGAAATGCTCCTGCATCAAGGCACTTCGGACTGCCTCTTCAGCCCCCATGTACTCTCCCTGGGCGCGCCACAACGCACCCAAATTGGTTCGCAATACTGAGCCTCGGTGCAGCAGTCGTAGGTAGCGAGCATCTGTTGCTACCTGCTTCAAGGCTTCCGCAGTGGACGATGCCAACAGGCCGCGCAGGTGTAACCAGTCTTCCGCAGGGTCGCCCGTTAATTGCAGTTGCCGCCGCAATTCTGAGATGCGCTGAACTTCGCTGACAATCAACAGGCGCTTGGAGCCGCGGATCTTTCCCGAGGAGAGGAACCCGCTAAGCGCACCCGCCAGGTCAAGCTCGGTCTGTGGGGTAGACCTGCCCCCGCGCCGCCCGCGAATGTGCGAGTGAAGTGCGCCGAGCATGCGGCTCGCAACATCGCCAGCGGTACCTCCCGCCAGTAACGTGGCGATAACGCCAGCGGCTAAAGCCGGCGGTTCAGCATCCATTGCGACGTCGTGATTTAGTGCTGGCAGACCATCAGCTGCAGAAGAAAGGTAGTCAGAAAACTCGAGCATCAGCCGCCTGGATGGCACCAGGATCGCGATCGATTTGTCAGGTACTTTTTTGAGGCGATCCAACGCCGAGAACACCGCGGCCTTGGCGGTGAAGTGCAGGCTCTTGCCATACATGAAGTCGTAACGCGTGATTTTGACCTGCTGGTAGGCCTTGCCCTTGTTTGCGCCAGTGAGCAGGTCATTCCCATAGGCCGTGATATCGGTACCGCTGCTGCGATGATTTTCACCCGCGAAATCGAAATGGGCGGCGCCGAAGTTCTCCAGAAAGTCTCCCACCCGCCTGGGATCAGCACCTCGAAACTCATAGATCCGCTGTTCGGGGTCGGCCAGTGCAATGAGGCGACTGCGCTTTCCAAGCTGCTGGATCAGCGCCCATTCATCACTGTTTGTATCTTGAAACTCGTCGAGGATGATGATGGGATAGGTGTCGGAGAAGATGGCGCTTAACCGATCACTGCGGCTCAGCAGTTCGCTGGCCAAGCTTGCGAACAAGTCGAAATGCAGGCGGCCCTCCTGTTCGAAAAGGCGTCGCTTCTCATTTTCGTGCTGGGCCTTATCGATATCTGCCAAATGCGCTGCTGCTTCGGGCGGTGGCAGAAGCTGCAGGTTCGGTCTGCCATTCAATAGATAGGCATGGCTTCGGAGAATGCTCCATGCGAAACCGTGGTACGTGCTGACCTCTAGTTGCTTCAGATCCTCGCGAGAGATCAGCTCAGAAGCCTTTTCGATGATGCGCGCTACGGTCGGTCTGGCGAAGCTCAAGAATAGGACCTTCTGGCCTGGCTTGAGTATTCCTGAACGAATCTCATTGCGAGCTTTGACCAGCGCGACGTGTGTTTTTCCGGCACCAGGGCCACCTAGCGCCAGGGCGTGCCTGGCGCACTCCAAAAAGTCGCGCTTTTGATCGCTCCACACTTTCGTCATGCCAGAGGCTGGGGCGGGGACGGTTGGAACTTCCCATAGGCGGGTGCCAATGGCGGCGACTCGGCTGCCGCCTCTGGGAGAGGGGGCACGCCGGCTAGCTGGGGAGGTAGTGGAGGCAGCGCAGGCAGCGGAGGTGGCTCAATGAAGTTCTTGATGGCTGCCAGCGTGGTTCTCACGTATTCAGGCATGTCACTGGCGGTTGGGCAGGAGGCGAGCAAGTCGCCGGCGTCGCCACCACCCTTGGCCCAGCTGAAATAGCTCGACAGAGCCGCCTGCAGATCGGCCAGCGGCGTTGCGGGCGTTGGCGTCCATGCCGCGAGATGCTGCGGCCAATCGCCGCCAGCAACTACAGCAGCAGCATAACTGCGGAGTGCGACCTCAGACACGCCATACAACACAAGGTTTTCGAAGCCCTTAGTCGCGGACTCATAGGCATGATCGACCGAGGCAGTGATGGTTGCGAGCGCCTCATGTGATTGCTTGTCGAACACCGCGAACACGATCTTGCCGAGAGACCGGAAAAATGCACCCAGAGGAGCGACATTGGTCTCGCCGCGAGCATCGACGATAGCCACTCCAAGGTTTTCGAGAGATTTGAAACGCGTGGGATCCAGCTCGGCAAGCCGGCGGGCGGCGGCAGGCAATGCGTCGAACTCCGTACGGCCCTCAAGCACAAGTACGTAGCGGGCAAGTAGAGCTTCGCAGAACCGAGCTTTAAACTCTGTGCGATAAGCCTTGGGCTTGACTGCTGGTGGGTATGTTGCAGGAACTCCGGTCATAACACCGGCCGTGCGCTTGAGAACCACCACCTGGACAGGATCGAACTCCTCCAGCACGTAGGGTGAGTGGGATGTGAAGATGGCCTGTGCCGACTTCTGGCGTAGCGAATTGATAATTCGTTTCTGGGTGTGTGGCGGAAGCGCGATCTCTGGCTCTTCCATCGCGAAGATCACGCTTTGCTTGAGTTCGGCGATGATAGACAGCAGAGCCAATACCAGCGTGTTAATCGTGCCAGTGCCTTGGTGCTGATATGGGGCGGAATAGACGGAGCCGTCCGGCCTTTTCGCGCCAGTGCCCATGAAGACAGTCAGGGTTCGACGGAGCATGTCGCGGGTGAGGTCCGAAACCCGCATGTGGGGTTGCTCTGCCCAGTCGGATGGTACGTAGTGCCGTACTGCATCCTGGACTGCGACAAGTAACTCGCCGATATCCTCGGTCTCTCCAACTGGCAATGCCCTCAGTTGGTCGAGCAAGTCTTCCCACATTGTCAGTCGTGTCTCCTTCAGCCGAAGGATTACGTCCAACAAAGAGCCTCGCTCTAGGCTGAGTGCGCGGGCGCCGGTACGTAGGGTGCGAAGATAAAGAAAACCGCACTTTCGTTTGTCGGGCGCAGAGAACCGCAGGTAGGAGCCATCCGGCATTTCGGGAGTGGCGTAAAAGGTATCGCCAGCGAAGTCGTCCTCTTCTACGTCATACCAGCCGTTGAAAAAGACGCGTATTGCTGCGCCAACATGGGGCGCGTCTGTTCCCTCTGGGGGAGCCCCTACAAGCAATGTCTTGGCCTGTGAATCCCACCACTCGATATGGTCGCGGAAATGCCGCAGCTGCTCATCGGAGAGTCCAGCGACAACAACCTCGATCTGGATCGGGACGACCTCGTTCTTGGCCGGATCTACATACGTACCTGCATAGAAATCGTGCTCATCAATTACAGGACGGCGACTCAGGCGCTCCGGGCCAAGTACCAGATCCACCGCCTCCAGCAATGTGGACTTGCCGGCGTTGTTGTCACCAATAAAAGCAGTGTGTCCATTGAGATGGACCTCACCGTAGGCGATGCCTCTGAAGTTCCGGACGCGAACACGCACAAGATGCACTTCGACCCTCCTTGACTAGCGGAAACCAATCTACTGATCCTAGTACCTCATGGTAGGTGCGATTCGACTGTATCGCCACTTGAGAGCTTCTTCGGGTCGATTCGCGTACCGCGCGCGCAACCACGGGCCGCTACTGGCCGATTTCTGCCGGTCAGGGTCGGCCAGCGGACTGGTCAAATCTGATGCCAACGACTGGTCAAGTCCATGCAATTACTCACAGTAAAGCGAAAAGTCCACCCCGCTATGCTGCTGTGAAAGCCCATTACTCGTGGGACCGAATATCCTGAGTCGGTAGCAGATCCATGACATCACAAAACAATCGCCGATGTTTCCAGTCATTCCTGTCGCCAACCACATAGAGGCGCCGCTTGGCGCGCGTCGCCGCCACGTTCAGCAGGTTTGGTTCCGAAACAGCCCAGTTGCGAGCGCCAGATCCTGCCGTGTTGCCCCCCAGTACGACTATGACGACCGATGCCTCTTTGCCCTGCATAGTGTGGATGGTGCCGGACACCATCTTGCCAGGGAGCATGCGCTTGAGGTTCTGCTGCACAGCCTTGAAAGGAGTGATGACCGAAATATCTTTCGCCTCTACGCCATCGCCCTGTAGCCGCTTGAGCAGGTCTCGTAGGACTTGGCCTTCTGCAGGCACCCAATTTCCTTCGGATGTACCACTGATATGGATCCACCCTGTCGGCAGACTGGCGCGGGTTTCTTTGTCGGCGCGCGGCGCGATCGTTCCATACACCATCGCTCCGTCGTAGGCGATACGGTTGGCGAGTGCATACATGGGCCTGTCGCAGCGGCGATGCACGACCAGTGGCAATCCTATCCAAGTTTTGCCACCGGCAGGCCCAGCCATGCGGCCCCAAGGGGTGGCTTCGTCGGCCAGTACCTGTGCAGATTTTTGGTTGGGAATCCAGTGCACATCAACGCCGTAACGTGTACGCATGCGTTCTAGCACTGCATCGGAGACGGTGACTATGGGCTTGAGTTGCAGAGGGTCTCCAACCAGCAACGCACGCCTGGACCGCCATAGCGCACCTACTGCAGCTTGAGGAGCGGCCTGACCAGCCTCATCCACGAGTAACCAGCCAATTTCACTTGCGCCCAATGAGCCAAACGAACGAGCGAATGATGCAAAAGTGCTGCTCAACACTGGAACGACCATGAACAAAGAAGCCCATGCCGAACGGATTGCGTCGCGCGACATCCCTTGAAAGCGTGAGCCACCCAACATCCCGTTAATCATGAACAAATTAGAGCGCAGTCTTGAAGCTTCCAGCTCGAAAAACGTCCGGTGGAGCTTCAATGCCTGGATGAAAACCCGCGCCCGAGCCTTCCGCCAGCCTTCAATGCGCCAGGGCTCGGCCAGTTCAATGACATCCCCACGCCCGATGGCATTGTCTTTCAACCAAGCGAGCAGATGGTCAGCCTGATGAGTGGTTGCGAGTTCAAAGGCATCGCTCGTAAGCGTTTTGTCCTGCTGCTGCGATCCCTGAAGCACTCGACGCGCTTCAGCGATTTTTCCTTCCACCTGGGCCTTTTCGCTATCGAGTTGTAGAGTGAGGCGCGTGATCCGCGCGAACTCAGCCTTAGCGATGTCATGCTGGCTTTCTAGCAGTGCCCGAGCGGTACTCCAATCGCGTCGAGCATTTCCGAGACTGAATAAATTTGACCAGAAACCGGGCTTTTTTGGCAGCTTCTCAAGCGCGTCAATACACTTCTTGAGCGCCATGTTGGCAGGGCCACCTTCCTCGTTATCCAAGCGCGAGAGTTTATTTGCTACCTCAATCAGCGACTGTTCGAATGCTCGGAGTTTTTCGGAGTCTTCGGCAATCGTCTTCCTGATTTTGAGAATAGCCAAGATCAGCTCACGAATTCGACCGGCGTCATTGCATGCTTTGCGTTCTTCCGCCTTGACGGCCTCGTAATCAGAGACAGCTTGCTGCCACAACGCTTGACGTTGCTCTGGGGAGCGGACCGCATTCGCTTCTGCACTCACATTGAGCCAGCCCCAAAAACCCTTCGGGCCCTTGTCCTCCTCGGGTGGTGCATCTTCGTTCTGGTTCTCGCTATCGTCAGCGTGTTCCGTCTCAGCAGAGGGAGTCGAAAAGAGTGCCTCCACAATGTTGTCGACTTCCTCATCAGGCTCTACCTCAGTCTCGTCTTCTACCTCCGCAGCAGCCTTGTCTTCGCTACCAAACGGGAGCTGACCATAGAAGTAACGATCGACGAACTTGTTGCGTCGTGCCTTGCTCCCCAATGCCCCAGAAATCAATCCCCACGCAGGTTTGCCCGAGACCAGCTCCCCCAGCTCGGCGAAGTACTCTGCTTCTGGCAACCAGCTTTCATCAATCTTGTCTCGCTGAGGCAGTTCGAGCGTGACATTTTCCACTGCACCGTTGTTGGATGAAGCGACCACGATTTCAAAGCCATAAAGTGCAGGATTGAGCTTGTAACTGTATTGCTGCTTACCACCGTCGTTGGCAGCTTCGCGTCCATCGCTCGCGAATGCATCTGATGCGCGACGTAGCTTGGCAAGCGTATCGGCGCGGCTGGTAATAATCGCTGCGATCAGGTCGCGCAATAGCGTCGTTTTGCCCGTACCAGGTGGGCCGTTGACGCCAAGCAGCCCGTGACCATCGGCAAGAGTGGACTGGATTGTGTTGACTGCTAGCTGTTGGGAATGTACTAGGCCCAAATGGTGTTCTGTAGGCCAACAGCTACTGGCATACGCATCCGGCATCAGTCGTCCCATCAATGGCAGCGACGCACGCTGATCGTCCATATGCAGGCGAGGCTTTGGATCGTGATGACGCAGGTACTGATCCAGTGGTTCGCTTTTCACCCCTCTGGAGATCGCATCGGCGACATCTGCAAGATCGTCCAGCAAAAAGCTGTTCAGCGGATCGTCTTCCGACTCGGGTTTGTCGGGCTTGATTGGTTGTGAGCGAAAGCGAAAACGATGGTGGTCCATCTCACCAAAAAAGCACCCCAACCCCAGGAACTGGAGGGTCCAGTGAGTCAGTTCGCGCAAGCCGGCGCTTGATACCTCACCCTCGAACAGAGTGTTAGCGTGCTCCCTGACTGTCTTTTGGTCAGTCTCGAACCCTCTAGTCCAATCTTTGCCGGTCAACACCCGCCCAAGAAACCACGCTTCGCTTGATAGAACGAAACTGTCATCGACCAGTCGCCCTCCCGCCGTAAATTTTGCCGCAAACACGGCTGACTCGCGAAACTTGGGTTCCTGGTAGCCCTGATCGGCGCCATACATCGCATCCAGCTTCTCGGCAACCAGACGACTGTCGTAAAGATGAGCATAGAGCGTGTGGCTCCATATGCGCTTCTTGGGCAGCTCCTGCTTACTGACGATACTTTCCGGGGTCCACGGAAGCAGCGGGCGCTGAATTGGCGTGTCATGGATAAACGCTTCGTATCGATTACTGCGTTTTTTCAGCTTGGGTGCTGATTGCGGTTGCAACAACTCGACCGCGTGCCAGTACCGGACGATGCTTTCTTGATCCATCAAAATGACTTCCCCTAGAGCGGGTTATGAACTTTGCCCTTGTCACACTAACGTATACGGATGAAGCCTCTTAAGCCTCATCCAACCGACATTTCCGAAGAAGAATGGGCCTTTGCTGCGCCGTATTTGACACTAATGGATGCGCAGGCGCCACAGCGTAAGTAAGCGCTACGCGCGATGTTCAACGCACTGCGCTGGATCGCACGGGCCGGCGCACCATAGTGATTTCTTCCCAACGATTTCCGCCTTGGAAGGCGGTGTATCAGCAACCTCAAAGTTGGCTGCAGAGTTCACTGTCCTGCGGGCGAACATACAAAGGTTGCGTGTTCACTTCCCACTGGCCGATGCGTAGGAACCCAATCGCACAGAAAGGCAATGCGCGATCCACATCGCGAACAGGAGCGTGGTGGTATTCCCGCAAAGTCTCAGAAGCATGTTTCTGAGTCAGCAGGCGTGCCCGTCAAGGTCTATAGCCCCACTTCGCGATGATGGCTTCCAAGATGGCTTGATTCGGTGCAGTCGCGCCTGGACATGTCGTCAGATATACCCGGCGTGCCGCCGCCGTGGCCGGCGGGTTGAAGGCCGGGCTCCATACCTGGATGGCGTGGAAGGTTGCGATCGGCGCTGCACATTCAGGAGACGGAGTGCCGAAGCCGGACATGCTGGACATGCAAAGAAAGACCGAGCAAGGATCAGGCGCCTGGGCGCGAGCTGGGGCGCTCAGGCCAAGGCCTAAAGCCGCAGCCAGTGCGAAAGTGGCGGCAGTGGTGCGTGGCTTCATGATGAATACCTCCCTGGTAGTGGTTGAAATGACGTGCTCGCTCTGACGTGGTGAATGATGGCACGCTTTGACTTGGCTGGGACGCCGTGTCTGGCGGCAGCGCTCTGTCCAAGCGTGCCACGGTGTCGTCCCTGTCACCGAAGAGCACACTGCTCATCGCGTGACCAAGCCGAACTGCATTCCAGGCTTTCGCCAACTCACCGCTCCCGCCACGACCTATGTCCATCGGATCAACCTGAGGGGTCCTGAAATATTTTTGCAGCTGGCTCTCCAACACACCTGACGCGCATCTGTGGCGTACCCGTTTCACAGGGGCTGTAGGGGCATGTACCGGTCTTGGTCACCCACACCGTTACGGCTTCCGCTCAGGTATGCTCTGGCGTCGTCAAAACTCAAGGTATTCCCATGGAAGGGCTGAAAAGTGTGACGCAGGGCCTGTTAACCGCTACGGCCTACTGCTTGGCGTTTCAACTGTCTTGGCACTGCTCACTGGATCAGTGGTACCTGCCAGCTGGCCTTCGGATCGCAGCGTTGCTGCTCGCCCCTTCTCGCTTACTGCCCTGGATACTGTTGGGCGATGTCGCGGCGTTGCTGATGATTCGGGTTCCCGCGATCAGCAGTGTCGGTGTCAATCCTACCTGGGCCTACGCAAGCCCTTGGATCCTGGTCCCGGCCATTGCTCTGGTCCCTATCGCTATTCGGGCAAGGTATGGGGCAGTACATCGTGCAGGAGCGTCACTGATCCCGATGCTTCTGGTCACGGCAGTCTGGGGCGCGCTCTGCACTCTGGGGACCAACATCATGCTCGATGGACCTTCGTCGGCAATCAGCGGCGTCAAGTTCGCCCGTTTCGCTGTAGGTGACTACCTCGGAATGTTGATGGTGGTCCTGCCGGTGCTTCTATGGATGCGCCGCCACGACGAAGAGACGCCCAGCCGCCTGACGCCTCATTGCGCACTGGCGGTTCTGGCGACTGCATTGATCTTTGCATTAGCAACACTGCCGCAAAGCAATGTTGCACGGTTGGGCTTAATGTCGTTGCTGATCGTTCCTGCCGTTCTACTCACCTGGCTGCATGGCTGGCGGGGCGCGGCCATCGGCGTTGTGCTGGCGAATACCGCTCTGGCATTTTCACTGCGAAATACGGGTGTGCTGGGGGCCTATGACTCAATAGGCTTTGTTGTGCAGGTGATGCTCGCAACAACGGCTACGGGACTATTCGTGCTGGGCGCGCGTATCTCCAGCACCCTTGCCGAAGTGCGCCTGCGTCTGCGAGGTGAGCAACAGGCATTGGATACGGCAAAACTGAGCTACCTATGGGCTGAGCGGGAATTGCGCGAGCACGTGATCGAGTACGTCGACATCGAGGTACAGATGAACCGACTACGCCGCGACATCGAAAGTCATCTCAAGTCACGCGGACAACATGAAGCCGCCATGCGGATGATTCGTACGGGCTCTATCCAATCGAAGATGCTGCACGAGTACATCAATGCTTTGTACCCGCTGGAGATCGAGACGCATGGGCTCTATCACGTTTTCCGTTCGCCAGGCTTCGCCAGTTCCAGTCACACAGAAATCCACCCAGTCATGCTTCGCGGCAATCCCATGCAATTGTCTGTTGGGCTGCAGCTTGCCGTCTACAGATGCACCCAGCAGGCGATTGCCTGTCTGCCTCCAGCAAGGCGTCATACCATCAAGGCCAGGGTCGGAAAACTGCGCGGGCTCCAGGGCATTGCTGTATCTATTTACGGGGATAAGCCAGAGAGCAAGCCTGCCAGTCGGACCACTCTTGAGAACACAGCAGAGTTGTCCAGCAGGGTGCGCTCGTATGGTGGCACCTGCCGGCGCCACCATACGGGCAAGATCAGCTTCTTTGTTTCCGAACCAACAGGGACACGATCAATTTTTAGGTACGATGAGCCAGCTGTTACCACGCGGGAGTATCTGTAGCAGCACCGTCATACCATCTCCTTCATATACGACTGTACCGCTCGGGCGTGAACCCGCAGCCAGGATCGTGGTGCGGTCTGCATCGATACCAACCGGCATGACCCAACGGGTACCGTCGATCCACCCGATTGCAGTTCGGACATCGCCACTAGGGCCATTGACTTGCAGGTAGCGGATCCCATCTCGCTCGAACGTATATACGTGCAAGGTGCTGACAGCCGAGAGATCAGTAGCAGAGGGACGACTGGCCCCCAGCCCTGTTGTTGCTGCAGCGGGGCTATGACCGACATCCGGACAGCATGCCGCCGCACTGTATGACAGTGCCAGTCCTAGCAGTCCCACAGCCACTTTTGCCGTACGTTGGAAGTTACGCATCACATGTCCTTTCCCCTCGAAGAGGGAGTGCTCGCCTGCGGTCCAGGCAGCTGCGACGGTACGCGATCCAGAGCTTTCCTCGGTTGACAAATATCGTGCGGACTCGACCGGGCACGCCATTGCAGAGGGTGGGGAATTGCCGTTTCCGGATGTCAGATTTTTCCTACCCAGGCAACCTTGTCCCTTGAGGTGGCGGCCGCTAGACGATGAGAGGACGGTCTGGAGGGGGAGCAGGTAGTAGCAATCTGCCTTGACCTATGCCAGAGTTCGACCCAACCTGCCTCAATAGCACATAAGGATAATGGCCCTAGCAGGCGCTCATCTCCGCACCCCCGGCGGCGTCTTTCTCGTCGCTGTGCCTGTGTCTGAACAAAATTCTCTCGCTTCATGATTGCGTTACGCGCTTGACTCCCCACCACCTGCCTGGGCTGCCTATCGCCTTCCGGGCTGTGCCCTCTATATCCCTCGTTTTGCTATCCCCGCCATCCATCTGCACCAACAAGACCGACGAGTCCCGCCATGAATGACCGCTCACGCCGCTCACGCCTTTCATTTTCACGTCTCGCCGCAGGCTTGTTGCTTGCGGCCGGTCTTAGTGTTGGGCCCGCGAATGCAGTGGGAGTGATTGTCAATGACCCAACGTCGATGGCGAAAGCCTTACAGGAGTACGCAGAGCAGGCTAAGCGATGGACCGAGACCCTCAAGCAGTATCAGCAGCAACTGGATCACTATCAGCAGCAGCTCATCAAGCTTCAGCGGTTGAACCTAGGGACCTCCACCATGGCTGACAACTTTGCCGAACGTCCAGAAGACTATGGCCTGGAAGACGACTGTCCTGGTGCCCCAAAGACTGGCCTCGCAGGGGTGCTCCAGCAATTCAAGTCTCTCGCCCCCAACATGAAAGGAAATATGGTGGAGGAGCAAATGAAGGTATGCACACGCATGGTGCTGGCAAAAAATGCCAAGTACAACGAGTCGGTACGCATGCTCAAGCGCCTTATAGAACGCAACAACCAGTTTAAAGCGATTGAGGCGCAGCGCGACCGAGGTGGCACCAGCCAAGGGGCGCTTGCTGCCAACGATAACGAAGTTCAGCGTTTCGTAGCACAAAACGCCATGGACCTGGACTACTGGCAGGCCCAGATGACGGCATATGACAGCTATATCGTCGGGCTCAAGGAAGACCAGTCGCGATTGGCCAGAAAAGCTTTGGATGGCGACCAAAACAGCTGGCTCAAACCGCTGGGACAGCTCGTGCAGGCCGCAACGCTGAAAGCCGCGTTATCCAATTGATCGCTACACCACGACAGACAGGCAGAAGGTAATGGACGCAATTCTCCACGGAGCGATGAACTGGTTGCAGCCTTTGGCGGATATCGGCCTCGGTGAGTTCGTTTTCTTCAAACTGGTCAACGACTACTTCAGCAATGAGATTCAAGAGTTCGGCTTGGAGTTGATGGGCCGCACTATGAAGTGGGTCAGCACCATCGCGCTGACGGTGACTACGCTCTGGGTGCTGATCGTGGGGTACCGCATCGCCACCGGTCAATCGCGCGAGAGCGCGATGGTCACCGTGGTCAAGGCCGCCAAGATCGTGTTCATCGTTATGATCGCAACGTCCTTCGGACTTAACGGCGGCGCACTCCATCAAACCATGACCCAGAATCTGGACAAAGAGATTCATGGCCTGTTTACGGGTGATGAAGACAGCACCGCCTCCGATGCGATCGACGAAAATCTCGCCTACACGCAGGTGGCGCTGACCGCGCTGGATGCGGTGCGCGTCGACCCAACCGATCCGGAGGCAATAGAGAAGAAAGGCCGCGCTGTATTGATGGCGGGCTTCGGCACCGCCAGTCCGCCGATGGCGGCTGGAGCGATGCTGCTGTTGTTCAAGTTCACTATGGCGTTCCTGATCGGGATCGGGCCAATCTTCATCTTGGCACTGATCTTCGACCAGACCAAAGACCTGTTCAAGAAGTGGTTGTTCTACGTGATCGGCACGCTGTTCTCGATGGCAATGCTGTCGGTGGTCACGGCGATGGTGCTGAAATTCACAGCAAAAGTGGCCGCGGCCTACTGGGCTGCCCAACTCATCACATTGGGCAATGCGGAAGGACTGTCTAGCCAAGCCCTGCAGCAGGGCGGTATAGGCCTGATCATGACCGGGTTGATCATCAGCGTGCCAACGTTGGCGGCCGCAATTTGGCAGGGGAATATGGGGACGTTCATGGCATATTCCGCTTTTGATCGTGGCGGCGCGGCAAGTCCTGGGCCGCAGGGGCAGCCTGCGGGGTCGTATATGCCGCAGCGAACCGCTCCCAGCTCTGACAGGGCGGACGATAGTATTCAGAGGACAACTAGCGCAGTAACCAGAACGATTGCTGGCGCAGATTCCACTGAGACAGCCGCTATCGGCTCACGCGGATTGGCTGGACAAAATCCTCGGAATCAAGTTTAGTTATCCAAATCGATATGCCTGAAAGCGGTTTAGATAAATATATGAAAAATAATTTCTTGGTGGCTTTTGCGCTTTTGATGGGGGTTGCCAGCCATAACGCTCATGCCGAGCAAGGGTGTCCACCAGGGCAATATCCAATTGGTGGGCAGGGTGTCGCTGCCTGTGCGCCTATCCCCCAAGACAACCCTACCCAGCAAGCGCCTCGCCCGAGTGGGAAATGGCTAAAAACTTGGGGGGCTATAGCAAGCGACGGTGGTGACAACTTGGGGGTCTCGAAGGGAAAGCTTAAGAAGACAGAGGCTCAAGAGGAAGCATTAGAAAAGTGTAAATCCGCAAGCGGAAAAGAGTGCACAATCGATTTCACATATGAAAATCAATGTGCATCCATTGCTGAGCCATATCTTGGTGAGAGAGCTGTAACAGGAATGCTTGCATATGCCAGAGGGCCGTCTAAAGAAGTTGCGAGTAGTGATGTGATATCGCGATGCCTAAAAGACAATAAAGGGTCTGAGTGCAGAGTTATATATACTGCGTGCTCTGAGCCTATTTTCAAGCCATATTAAATAAGTCAACTTTTACAAAAATTATATCTATACAGAAATGCAGACTGCTTGCGGCTTTCCTATTATATGCCATGGCCATCCAGTCACAGACCTAGAACGGCAGCGTCTATGAATTCACTCCCCATTACAAACAACAACTCATTCACCTTTTACACAGTTTATTTTCCAACGGATTGCTGGCTGCCGGTAAATCCTGCAACGGGCACTTAAATTGTGACCTATCCTAAATGTTTTAACCCCGTCTAGGCACAGATGTTTGCACGCGTGTGCTCAAAAGCGTTTACTTCAGGCATCCCTCAAAGCCGTCCCGTGCCCCTGACCACGTTCGCCGTTAGTTCACTATAGCTCGTAGGAACGATGTAATGGATAGCGTGTCTCCATCACAAAACTCACATTGGTACCAGTCACCCAAGGGCGTTCGAAGCTTGTTGACTATCCTGCTGATGTCAACCTTACTGACCTCGAGCTTGGTTGTCCTGGCCTATCGAACGTCATTTACGGTCCTGCTGGACCTTGCACAGTATGCGGCCACCATCTGTGCTGTATTGCACTTCGCTGTAGTGTCGATGCTGCTGGGGCTCATTGCAGGTGCTTTGACAGTTTGGAAAAAGCTGCAAGCAGAGGAAAAACATACCGAAGAACTGAAACAGCTTCGCCAGGTTATTGTCAGTGCGACTGCAATGACACTGCTAATGTTCATGCTTGCAGTAGCTGCGGCCTGCGTCCCCTTTGTGATGGATGTAATGAGGGAGATTCCAGAGTTCGGTGTAGTCTTCGCGATCATGCTCATTGCCTTGTTGATACATCGTGTCAACATCAACCGCATCTGTGGACGACTAGCGAACTCCATTGCAGCCGCACAGCGTTCTGCAAAGCGTACGATGGCGGCATGAAAAGGAAGCTGGAAATTAAAACTGCTTGCTCTCTTGTCTTGGTTTTCTTAGCAGGATGCAACCCCATGAATGCTGGCTCTGAAAGACACGGTACTGACGCGACCACCACCGACGGCGATCCGGTCTACCGCAAGAACCCGCATCCAACACAGGCATACCAGATCACGATGACCATCGAGGATGCGCCGGGACCGTTTGAGTGGGTATCGGGAACTGCGTTCTATGAGATGACGAATCGCGATGCGTGCACACCCATTGATCGCTCATTGGGCATGTCCACAAAGCAGAAAGAAGATGGGATTCCCATCAATTTCGAAAAGGTCAACGACGCCACATACGTGGCGAAGATTTATGCCGATGGCATGATCGATGCTGACTACTACGGCAAGGGGATGTGCAGCTTTGAACTCAATGGAGTTGGCATCTCGCTGAAAGCAACCGGTAAGCACGAAGATACGCGCTTTCAGCCAGCGCTATTTAAGAGTGAAATTTATAGCTCAGTCCCCAAAGTTACTTACTTTTGGAAAGGACGCTATCCGAAAGAAGATATCGACAACTTCCCCGATGGCGGCCGCCTTGCTATCGATCAATTCAATGATAATGCTCGCAACAACATCTTCAAAGTCACCCTGACTACTGAAAAGGTGATCCCATGAGTCTTACGAGCCAGCAGTACGCCGCACTTTCGAGAGATTCATACGACAAACCAAACGAAGTCGGAGTGGACAGCGGCCCTGTAGACATCGGTGGAGTCTTTTATAAGCGTCTTGAGTACCGTGACAGCCCCTCAGGCTATCAAGGCGTCATCTACCAACGTGTCGATACGAACGAGCTCATCGTCGCCCATCGTGGGACCGAGACTGAGCGTGAGCTCAAGCAGGATGGTGTCTACACCGATGGCGGCATGGTCGCAGCACGTCACAACCGCCAAGCCGCCGAAGCAATTGAGTTGACCAGACATGCGTTGGTCTATGCACAAAAAATCGGTAAGGACGGCGAAGCACCAGACGTCACCGTCACCGGCCACTCCCTCGGCGGCAACCTGGCCCAAGTCACCGCCCACCACTTCGGGCTCAAGGGCGAGACCTTCAATGCCTACGGCGCGGTTAGTCTGGACCGGCGCGTTCCCGAGGGCGGCACCGATGTCATGAATCATATGATGGCCGGCGATGCGGTCAGTGCTGCCAGCAAGCATTACGGCCAGGTCAAGCTATACGCTACCCAGCAGGAGATTGCCACGCTGGAAAAGGCCGGTTACGCCAATGACCGCAGTGTTTTGGACGCTCGCAATCCAGCTGTCGTCAAACCGCTCGCCGACTCGCACCGCATGCACAACTTCCTGTCCGTGGATGCCAACGACGCCCCGGACCGCTCGGTGCTGGAAGACCCCAAGGCGCAGCAGTTAGCCCGTCAATACGCGCCGATGATCGACAAATACCGCGATGACGTGGAGGTGTTGCGTGGTGGCGTAACGCTTGGTGCACGCGGTGGTTATGGCATGGCCGTCGATGCCATCGACCGTTTACGCGGCCCCCTGG
Source organism: Pseudomonas sp. Irchel 3A5 (assembly GCF_900187575.1). Taxonomy (NCBI): domain Bacteria; kingdom Pseudomonadati; phylum Pseudomonadota; class Gammaproteobacteria; order Pseudomonadales; family Pseudomonadaceae; genus Pseudomonas; species Pseudomonas sp. Irchel 3A5. Next base: position 98,808 of record NZ_FYDU01000005.1, on the reverse strand, counting down.
AAACCGGGGCCGGAACGACAGAGATGGCGGCGGCACGCTGGCAAGAAGTGCAACAGCACATGCAAAGCGAAAACGCCCCGACGTATGTCGCGCCCGGCTGGAAGATTCCTATGGGCTCATCCGGCAGCGAAGTGGATGCACCGGCAGCGCTGCGTGGTCCGTTCGGTGAGCCTGTATCCGCATCGGTTCCCAACGATCAGCTTTATCAGGCCATCCACAGCAAGCTCCCCGCCGGCACCTCGCCGGCCGAGGCCATGCACGCCACGGTCGAAGCCAAGCGCGTGGGTATCCTGAGTGTCGATCAGCTGCAAAGCGTGACCGCGCATCAGGACGCTGTGTGGATCGTCGGTCAAACCCCGGGCTTCCGAGTCAAGGTGGACTTGTCCGAGGCAGTGCCTCCGTTGCAGGAGAGCATCCGCCATTCGCAGGCGCTAGACGCGCAACGCGCCCAGCCGGACATGACCCCGCCGGCGCGGGTGCTGTAAAAAATAGTTCATAGAACACTATTACGTCAGACCTGGAATAGGCTAGCCGCGTGTACCTTAATCGGCTTCAAGCTCATGAGCCATGGCATGAATTAGTAACCACGATCACTTTATCAGTAACCACATTGCGGATCTGGACGAGACCGAGGTCTGTGTGTTAAAGAAGCCGATATACTTCAGATGAATTAATTTATATTTAGGTCATGCATCTATGAGGCTTTGTGTTCTTTTGGTTTTTCCAATTTTATATCTTCCTATTACTGCTTGGGCTCAAGGCTGTCCGCCAGGGCAGTATCAAATTGGTGGGCAAGGAGCTATCGCGTGTGCGCCTACTCCCCAAGGAAGCTCTCAAGAGACTGCACCAGCACCTCGGCCGCTGGGGAAATGGATCAAGACTTGGGGAGCAATCGCACACGATCCGATAAACGGAACCCTTGGTGTTGCAGTAGGTAAAATGTCTAAGCGTGAGGCGCAGGGAGACGCGCGAGCTAAATGCATTGAGGTTGGTGGAACTCAATGTAAGGACTGGGTCAACTACGAAAATCAGTGCGTCGCAATAGCGGGGCCTCAAAAGAATGGGGCTAACGTTTCAGGAAGTCTCCATTTCGCGCGAGGCCCATCAATTGATGATGTTCAACGAGATGCAGTGAATAGCTGCTCATCAGCAAGTAGCATGCAATGTGGAACTCTTTACTCCGCTTGCTCGGAGCCGATTTTTCAAAAATATTGACTTCGAAGTTAAAATCAAAAACGTTGCCCCTGATCACGTTCGCCGTTAGTTAAATAGAGCTCGTAGGAGCGATGTAATGGATAGCGTGTTTGCCTCCCCAAATGCACATTGGTACCGGTCACCCAAGGGCGTTCGGCGCGTGTTGACTATCCTGCTGATGTCAACCTTACTGACCGCAAGCTTGGTTGTTCTGGCCTATCGAACTTCGTTCTCGGTCCTGCTGGACCTTGCACAGTATGTGGCCACCATCTGTGCTGTATTGCACTTCGCTGTAGTGTCGATGCTGCTGAGTCTCATTGCAGGTGCTCTGAAAGTTTGGAAAAAGCTGCAAGCAAACGGGAAAAATACCCGTGAATTGAAACAGCTGCGTCGGGGCATCGTTAGTGCAACTGCAATGACGGGTTTGATGTTTCTGCTAGCAGTGGGAGCGGCGTGTGTCCCCGCAGTGATGAAGATAATCAGACAAATCCCAGAGTTCGGGGTGGTGTTCGCTCTTATGATCATTGCCTTGCTAATACATGGCATCAACATCAACCGCACCTGTCGACGACTGACCGACTCAGTAACGGCGGCGCAGCGTGCTGCACAACGCACGATGGCGGCATGAACGGGTATCTGAGGATCAAGATTGTCGGTTGGTTTTTTCTAGTTCTCTTAGCAGGATGCAACCCCATGAATGCTGGCTCTGAAAGACACGGTACTGACGCGACCACCACCGACGGCGATCCGGTCTACCGCAAGAACCCGCATCCGACACAGGCGTACCGGATCACGATGACCATCGAGGATGCGCCGGGGCCGTTTGAGTGGATATCAGGAACTGCGTTCTATGAAATGACCAACCACAAGCAATGCACGCCAATCGAGCCGATTGCAGGTGTCTGGAGCAAATCTAAAGAAGATGGAATACCCATCCATTTCAAGAAAATAAACGAATCTACATATGTGGCGACGATCTACGCAGATGGAATGGTGGATTCAGACTACTACGGCAAGGGCGTCTGCCAATGGGAGCTAACTAGCGCAGATGTTTCGTTAAGAGCTACGGGCAAGCAGGAAGAAACACGATTTCAGCCAGGGATTTATAAAGATAAATTGCTTAGTGGCGAGCCGGTGGTGACATATTTCTGGTCTGGCGGTTATCCGAAAGATGAAATGGATAACTATCCCGACTCTGGCCATTCGGACCCCACTCAGTTCAAAGAAAGTTTGCGCAACCAGTTGTTCAAAGTGACCCTGCTTTCCACCAAGGAAACGCCATGACTCTGACTGCGCAACAATATGCTGCTTTGGCGAGCGATGTTTATGACGAGCCACGCGAAACCGGTGAGAATAGTCGAACGGTAGATATCGGCGGTGCTCCATACAAGCGGCTCGAATACGTTGATAGGCCTTCTGGCTATCAGGGCATGATCTACAGGAGGGTCGAAACAGGCGAACTTGTTGTCGCCCATCGCGGCACCGAGTTTGAGCGGCAACTCCAGCAGGATGGTGTGTCCGCGGATGACGGAATGGTTGCAGCACGTCACAACAACCAGTCAGACGATGCAATTGAATTGACCCGCCATGCACTGGAGACAGCTGAGCGACTAGGCAAGCGTGACGGGCACAAACCCGACGTCTTTGTCACCGGCCATTCCCTGGGTGGCAACCTGGCCCAGGTCACCGCCCACCACTTTGGGCTCAGGGGCGAGACCTTCAACGCCTACGGCTCGGTGAGCCTGGATCGGCGCATCCCAGAGGGCGGCACCGACGTGATCAACCACGTGATGGCTGGCGATGCCGTCAGCGCTGCCAGCAAGCACTACGGCCAGGTCAAGGTGTATGCCACACCACAGGAGATTGCCACTCTGGAACAGACTGGTTACGCCAATACAACCAGTGTTCTCGATGCGCGCAATCCGTTTGTGGCTATCCCACTGGGCGATTCGCACCGCATCCACAATTTCCTGCCAGTGGACGGCAGCGGTAAGCCGGATAGCTCGGTGCTGGAAAACCCTAAAGCGCAGCAGTTGGCGCAACAGTATTCGCCGATGATCGACAAGTACCGCGACGACGTAGCGTCGATGCGCCTCGGTGCCACGCTCGGTACACGCAGCATGCAGGCAATGACCTTGGCCGATGGCATCGATCAGTTGCGCGGCACGCTCGCACCCGGCGCAGGGCGCGCGGACATGGCAGCGGCACGCTGGGAGGAGGTACAGCAGCGTATGCAGAGCGAGTATGCGCCGACATATGTCCCGCCAGGCTGGAAGATACCTTTGGGTCCATCTGGCGGCGAAGTGGGTGCTCCGGCAGCACCGCGTGGTCGGTTCGACGAGCCTGCATCTGCATCGGTTCCCGACGATCCGCTTTACCAAGCCATCCACAGCAAACTCCCCGCCGGCACCTCTCCAGCCGAAGCGATGCACGCCACTGTCGAGGCCAAACGCGTGGGTATCCTGCGTGTCGATCAGTTGCAAAGCGTGACCTCGCATCAGGACGCGGTTTGGATCGTTGGCCAGACACCGGGCTTCCGGGTCAAGGTGGATCTGTCCGAGACCGTGCCTCCACTGCAGGAAAGCATCCGCCAGTCACAGGCCTTGGATGCTCAGCTGTCCCAGCCGGACATCGCGCAGCAGTCGCCGATGCGGGCGCTGTAAAGATCATTTAATAGAGCGCTATCACGTCAGTCGTAATGAAACAGGGTAGCCGCGTGTTCGCCGTTTTCGGCTTCAAGCTCATCAGATTGGGTAACCTCCATCACTTTATCAGTAGCGTTACTGCAGATATGGACGAGACTGACGTTTGTGTGTTAATGAAACCGATGTACTTCAGATGAATTAATTTATATTTGGGTAATGCATCTATGAGGCTTTGTGTTCTTTTGGCTTTTCCAATTTTATATCTTCCTGTAATTGCTTGGGCTCAAGGCTGTCCGCCAGGCCAGTATCAAATTGGTGGGCAGGGAGCTATCGCATGTGCGCCTATTCCCCAAGGAAGCTCTCAAGAGACTGCACCAGCACCTCGCCCGCTGGGGAAATGGATTAAAACCTGGGGAGCTGTTGCACTCGATGGAGAGGGTACCGTAGGAGTTGACTACGGGAAACTTTCTAAGCGTGAAGCGCAGAAAGGCGCCATCGCTAGTTGTGTAAAAGCGGGTGGAAAGGAGTGCCGTGATTGGGCTACCTATCACAATCAATGCGCAGCTGTTGCAGAACCTTACAAGGATGGAAAATCTGTTGGTGGGAAGCTGCAGTTCGTAGGAAACGCGGAACTCGAAGAAGCTAAAGCTGACGCAGAAAAGAAGTGCACCGCCGCTAACAACAACTCATGCCGGGTAATTTACTCCAATTGTACCGAGCAGATTTTTGAAAAATTTTGAAATCCATTGGGTGGATCCGACATCCGGTTTGACGTTCATAGCAGTGGCTCGGAGATAGACGTGAACGCTACTGGCTCACACTCAAGCACACCAATGAGGGGTACACCTTCAGTCATCAAGCGAAGTGGATGCGTCCGTATGGATCGGCGGTTGTAAGTTTCCTTCCCGGAGCGTCAGGTATGGGTTGTTTGGCGGAAGCTCCCCGAATACACCCTGCCAACGCTCAAGCAGGTAGCCGTGGAGCCGTCGCGATTTGCGAGGTCCGGTTACTTCGCACGTCCAGATGTTAAGGCCATTGGCTTGCTTACGGTGTAGATGCAATTTCTCAAATCTCTTTTGCGCCCACTGCCAATCCGCCATCTCTTCACGCTTTGCATAGTCAGCGATTTGAGGATGTTCTTGCGCATAGCGCTGAAACACACCTGGGCTCACCAGATAGACGGCATCCGCCACGATATGCACCAGCGCCTTAGCGTCGTTGATGACGAGTCGGCGCGATGCAATTGCCTGCTGCAGCCATGTCACGAAATGATCAGCTGACATTTGAGTTGATATCCCATTCGACTCATCCCTAGATGGGTGGTTACTAGTGGATATTGGATTTTCTTTCGCTGGGACGAACTCGCTCCCCTGGTGTGGCTTTCCGGGAGCTTCAGGGGTTGGCTGAAACGATGAGTTTTCTTGGTCATCGGCCTTCGGTTGATCTGGTGCCCCAATCATTGCCAGCAGTTCATCCATCATATCCGGCGCGTTTCTCGCTACGGGTTGTGTGCTCAAAGAAGGCTTCGATTCCAACGGTGGATTGGCTCGATCATCGGCGGTGTCCTGCATGGCCGAGTCAAGCAAGTCCGGCGCACTCTGGCCGGTTGCATCGGCACCTTGGCCTGCTTCAACAAGCACCGTCCCCGCGTAGGCGGCCGGCCGCCCACCAGCCTCCCAGATCAGAGCGGGCGAGAGCCGCAGTAACGTAAAGGCATGTGACCAGCCGCTTGAGCTGGTCACCGTTGCACGCCAGATCGCTTTACCGTCCGGAGCGGGCTGGAGCATGCGGTGCTCTTGAAGAACGTTGAACACAGCTGAGTTGTTCGCCGGGATGCCATCTATGCCTTGCGATAACAGGTGGGCACGCAACTTGTCCGAAACGGTCTTGCTCACCAGCCATAGCGCATCCTCCGTGAGCCAGCCATCTGATGCCTCTGGCTGGTTCAGCTTCAGCTGCTCTTTTAACAGGTAGCGCAGCCCCTCAAGCAGCTTGCGTTGCAATGCGTGCTTTGGTGCGGCCATCACCTTCGCCGGATCTCCACCGAGCTCCTGCGCAACCGATGCGCGATCAGCCTGGACCACCAATTCGCCAAGCATGTCAGCATGCTCATATTGGCCAGACAGCACGTAAAGCAACTGGGACCATAGGGCTGGATAGCCGCTGAGCCAGTCAAGCGCGGCGCTATCGAGTATCCGGGTGTAGAGCAATCCAGTCGCAGCCCCATGCAAGCGATATTCGCGACCCTCACGATGGCGAAAACGATACGGCTGACTCAGTGGTCCATGCCAGGGGTGCCAGATCCTCCCCCCCTGCAGCTCTACATGCAGATCGACAGCGATCTTGCCGATATCGTGTAGAAGCGCGGCATAAGCAACAGCTGCAGTCCAAGCTTCCGCTTGCGCCGCTTGGTCCTCAGGCGAAGCTCCTGCGGGAAGCAGGTGCGACTGTCGCAACTTCAACGCGAACGCGACGATTTCAAGGCCATGATCCAGCATGCCTCCCAGGTACGCGTGGTGATGGCTTTCAGACGCTGGGAATTGCTGCACAAGATCCGCATAGCGCTCAAGCGGGACTCGATAGAGCGTGTGGAACTGCTTGCGGGATAGAGAGGTACGCTGCCAGATATGTTCCAGAAGCTTCTGGCGTCGAGGTGTGGCCAGTAGTTCCGCTGCCGGCTTGGGCTGCAACAGCCCTTTGCTAAGCGCCGTCTCGGTCACTGCCGCAACAGGTGGCAGGACGGCGGCCTTTCGTTGAAACAATCTGAGCATGCCTACTCCCAGTGATGATGCAGGGCAGGGATGGCCTTTTTCCTTTTCCAGGTAGCCCCATTTCCCTTGGGCACCATTCCCTTAGCACCGCCCTTCTACCCTTCTGCCTTTGGGTTACACCATTTCCGCCAATCACTAGCGAGCATCAATCGGATGTGGGCGCTCCCCTTTTGCGCCTTTACCCGGCCTATCGGCTCAAGCACGCTGGCCGCAACCAGACCTCCTATGACTGAAAGCAGCTAAAGCCATGCTGGCATCAACGCTGCCGAGGCCTGGTCAGCATTGTTTCAATGAGTTAAAAATAACCCATAATGGATAGGCACGGATCAATGCATTGGACTGCAGCGGGCCGATGGCCACGGGCGATACCACGATGCAGATTTGCCACACATCGAGGCCTGGAGCATCAGCAGCAATGCCCCGATGCGCTTGGAGGAAAGGAGCAAGGACATGATGGTTCAGCATGAGGACGAACTACGCACCCCACCAAAGGCGAGCACCCTGCTGCGAGTGCTGAGCGCTCTTCCGTTCGGCATCGCGTGGGCCAGCTTTCCTGATGGAAAAATTCAGTACTGCAATGCGGAGTTCGTTCGTCTATTCGGCCACGACGCCAGCCACTTCCGTACAGTCGATCAATTCGTGGACAGTCTCTATCTTCATGAACGGCAGCGCGAGATGGTACGCAAGCGCTGGCTAGACATCGAATTGCATCACTCGGCACATCCTGTTGCGACCGGTGATATGGAGATTGATGTCGTGACCAGCGGAGGGTCAATCCGCACGGTGTTGCACTCGGGTTTGATACTTCACGACGAGAAGCTGGCGGTAGCGATCTTCAAAGATTTTTCTGGTGTGCAGTCCAATCGGCGGCAGCTTTTGGAGTTGATCTATCTAGACGATCTGACTGGTGTTTCCAATCGGCGTGGCCTTCGCGAGCGTTGGCATGCGGAGGTCTCCGAAGATCCGCAGCGTCGTCTTGCATTCCTCATGCTGGATCTTGATGACTTCAAAACCATCAATGATTCCTATGGACACGCGGTAGGTGACACCGTGCTTCAGATCATCGCAGAGCGACTGAAAGGGGCTGTGCGAGAGACAGACTTGGTATGCCGCCTCGGTGGCGATGAGTTCGGTATCTTGCTTGTTGCACCAAGTGACCTGTCTCATATCGAAATGGTCTGCAGCCGCATACTGGAGTCGGTGAATACGCCGCTTCTGGTGGACAACCTAAAACTTAGCGTCGGCGTCAGCATCGGCGCCTGCCTCTATCCAGATCAAGCTGCTGATAAGCACGAACTGCTGCGGCGCGCGGACCGGGCCCTGTATCAAATCAAAAGGACCGGGGGAAAAGGTTCCTGGCGCTGGTTCCAAGGAGAGCATCCAGTCGAAGGCCTGGCTATTTCTTGAGAGAAATGCAGTCTTCATACGTAGCGATTAAAGCAGTACCTACGCACAAGTTCTGAGTCAAATTTTGAGAGCAACTGGCGAACCAAAGGCCAAGGGGGCCGACATGAACCTTCCGAATGACAGCAGCTTGATTTCCGTGCCCGCAAGTAAGTCTTGCGAGCTCATCATACGGGGTGTGGCAGAATTTAAGGGGTTGAAAGATCAACGCATCTTTCTTGACTCACTGATGTTTCAGTGCGCTCTGTTGACCCGCATGACTGGCGGAGACAAGGAATATCACGCGTTTCTGGATCGTCTGCGAGACATGAGTTTCGAAGAGCTAGAGCACATTACCCATCCTCGCACGAAGCAGTCGCCTTCAGAGCACGAGGATGACATGTCCTTGCCAGCCTGATCGACTGTCTGCGATCAAGCCCCCACATTGATCATTCTGGGGCATCGCGACAGGTACCCGTGTCGCGATGCCGGACAAGCACAATGCCCAGCCTCCAGAAGCCTTTACCCGCTGCGGCCATGCTGATCTGGCGTGGCCTTTCAGCCGGACTAACCTCAGGTCCTGGATGCAGCGAGCGCAGCATCCAGGGCATCGGCCTGGGCCGCGAAATCACTAGGCCGACGCTGCTTGAACGTCCTTAGGTTGGTGAGCTTCCAACGTAATGCTGGCAACTGTTCGACGTACGCACACTGCAGCAATGACCACTCGGGCTCTCCCCTCGCCAATCCACTCAGGAAACCTCGGTGGGCCTCAGAGAGGCGCGCGGGCAATTCTTGCCGCAGCCGTGCACGAGTCTCCAGCAGTACACCCAGCGGGCAAGGCGTCTCTGTCATGCCCTGAAAGGCGCGCTCGTACTCCCCGGCGATGTCTTTGTCATTGCCGAACAGTACTTCGTGCGTAGGGCGGTTGTGGCCAGCCAGATAGACCACGAAGCATTCGATCATTTCATCGGTGATCCCGCCCGTTTCATACATCTGCCACGCGTCGAACAGATCACGCGGATGCTGACGATCCATCGCGGCTACCAACTTCCCTGCATAAAGCTCATCCGGGGCTAGGGTGGGGACGTCGAACTCGACTCCAAAACGGTCGCGCGTCCTGGCACTCAATGGCAGTCGGGTAATCGGAAGGACGGATCCGCGAAACACCACGTTGACCTCAACCTTAACCTGAGTGCTGTCATTCTCAGCAATCAGCTTCGTGTCGCCCAGATCTTTGCTGTGTATCAGTCGTGTTTGCACACCCATGGGTGCAACACGCTCTGCGATCGCAGCCAGCTCTTGGTTGATTGCTTGAAGTGCTTGATCACGGGGAACTTGCCAGGGCAGGTACACCACATCGATGTCGACGGAAAGGCGCGGCATATCCTGTACAAACAGGTTGATGGCGGTGCCGCCCTTCATGGCGAAGATGTCATTGGCGAATACAGCAGGAGCAATGTCCAGCAGAAGCCGAACAGTGTCAGCGTAGTGCTTATCCATGGGGGTTTAGGCTCAGCAAGGTGCCATCTTCCAGCCGGCTCATCCAGCGCCTGCTACTTCCGGTTCTGACCTGGTTGTGCTCAAGCAATAGGTCGACGTCGACGACACCTGACTCTCGTGCCCATGTCAGAAACAATCGCACGGCTTTTACACTGGTACAGCAGGAAAGCAGCTGTCCAAGCAGATCCTTACGCGGTGATCGAAGGCCATCAAAAATGTTGCGGCACTCCTCAAGGCTTTGCCTCGTGCCGGCGTCATAGAGCAGCTCCAGAACAGCTCGTTCTGGCACAGCTACCTGCAGGCCCTGGGGCTGTCCTGGGGGAGTGTGTAGGGTCTTTCCGGCGAGAGTATCGTCTGGCCAGTCGAAGAGCTTGGCCCCGACATAACGCGCCGGAAAACGCTCGGTGAACCAGGTAGGTATGACGAAACGGGCATCGCCCCAAAGAACGAGGATGTCCCACGACGCCAGGTTGTGGCGGACCCCCTGAAGCGCCAACGCGCTTTTCCCTCCGACGTGCAGGCCAGCCACTTGGCCTTGAAGGAAGCGCAGCGCGCCATTGACATCAAAGTCGTCGTTCGGGAATGCGTAGACGCCATGGGCGAGGCGTACGAGCCAGCCTCCCTCCACATAGCGGGCAGCCAGCTGTGGTGACACGCCAAACGATTCGAGCGTAGCTAGACCGAACGGCGCACCACGTGGGAGCTCAGCCTGAAGGCGTTTGATTAGTTGATGTCGTATAGTTCTACTCATATGTTAAATGTAAAACACAATCTAATCACCTGTCATCCCGATGCACACTTATCGGGAAAAAATAGCCTCATAGTTGAATTTCATGTGTAGATCTAATCATACTCGGCTGGTATGCATTGCCTAACCAGCTGAATCATGTGTCGGCCGAAGCTCATTGTTGGCACCCATGCCCGGGGAAAAAGGCAAACTGGACCGTACACATATCCCCCAAGATAGGTGACAGCCATGAAGACGAACCCTCAAAGCAGCAATCCGGAGAAGCTAGGTCGCTGGCTTGGCAACGCCTGGCGTTCCTATGCCATGGGCGAGCGGCGGTTGTTTGATCAGTTGGCATGCAAGGGTATGAGTCCAGCGGTCCTCAGGATCCTGTTCTGGACAGTAAAGCTAACCGTAATCGCTCTGCTGCTCTACTTCGTATTCTGGGTCGCCCTTCTACTGGTGGTATTGGTGGGCGCTGCGCGGTTGGCGAGTAACGCTGACTTAGGCGAGATGCCTGAGCCCGAATGGAAGAATGGACCGGCAGGTTTTGGGCTTTACACCTACGACGGCTTCCGTATAGACCCTCATGTCTCTGACGAGGATTGAGAGGATCTGGCTCACTTTTTCGAAATTGCGCCCACCACCGTACTGGCACCCTTCCCACCCGCTGCTTTGGCATCGCCAGTTGCACCGGCAAGTCCCTGGAGCACATTCCCTGCGCGAACACCCGCCCAGCCTAGTGCCATGATCCAGAAGGTAGGGAGCACGATAAACATCGTCCCCATCACGAACATCAGCAGCAGGTCGCCAAACGCATTGTTCAGGCCTGCAAGCGGGTCGAAGTTTGCATGCGGACGGTTGTAGCCAAAGCCCCACCCGTAAAGCGCGTCCAAAATAGTGCTGTCGATCCAACGGGCGAGCTGGAACCAGAAATCTACAAAGAACAATGCGAACTGCACGATGCTGACAGTCACCAACGTCTTCAGGTCGTAAGTCCCCACCACCAAGACCAGCGGTATGCAGATCACCAAGGCCATCTTCAACAGCGAAAGCACCATCGGCAAAGCCTGGCGCACCACATCCATTGCTGGGAAAGCTGCAAGCGAACCGACTGCAAGACCGACATCGCTGGCTGCACGATTGACGACGTTGGGCAATGTCTTGTCAATCTGACCGCCATAGTCGGTGTAGACAGAGCCTTGATTAAGCTTCTGCTGCCGCGGTGAAGCGATGGCTCGAATCACCGAGTCATCGACCTCCTGGCGACTCAAGAAACCAGCCCATCCAGCGACTCGGTTGAGCAGGTTTGGATCGACCTGAGACAGGAGCCGGGCACGCAATCCGTTACTGCCATCGCTCCACCACTGGCGACATGTCGGATAGCCCGCACCGCTGGGCACTTGCGCAAGACCCGCATCGCGATTGCTCTCGTAAGCCCAGCCGTCTCGCGGCGTCTTGGCGTGATAGGTGTCGTAGAAGCCGCTGGTATCAACGAAATAAGACGAGCCGATCCAGGACACATCATGCATTTGCGTGTCATCGAGCTGCGGGCGGTTCATGAACAACTTGGCACGTGCCGGCCCGTAACAGTCGTGCGTGAAGTCAGCAACTTCCTGAGCTAGGACCGGATCGTCAATGCGCGTGGCGTTGATATCCATCCGAATCTGGCGCACGTCGGTTCCGCATGGAATTGCAGCGACTGAGGCACCAGTGATTGCGCGCGATACTGCGTGTACGAAAGCCCACCAGACCGGCAACTTGGCACTCTGATTGTTGAGCGTGCTGAAAGACTGCGACCAACCGGTTGCTGCGGGTTCGGGCATGTTGACCTGACACTGCGTCGAACGTGTTTGGTCATACTTGATGGTGTTGAGGTCGACGTCGATAAATGGAATGCCGGCGAACATCACCACGACGATGGCAACCCATACCCTGTTCTCGATTCGCAACGAAGACAGGACGCCCTTGTTGCCTTCATCAGCCCCTTCGGCCTTCGCCTTCAGCCATTCTTGGACAATGATGGCCAAGAAAGGAATTGCAAACACACCACTGGAAACCAGCACAGCCCAGATTCCATTGTTGACGATCCAGCCTACCAGGGTGAGGTAGTACTCAAGGTAGTCAGTCGTGAAAAGCGTCATCGGCTGGATCTCCAATTACGACTGAAGCAATAAACTGATTTCCAGAGCGACGATGGCTGCAACGCCGGCGACTTCGGTGCGGATCAGCCGGTAACGCGCTTCGGAGTCTGGCTCGCGAGCGAGCAGCCGACGGCGCATCCAAAGCCAGCCGCGGGCCGTAGCTGCATAGAGAGCCAGCCGCCACACCAAAAAGTAACCGGAAGCGGCGGCCATCCAATGCTGCCAAGCGGTGACGCTGCCCACGAGATAGATACCGACCACGTTGGCTAGCAATGCCATAGCGAGCAATACCATGGTCCATAGCAGCACATGTGCCGTCTTCCGATTGAAAAGCCAGCGAAAGCGCAGCCACTCGAAATTCATTGCACCCGCCCTGGCGATGGCCGCTGCAATTGGTCGAGGCGGTCAGGGACGGGATCACCTTCGTAGACCCCACGCGAACCCGATGCCCTTGTACCGTGGCGCTGGATGATCGCCATCGGCGAGTTGTTAGCGAGCTCACGGCGTAGTTCAAGTTCGGTCTTCAAATTCTGGATCTCACGATCCAGCGTATTGCTCTCGTGGTTGATAGCCTCCACCGCAAGCTGATTGGCTGAAACATTGGGCTCTTTCTGCCCTGTCAGCAGCGTGCGTTGCAACAGCAATGCCTTCTCTAAAACAGAAGACAGCGCCACCTCTGAGGCCAGTCGGCGCGCGAGGATATCTTGGTCCGGTTCATCTCGCAGCGCTTCAATAACACCCCGGGTGATCGGCAAAGATGTGCTGCCGGCCGCGCGCAAATTTTCGAACGTGGTATTGCGGGTTCCGTCGATCAGCTCCTGCAGGGACTGCAATTTGGCTTCGTATTCTTCCTGGATAAGTGGCGTCAAGCCCACACCCGGCATGGTTTGAGTCTTGGTACAGTCTTCGCAAGTACGCTGCTCCTGCTCCCCCAAGACACGGGTTGCCCATTCAGTTGCTGCTTGCGGGGTGGGCCATGTCTGGCAAGCCAAGCTGTTGCAGCTAGTTGCATCTATCGACGAGGTATCGGTAACGCTGCGGCCATTGACCAGGTTGTAGCCCGCACGGGTCACGTCGGCGACCACTTTGATCGAGGACTGACCCGCACCACCAGCGTTATTGCCACCGACCCAAGGAACGCCGTCATTGCCACGCGTTGTTTCGGCCTGCTCGATAGCGGACACTGCATCGGTACTGGTCACCGCCTGGCGAAGAGCCATGCCCTCTGCTATCTGGTTCCAGCCGAGTTGGCCACCAGCCGTCTGGGCCATCCGTTCAGCCATAGCGCGACAGGTGAGTTTGGAACGGTCAAAGTCCAGGCGGGCCTGCAGCACGCCATTGGTCAACAGGTTGTACAGACCAGGGTCTGCGCGCTGGATGATCAAGGCGGGCAGCGACGCGACGGCACTCGTCGCGCTCTGAATCACGTTACCCATGATGTTCTGAAATCCATTCGTCAGCCCATTGAGCTGGTTCTGAATCGTCGTGCTGATATTCATATCCCCACAGACCAAATTGCTGTTCCAGCCAGCGCCCACGCCTATCGAGCGCATACCAGCAGCGCCGCTCATGGAGACGGCGTTGCCGCCACCGATTGAATACATGACCTCATCGCCGATCACGCTTCCACTGTTCTGGAAGCCACCGCTCTGAGCCCAGACAAATCCGCTTGCAAGGCCAAGTGCACACGTCAGCAAAACAAGGCGCGAATGTCCCTGTCGACGGCGGTGAAGTGGGGAAATTTCACGAGAGAATTTCATTGACGTGCCCTTAGTTGAAATCGACGCTGCCCAGGAAGACCTGACCTTGACGCTGGCAGCAGCTATAAGGGCGCCATAAAGCCCACGCGTAGTCGCCCTGCGCTGCCTGAGGCAGCAAGCCGCTTTGGGGGAATACCGCACAGGTAGAGGACAGGCGCGGTGTGAGTTGCTGCCACTTACCTGTTGAGGCATCGCTTTCTACCAACTCGCCAGCCGGCCAATAACCATCGCGACTACTGGCGAGCAGGGGCTGATAGACGTGAAGTTGGCCTCGACGCGTCACGATGTCGCCTGCGCGTTGCGCAACCACAGCGCCGGCCTTGTAGTCATCGGCCTGATGCAGAAATCCTCCGCGGGGGTAGACGGCGCCCCACAAATTCATGCCAGTACGAGAGCCTATCTCTCGCATGCCAGGGATGAGCGCTTCGGGGTAAACGACTTCTGGCAAGTTGTAGCGCCATGCAATCGTATCCAAGGTGCTGAGCAAGTAGGGCATGAAAGCAGTACCAGCACCTTCGCACGCATAACCCGATGCGCTGGCGAATTGACTGAAAACCTGCCCACCGGGGTGGCCGATCACATCCGCGTTTTTGAACTTGATCAGGTTGTTTTCGTTGTCATGATTGGTTGTTCCATCTCCTCCAGAGCGAGCAGTCGCGTTGGGCTTACTCATCGCACGCACTTCAAGCCAGGGATTTTCACCGACGTTGGAATAGCTGGAGACCACAGCATCTGGAACGTAATGACGTACTTTGATTGAGGTGCGAACCGTGCACCCCGTCAACGTGCAATAAAGCCAATAGCAAATGCCCACCACCCGATACTCCAGGCAGTCTGGCGAAAGCGTTGATGACACGATGCTGGCCGTATTTAGAGCGAAGCTCGACGTAGCACCGCACAGCAGCGCTGCAGCGGCACCCATTCGTAGTCGACGTGGAACACGGGCCATCATGGGGTTTTCCTGCGGTACTGCGCTACGCGCGCAAGTGCCCTGTCCAAGTTGGGCTCCCCATACACCACATAACTCTGGTCCACAACAACCGCTGGGAGCGTGGCGATGCCCAAACTCCAGGCGTCGGCAACGTCTTGGTAAGCACTACGAAGGCGTTGTTGCAGAGCTTGGCCACCGCGTTCTATGCGTTGCTGTACCAGCGCAGCGGCACGCTGGGGGTCGCTTGGAAGCTGCTCTGACAACTCGATTTCAAGCTGCTGGGCTTTGTCTAACTCTATGCGTCGTTCGACGGCCGCGTTGCCAGTCACAGAGTGCTTGGAGTCAGTGATTACCCAGACTTCTTGAGCCTCGGAACTCCCCGGAACCAGCATCGCCAGTCCGAACAGCGCGTGTCCGAAAACAATGTAGAGGTTGCGCATGGCGTGCTGCCTGGCAGTTGGAGACCCATGTAGTCCAACGCATCCGGCTGACACATACCACGAAGAATGAGTAATGCAGCACGCCCGCATTTCCTGCGTATCGCATCCAGCAAAAGGTCGATACGCTGTAACCGTCCGGCCTAGTCATCTACCCAGTCCCGCAAAGCCAAGACATGGTGTGCACTTAAATTTAAGTGGTCACTAGTTCTAGCCTTTTGTGCGAGTTTGCAGACTCTTCATAGAATGCTGCTCAGCGTTTACGCGTGAACTGTTGCTCAGTGACCGCCGTACCCCATTGATTGCCTTGCTCTTCATGAGTTAGCTCGAAACCCAACGATTCGTAGAGGCGCCGGGCAGCTTCCAACCCTTTGAATGTCCAAAGTTGTATAGCTGAGAAATTCTGCCGGTCGCAGAAATCTAATGCCTCGGTGAGAAGGTGACGACCTATACCGCCACCACGGCAGCCATCGTCAAGGATGAACCAGCGCAGGTGGGCTTCATCGTTTCCGAGATCCTCTCCGTCGATAGCCAGCGATCCCACAATCCGGCCAGCGCTCTCAGCGACCCAAATGGCGTTACGCGTATTGTTCAATCGTCCCGCAAATTCCGCAACGCCAGCTGCAACCTGACTCTCGAAAAACTGACCAAAGCCGGAATGGCGAGAGTAAAAGCTAGCGTGCATTTCGGCCATACGACCGATCAGGCCAGGGCGATATCCGGAAGCGATTTGAATCTTGGCTGCCGCCGTTTCAACTGTTTCTTGGCGATATGTCTTCAACGCTTGGGCATACGCGTTCAGTCCTTGGGCGATGGTCTGCTGTTCCTGTTGGGTGAGCGGAACCAGCGCTGACGAGACCTGCATCTGTCCGTAAGCATGAATTTCTTCGAGAGTGCGCTTTCCTTGCTCAGTCAGGCTGAGTTGTTTCGTGCGGCCATCCTCTTCACCTCGACTTTCTTCCAGCTCCCCAGACTGAATGAGCTTCGCAACCATCCGACTGACACTTGACTTTTCAAGCCCGAGCTCTTGCACGAGTTGAGCCGAAGTCAACGCTCCGTGTTCGCCTAACTCAAGCAGGGTGTGAACAGCGGAGGGCGAGTACCTCGTGCCCGCCAATGTAGTGCGCATAAAGCCCAGCTCACGAACCATCGTGCGTGATGCGGAGCGGACTTGTTCCACAACTGACGGATCGATCATTTCTGACGCCTCACCCAAATTTGTTGCGCCATACAACCATATTTAGTTGCAACGCACAACCATGCGCTCTGCACGCAGGCGTTGAATCCGATCAAATGCTCCCGCGATTGAAATTACGAACGAAGCACTCTTCTAGAGCAGTGTCCTCAGGCGGTTAGGCACCGTGATTCAAATCCTGCCAGTAATCAGCTCGGCCAGCAGGATAGTGCCTATCGCTAGGGCTCTCTAGTGAAGTGAGGCGTCGTGTCACTTGGGGTTTTTTCGCGGGAGCTTTGAGGCGCTTCAGACAATCGTGAGTCTGCCACAGCTTCCATGCCATTCTCAGGCGAGCTCAGTAGATCCATTGCGGATAGCAAAGCATCTCCAGAGACTGGACCCGTTAGGCTCATCGAGCGACTCGTTTTGTTGTCAATCAAGCGAAGCGAGGGAGTTGCATCAAAGCCATCATGGCGGGCTTGCTCGGCTTGCAAGCGCACTGCCGCGCCAGGACGATCACTTTTCAGGCACTCCCGCACGGCAGATTCATCGGGGTAACTCACACCAGCCGGAAGGCCTTGCCCGCCTCCTCGCGTATGCTGATAGACCCACTGCACGGCTTCCCAGAAACGTGCATGGCCGAACCTTTCTCCGACACACTCGACCCAGCGCGCTTCATCTCCCGCTGCCGGTTCGTGTATCGCCAAGGGCAGGTGATTCCACTGTAGGTTGACGTCAGGATGGGCATCGACCCAGGCGCGCAGGGTAGGTGTGTAGGTTTGGCAAAAAGGACATTCAAGATCCGCGTATACGACAACGGTAAACCGGGCTGTGCTTGAGCCGTGACGCCAGGGCGGGCCATCGGTTGGTTCAGGCATGGACGCACTTAGCGCTGTAGGTCGAGTCAAGACCAGCACGCTATAAAGCAGTGCTGCGAGCGCCGCAATCACAATCGTGGTCAAGCACCAGAAGCGCAGTCCCTTGCGAGGGCGAGCAGATAGGTGTTCGATAGTCATAAGGAATCTCAAACGAACAAGTCGTCGTATGGCAGTGGGCTAATGCCCCTGGCATGGTCGATCTTCTCGGCGATCCTGAAGGCTGCCTCAAGTTCGCCAATGCCAAACTCCTGCATCACCAGGAACCGCTCGGCTTTCTCTTCCGGCTCTGTTTGGGCCAATGCGAGGTAGAGGCTAGGCGGCACTGCACGGAACAAGACTTCCATCGACTTGGACAGAATCACCCCTTCGCTGAACTTGCCGGCCTCTTTGCGAGCAGACAGCATTAAGGCCTTCTGAGCGGGGTTCAACTCGCGAAAACGCGCGATCTTTTCAACCTCATCCGGCGGCATCGACAGGCAGATCCACCATTCGATCATGTTCAACATTGGTTCGGCGGACTTGGGCAGATCGTCCACGTTCTGAGTAGCCAGCCAGAACCAGGCGCCCAGCTTGCGCCACATCTTGGTGATCTTCACCACGTAGGGTGACAGCAGCGGATTCTTGGTGATGATGTGGCCTTCATCGGTCACGTTGACGATGGGCCTCCCCAGAAATTGATCACGCTCGGCAATGTTGTTAACTGTGCTGATCAGGGAGATGTAGGCAATCGACAATTGGGCGTTGTAGCCCTCACGCGCATACGTTGCTAGGTCCACGATGGTGACGTCAGCTTCCGGCCACGGGGTTCCGGGGCGATCAAACATCTCGCCGTCCGAGCCTTGGCAAAACATGTCCATAGCGTCCGCCATTTCAAGCAAACGGGAACGCCGGATCTCCGGAAGCGTTGAATCACGGCCGCGCTCGCGTAACGCTTCACGTACGTCGCGAGTGAGCACTGTGCGATTCTCTGCACTGCAACGCTGCGCAGCATCGAGTATGCATTGACGAATCAGCGAGCGGTCGGCGCGGGTCATTCGCGCCTCCTCCTTGTCCTCTCCCCCGGTAATCATCAAGCGTGCAGTGATTTCGAGCTCGCCCAGCACGTCGCGTTGCTCATCGGCCTCATTGGCGTCGGCCTGATCAGACAGCTCCTCTTCGAGGGCGTCGGCATCCAGCGTCTGCACATCGCTGGGCGTATCGATCAGTCGATGGGCATCAGCAAATGGCGCAAGACTCACGCCAGAGCCAGGCGCAAGCTTGACCCGGTTAACCGTCAGTCCAAGCCGCTTCGCAAAGTCACCGAATAGCCCAAAGGAATTCCCTGCCTCCACGATGAAAATGCGGGGCCGATAGATTGCGGCAACCTGATTCAGGATGTTATTCAGAGTTGCAGATTTGCCAGATCCAGTCGGGCCAAAGAGGAACAAGTGGGCGTTCATTTGCCGATCAAGCCGGTTGAACGGATCAAAGGTAATGACCCCGCCACCTCGGTTGAAAAAGGTGATGCCAGGATGTCCAGTTCCTTGGCTACGCCCCCAGACCGGCGCCAAATTCGCTGCATGTTGAGCGAACATCAGTTGGGTGTACCACTGCCGGCGATCCACGCCTGGGTTGTAGACGCAGGGAAGCCAACGGAGGTAGCTGTTGAGCGGCGCAACTTCGTCCTCCTCCCGTACAGGCTGCAACCCGGCATTGAGCATGACGTTGGCGAGCTGAAGCCCACGGCGATCAAGCTCGGATTCGTCACGTCCGTGCAGATAAAAGGCCAACGT
Organism: Pseudomonas sp. Irchel 3A5; assembly: GCF_900187575.1. Taxonomy (NCBI): domain Bacteria; kingdom Pseudomonadati; phylum Pseudomonadota; class Gammaproteobacteria; order Pseudomonadales; family Pseudomonadaceae; genus Pseudomonas; species Pseudomonas sp. Irchel 3A5. The sequence continues at coordinate 79,492 of NZ_FYDU01000005.1, read as the reverse complement.
GCCCCGATACAACTTGTGAGCGCTGCCAATCAGTGAGCGGGCCTCGTGCACGTCCTTGAGTGCTTGTTCCGAGGCGAGGGTTTCTCCAACCGCTTTCTTGGCCAAGTGGTTGAGGTGAGCCTCCAACACATCTTGCGGTGTTGCGACGAGCGTAAGGCACAGCGTCGTGTCTTCCGGCATTTGGTCGAACAGAGTATTGATAGCGTCACCTTTGCGGGTTTCGCCCGTGAGGTGGCCGGTTACCGGCGGCATACGCAAACGGTCGGTGACCATCACACGATGAGGGAGGCTATCGAAATACCACAAGCCTTGATCGACATCTGAGCGTGGATGGCCGAAGAACAGCCGCTGACTGAAGTCCACCCCGCTAGCCAGCTCAATTTCATCAGGCTCCGGGGTTTGCGGATAGGCGGCAAGCTGGTAGAAGCGCTCGCGGTCCTTGGCCTCGTGTCCCAGTACCGTCGGGTGTGGATTGAACCATCTCAACAACCACGCATGGATTGCAGGTGCACCGAGCCGGTTTGACTGAATGCCGGCGTTGCTCAAACCACCTACCAATCGATCGCACACAGTATTAAGGGCTTGCTCGGGCGTCTGTCCGCGACGCCTGCTCTGGCTTGAAGACCGCCGGTACACCACCATTCGTACGCGACGGGTCTGCCCACGCCAACGAAGACGTGTCACAACGCTGTCCTCAAACAAGCCACCTGGCTTCGCAACTGCTCGCAGGTGGTGAGCAAAAAACCTGAGATAAAAATTCGTAAATTTCGACTCCTTCGCACGGGGCTGAATGTAATCGTTCAGCGTCTGAAGGTATTGGTCGAAGTTTGCCTCGTCCTGAGCATAGAGCTGGACAACCCAAGGATTCTCGTCGAGCTCGTCGAAACTGTCCTGCAGCGCATTCTCCAGTGCATCACGGGCTTGAGCGAGCCATACAGCCTCTCGCCCCTCGGTGCCCAGCGGCGTCAGCTCAAAAAAAGCGGCGACTGACTGGCCGTCTTCGAGCAGCATGCACTGTGTCTCCGGCAGGAACTCCACCCAAGGCAGCAGTGCTACGAACGACGGAGCCACATCATAAAGTGCCTCCTCGTCGTCTGAAGTAGCCGGGGACTCGCGCCCAGCTTTACCAGGAGCTCGAATGCCTGCCTCGCGCAGCGCTTGTAGGTAGCGCTGCCAGCCGTCGGGGCTCCCATCGGCGCCAGGCATGGAATGGCATGCTTTTGGGCGTAACCAAGGGAGTGTCCAGGACATCAGTAGTCCCCCACACGCTCGCCAGGCATCGCGTACTGAATCCGCTGGTAAAGCGGAAACACAGTCGTATAGCCAGGCACCGGCACAGGGTCGGTACCGGTCAAATGTGGGAACACATACATCACCAGATCGGGATTGGGGAGGCGGTGAAACTGTCGATAGATTTCATTGGACGCCGTGCGTGTGTAACGAGATTGCTCTGAGGGAGCTTCGGCCAAGTCTGCCTCTTGCAAGGGCCGCCGCAGCGTCTGGCGTGCATCTAGCAACTGGCGACCAGCGATCTGGCCTAAGCCACCATCACCAGCCTCTTGCTGCCAGATGTCCTGCATGCTTTGTCCACCATGGGTCAACAATTGATCCTTGTCGGTCGCACAGCCGACGAGCGTCACCGCTGCCATGGCGAGCACCACGGGTTTAATCCAGTTCGAGCGCATGGGCTTCTCCTGCACGGTGATCGACCTTGCGGCCTTTGGTGTCGTAATCGATGGCTAGGGGCTTATCGAGGTGGACGGCAACTTTGGCGCCTGGCTGTACATACACCGCAGCGAAGGCCTGGCCGTAGAGTTTGTTAACCCAGCTCGACATTTCCTGGACACCACCGGCCAAGATCCGGCCGACCGCTTCCTGACCAGTGATGCCGACGGTTCCGACTGAGCCATCGGCTCCGACATAGGAAGCCCGGCCACTATCAGATTCGATCATTGAAGCGACGCCTGCGCCGGCAGCGGTGATCAGGGCTTGTGAGCCCAGATATTGTTGCGCGTTGCTGCGACGTTCGCCGTTGACACATGGGATGCCATAGGGATCGCTGATCCAGCCAAGACCTTCCTGCTGTTTGTCACTCTGCTGGTCGCCGTCCCGGTCCTCGGGGATCGTGCGGATGGTGCCGTCATTGAAGACAAAGGTGATGCTGCGCACCTGCCCACGCACGCAAGAAAGCGTCCAATCCCCTGCGGCGGTACCGCTGAACACTGCCCCTGCCACATCAGGGAGGTCGATGCCATTTGCGGTCAGGTTATCCGGGCCCACCAGTACCTTGAATGGATAAGGATCGTTGACAGTGCCATCGACCGGGACTCGACCGATCAGTGCAGTCATCGCCACCGAGCCCATTAATGTCGAGTTGGTTGGCACGGTGTAGACCGCTCTGGTCGTGGTTGCTCCGACGGCTTTGGCGCTGGCTTTAACGGTTGATTCGGCTGTCTCTTCCAGCGTGCGCTGGGCCGGGCCAAAGCTGGTTGGAAAGCTGGGTGTATCCCCGCTGCTTCGTCCATCAGTCTGCTTTTTGTCTTCGGGTTCCACCCAACGCATACCACTGCCGGAGCCAGACATGCCATCAGCGTCGCCATCGCGTAATCCCAGCCCCACAGGTAAATCGGCATTGCCGCCGGTGTTGCCGATCTTGTCCAAACGCCGTTGCAAATCCTGTAGCAAACCTTCGGTCTGCTGGCGTTCTGAGTTGAGCTGTTGCTGGTCACGACGCAGGTTGGCGCGCTCAGATTCCAGCGCATTGCCAATGCGTTGATCTATTGCAGATTCACGCTGGCGAAGTCGCTGATTCTCATCTCGTTGCGTCTTGTTGTCCGATGTGGCCGTCTGCAGCTCTGTACGCAGCTGCTTCACCTGGGCGACCAAGGTGGCTACCGTGTCGCGTGGTGTATCGCCCTCAATGCCCAGCGCCTTCATTTCTTCAGGGGTGAGTTGGGCACCCGCATCGGCGGTGGACGGGGCCTGATGAGCACCGCCGCCCGAAAATTGCCTGATGCCGAAGAACAACACCAGCAGTGCCACTGGAATCATCAACCACTTCAGCAAACCGTTACTGTGCATGGCCATATCCTTGCGCAGGCGCGGCCGGTTGCGGCAGGTTTACTGCTGGGTCGAAGCGCTGTATAGCTGGTAACAGTGACTGGGCCAAGCTACGACCACGAGTGACCACGTAGACGACTGTGGTGTCTTCTGACTGGCCGTGCGGTCCTAGGGCCGGATGCTGGAACGCCGCAGTCAGGATGTCGCCCTGAAGCGTACGCGGGTCAAGATCGATCCAGGTTCCGCTGGTATTGGTCAACTGGACGGCGGTGACCCATTGGTCCTCCAATCGCCAGGAGGCAAGCGCTGTAGCTTTGACCGGCAAGGTCGGTAACAGTGTCTCAAGCGGCAGGTTACGGCGCAGGTTCACACGCGTCACTCCAGGAGCTGCTTCGACGGTGCGTAGCGGCGCATAGAGATTTTGGGCGGCGTATCGCGTGAGGACTACTGCAACCGGAGTCTCGCGCTTGTCTTGAGCAGGCTGGGACTTGATGTCCGGATCAGCATCATCTGCCTCGGATGGCTTCTCGCCGTAGCGTGTTGACGTGCTGGGACCATCGACGATGCGCACCGGTTCCAAGGGAGGAACGCCCTCACCCCCAACCTGCGCAGTGATGTCGAGCAAAATCAGGGCTCCGGTATCGGCATCTTGCAGCTGCAGCCGGGTAGGCTCGATGGGTGCGTTCGCGCGCAGATAGACTGCGCCGCCTGCGCTCTGGACACGGAGACGCTCGCCTACGTTAGTCGGCACCCCGATGCGGACATTGCGATCAACGAATACAATTCGCTCTTGGTCTACGACCAGCGGAATAGCCAGAGGCAGCCGCTCCCAAGTCAGGATTTGAACCGCATGAGCCTGGGGCGTCATTGCGATGGCAATGACGGTGCTAAGCCAGAAAGCGAACTGATGCTTCATGGTTTCTCTCCTTGGGCATCCAGGCCACTTCGAGTCGGTGCAGGATCAGGTACATCGGGTGCTCCAATGCGCTGAGGCGCGCCGTCATAACAGTCGATCGCCAGACCGAATGGGTTGCGCGTGGGATCCACGTCGGTCCTCACCACTTTGATCAGATAGCGCACCAGAGCGCGCTTGACCTGTTCGGAGCCGTAGTACTCGTCCGCGCTGATGTCTAGGGTGACCACCCAATCGCGCTCTGATACGACGCGCACGCGGAGCCCAGGGTTGTCGCCGTAGCCGCGACCTGGAATTTCATAGATTCCGCGCACACGTTCGCGCAATTCACCCGCGTTACGCCGATAGTCGTAATCGGCCTGAAGGAATCCCTTGCATGCAGGCGTGAAGTACGGCGAAAGCGCATGCAGGTTGCGCGCGTAGTCGTTCTCGCCATTGGTCGGCCATCGGTTGAGTTGCTGGAATACGTAGAACGTGAAGGCATACACCGATTCCGGCGGCACCTCCCACCACTTGCGTGTGCTGCCAGAGCGCAGATCCGGCGGGACATGGACGGTGAGGTCGCGCGGCGCGCTCCACCAGCCACCGCCCATGACCAAGGCAATAATCAGCAGGGCTCCAACGCCAAGGCGCAACGTCTTGATGTGTGCCTGTAGGTGCATGACCTCGTTTTTGAATCGGCTCATCCTGCTTTCCTTCGAACCGACCAGAAACCAGAGCGGGTGACCAGCGCCTGCCCACCAACCCAACCGGCGACGGTGGGGTGACGCGTCGTCAACCACCACTGCAGATGTCGGTAAAGCCATGTGTCGGGTCGGCCGCGCTTCTGTCGACGCAGGATGCCTCCACCAACGAACACGCCAATAGCTACCGCTGCCACCATGAAGGTCGGTGCGAGCGCTATGGTCGAGAACATCCAGGATAGAGGTCCACCAACGACCAGCCCGGTCGCGCCGGACAGGCCGCAGCAGACCCACAGTTCATCTGCGGTCAGTCCACGCACCACCACTGGATGACGGTTGAGCCGGTGCGGCAAGAAAGACACTGTGCCGTCCTCTCGAACATGCGGGTAGTCGGACATGACCAGCCCCCTTACAGGATGCCGGTGGCTTCGGTGAGCAGCCAGATGCCGACTACGAGCAACACAGCGCCGATTGCCACCGTCAAACCGAATTGGCCCCAGGTCTTGCGACCATTGTGAATCTCGGCGTAGGTGCCATAGGCGTGGTAGCAGACCCCGATAAACATGGACGCCACCACCAACAGCGCCACCAGCAGCACGATGTCGTAGCCATAGTTACGGATGGTCTCCATGATCCCGTTGCCAGTGCCGCGCGAGGGATTCTCCAGCGTGGGAAGCCCTTGGGCTGAGGACACAGTTGGCAGACCCAGCACTCCAAGCGCAGATGCCAGCCGGAGAGAGATACGAGAGGAGAGAAAGCGCGTCTTCATGTTCTGTCCCTTCAAGATCAAGAGAGGAGGAAAAACGTCAGCACGATGTACATGGCAAAAAAGCGCACCACGACACCCAGGAACTGCCGTTGGTTGATTCGGCTCTCAGCCCAGCCCACATAAGCCGTGCGGATCGCCCATGCGCCCCAAAGCAGCAGAACGGCGAACACCATGCCGATCAGCACGGTGGTCATCGCGGCGGGTGCAATACCGCTGTTGGCTTGAAACGCCGAGACCTGTGCGCCGTTCATGGGGAGGAATCGGTATCGCCGGGCTGGCCCTCTGCCTGTTCGGCTCGGTATTGGCCGACGATTTCGACCGGATCTCTAGGCTGAGCTCGTGGCGGCGTGAGGTAGTCCTGTAGACCGACACGTACACGTGCTACGTCGGCGCGCAGCCGGCTGTAATCGAGGTAGTAGCGCTGGTCGGGGGCAACGACAGTTGAGGTTTCGCTGTTCTGGATCAGACGATCCAGCGCGTCGAGTTGTCGGAGTGCCGCGGCGACGTCCTGGCCCTGTGCAGGCGGGCTTGCTGCAGCTGCAAGGGGGTGCATGACCATGAAAGCAGTCAGGGTGAGTACCGGTGCGCTGCAGGCCACATATCGGCATTGAAATGAACGCATCATCGCGCCCTCCTCGTCAGATCAACAGTGGAGTGATCGTGACCGGGAGTGCGGAGGCAGACTCCAAAGAATAGGAACCCAGCAAACCCCGGATTGATTGAACACCGTCATTTTTTTCGCAAAAAATGCCTGACGATTGATGGGATTGCTGTGATGTAGCGAACTCTAGAGCGTCAGCGGCGTGTGTGGCCTTGGAGAGCAACCGGCCGCCCTGCTGATAGAAGACATGCTTAGCCCCCAATGCCTCGCTGGGCAAGGTGGGCTCAACGCAGTTGGATGCCCCCACCACCATTGAAAGTTATCTAGGATATGGTAGAGTTGGATAACCCATGTAACCCTTCAGGTACACGCTCATGAGCGCCGTTACAGATCATTCTGGTGTCTCCACCCTTGCTGGGACCCCCAAGGAAGTCAGGGCCCAGCTCGTCAATTCGCACGCAGATCGCGTTCTTGTGATGGAGTTCGAGCGCATCCAGCCGGGTGTTTTCGAGACCTTAATGGAGAATTTCACGAATGTGACGCGCTCGTTGCTGGACATACTCGGGGAGCGGCATGACCGCGAGTCGCTACAGCGTCTGGCAGAAGTCTTGGTGCCTCGCACTCCACCGTCACCGCGCCTGCTGAAGGAAGCTGCAATGCTGATTCAGGCCCGAAAAGCGGTGCTGGAGAGTGGCGACTGGTTAACGGCTTCCCATGTTGCGCAACTTGCGGAACTCAGCACACGCAACCCTAGTGCCCAGCCTAACAAGTGGAAGAAGCAAGGCCAGATCTTCGCCATCAATCATGGCGGCATCGATTACTTCCCTGGCTATGGCCTAGACAGTGCAGCGGGTTTTCGCCCCATCAAAGCTCTGGCTAAGGTCATAGAGATTTTCTCCGACCACAAGGACAGCTGGGGAATGGCCTACTGGTTTCGCTCCGACAACAGTTTTCTCTCGGGTAAAAGACCACAGGACGTAATAGCCTCATCGCCGGACCGTGTGATTGCGGCAGCCCACGATGAGGTCCAGGAGATCGCCCATGGCTAAACGAAAAGTTCCGCCAGTGGTCGATGGCCTAGCTACAGAAGGAGCGTCTATAACGCCTCCACCGCCGGGCACCCTTCACGTGACTCTGGAAGAATTGCCTAAGGATCAAGTGCTTCACCGGGTACATCTAGAAAAATATCAAGCGGACGAATTCAACCCAGGCTTGCATGGAAACGCGAGATTTAGCCCTATTCAGGATGAGCACGCGAATACAATACCGACCCTGTACGGCGGTACTACAAGGGACTGCGCATTGATGGAGACTGTTTTCCATGGCGTACCCCACACTGCGGGCTTCAAAAGTTTCGATAAGGGAAAGCTGGCGCATCAGATTCATTCAACTGTAGCGCTAACCCAACCGTTGAAACTGGTTGATCTGGCGAGTGTGCCTTTGCGCAAGCTAGGCATAACCCGCAAACAACTCATCGACACCGAAAAAGATCAGTATCCGGCTACACGAAAGTGGGCGGAAGCGATCCACAGCAAATGTCCTGAGGCCCAAGGTCTATCCTGGATATCGCGACAAGATGACTCGGCGCGCGCGGTGGTGTTGTTCGGTGATCGCATACCGGCTGGAGTTCTGATTCAAAAGGGTGATTCGCTTAGCCTGCTGAACGATGGCGATACTTACGACGCCGTACTTGATCTGGCCGACCGCATCGGCGTGGACATCATTCCCGGAAAAACCTGAAGAAGGTACGAGCGCAATGGTTGACGACTTCATCATGGACGACGAATCGGTGGGCGAGGAACCTGTTGCCGATCCGGAAAGCCGTGCCGCAAAGGACCAGGACCCTCCATCGATTGAACTGCGTTTCAAGCGAGTAGAAACGGCAGACGGTCCCCATGTGGAGGTCACAGCGATCCCTTCAAAAGAGGTACGCCACCTGCTCATCGATGATGTTCCCGAGACGCTGATCGCTCTGGTCATGGAGGACAACATCGTAATGTATCCGGTGAACGTGAACCCTACTAAGGCAGATTTCCTAAAGCCAAAATACGATCAGATCCATCAGATTATCTTGGATGGTTGTGGGCCAAATTTTCCGTTGCCTGAGGATCGATACTCGTTCGACGAACTGCTGGAGTCGTTGCCTGTAGGATTTAGCCGAAAGGCTATATATGGGCTTGGTTTAAAATGGGAATATCGGCTAATTCCTGCTGAATTGGCAAAAGTAGCAGGCATTAACACTATTAACATGTCACCCGGAAACCATGCCTTAATGGACTCTGGGTCATATGAGTTGGGCTATGCCCGTTTCGACGCGCTACGCAGGGGGTTAGACGGTATAACCCGACGTGCCCAACAAAGTGCGCTTGACGAACGCATCTGCGTGACACACAACGAACTCCTTAGCTCGATCGACGCGACCCTGTATCCAGTCAGGCAACCGCGCGTGAAAGCAGGGACCCTCGTCAAGATTGTGCAAGCCCAAGGAGATGGAAGCACACGCAACGCATCTGATCGCAAAGCCATCGTTTCAGCTGCGCAAAAAGATTTAGAAAGATCCGCTAAAGAAGAATTGGATACGGTGCTGGCCTTAGCTCAAAGCATCGAGCGGGTTGCGTTGAAAGAGCTGACCGAGCGGTTGGAGAAGATGCTCACTGGTAATCATCAGGAGGCTGCTTGGCAAACATTTTTCAACAACAATGCTTTCATTCTCGGACTGGCTTTTGCCTATCCGGTCTACCTTTTGCAGGATCAGGCCTTCATCGGCAACATCTCCCTTAAGGGCGACGGCCACAGCATTGTAGATTTTCTGCTGGCTCAGCGTTGCTCAGGCAACATCGCTCTGATTGAGATCAAGCATCCACAGACAAAGCTGCTAGAAAAAAATAATTATCGTGGATCTATTAAAGCGCCGCACCGTCAACTGACCGGAGCTCTCACACAGGTATTGCATCAGCGCTATACGTTGATGACAACCTTTGGCTCAAAGCTTAGCGACCCTGGTCTGGTCGGCACCGATGTGGCTGCCGTGCACTGCATCGTCATCGCGGGAAGATCACCAGAGACGCCAGAAGACCGGCGATCATTTGAGCTTTTCAGGAATGCCGCGAAGGACGTTTTGGTTATCACCTACGACGAGTTGCTTGAGAAGCTGAAACAGCTAAAACATATCGTGGATGCCTCTACAATCGAAGATTAAAGGTACTTTTTAAAGCTGCCAGCGGTGAGGTTCGTGACAAATCCCAATAGCGCAGCGCTTGGGAGCAAGATGAGCAGCGGGTGTACTGAAATCGGTAGCGCCAAGTAGATAACCCAAGGCAGGACCGCCAGCGGCATGAGCGAAGCCTTGGCGCGGTGGTAGATGAAGCCCGACTCCCGACCAGCGCCGAACTTGCGTACATCGCGACGCACCAAACCGTCCACGAAACCGACAAATGCCGCCATGACGAATAGCGGCAGCGTCAGCACCAACACCAATAGCCGGACCAAAAAAGTGAGCGCTGTAAACGCTGCGGCGATCAAGTAATTCTCCGCCCACACATACACCTGGCTGATGTAGTAGCGAAAATCCCGTGTCCCAACCTTGCTAGGGGCGCGGGCTCGCTCGGCAGTTTGCTCCATGCGCGAGAGTAAGCCGGTGCGAAGGAATATCCAGCGATAGCCCGTCTCTACCATTTGGTGCGCGGAACGCCCAGGTTCATGGATGACCGCACTACGGGTGAAATGCTTGGACAGGTGAGTGAATTCGTACTGCAGCATCTCTTGAGAGTGCCGCCATCCTTGCTCCTTCCAGAAAAAATGCATGCCCACGCATTCGATAACAATCGAAATCAGCAATGACCCAACCAGTACACCAAAAAGCCGGAACGGCAACGTAATCAGACCAACCAGCAGCCCGTCACGACGAACCTCCTGGCGCTTTGCGGTACTTGCCACGTCGCTCATGACAGCGGCTCGCGAACTACCGCTGCAGGCTCTGCTGCATCGTCTACCAGACTGTCGGGCAATCCCTGACTCTGCAGGGTAGGTGATCCAGAGTTTTCCCACCATTGGGCGGAGTCGCTGTAGCTCTGGCGCATGTAGCCTGCTAACTGCTGCAGATCCTTTGGCATGACCTCATCGGGATCGGGCGCTGGCAACGGCATGCGGATCTTCCACAGATTTCCACCTTGCAGAAGCGCAAAACACTGCCCCTTAGGCAGCCCCACTACTTGCGAAGGCTCGATCATCGGTACGCTGGACATGCTGATGCGATCTTGAGTGTTGGAGGTGAAGTCCGTGGTACCTCGGATGTCCGAGCTGTCGGTGGCTCCACTGACAATGGTTGTGGAATAAATCTCGACTTTCGGTAGCTGGCGGGTGAGCAGTTCCGCCGTGGCTGTCTCCCGCACACGCAGCATGAACAGGTTGTTGAAGTTGCCCACTACCTGACCGGCTTTGGCACGATTGCCGATGCGCGCCTCGATGTCGCTGAGGGTCTGGGTGTACGCGGTGACTTGGATGCCAGCACCACCGCCCTTGTTGATCATTGGAATGAACTCATCGCCCATAAGCTCGTTGAATTCGTCAGCATGAATGTTGATCGGCAACTTCTCACCAGGAATTGCGCCTGGCAGACCGTCATCGATACCGAACTTGTAGATATGGCCGGCGACCGAAACAAGATCCGAGAACATCGAGTTGCCCACTGCTGCGGCGACCTCAGCATCTGACAGCGCATCTAAGCCCACATAGACAACCGCGCGTTTGCGGATGATCTGCATCCAGTCGAAGATCGGTCGCGGGTCGGCCAAGTCGGAATAGTTCGGCGCCAGCAACTGGGCAATTTTGCCGCTGGTCAGCTTCTCCAGCAGTGGCAAGAGCGAGGCAACAATCTTATCGAAGTAGGTCCTGTCGTAACGTACCGCGCTGCGCAGGCCCTCCAACACGGGATCGTAATTGCGCACCTGCCCCAAGTACTGCTCCAAGGCAACAACGCGCTTCTCCCGTCCAATCATGTTGCGCGGCATGTTCTTGTCATTCAGTCGCGCTTCTATCTGGACAATCACCTCCCAAGCCTTTGGCTCATGTTTGGCAAAGTAATGCTGCGCATACTCAATGAACAAAGCATCGATATTGATGACGTGTCGTTGGATCAACAGGTAGTCCGGCCGCTGCCCCAGTTCAATGAGCGCGCGGGCGATGATGTTCACGAACCGCCAGGCGAACTCGCGAAAGGCAGCACTGTTGCCTTCGCCCGATAGCTGCCCTGCGATGCGCGTGGCAACTTCGGAAATACGCCCGAAACGGCCAACTGCGTTATAACGGGCGCTGATTTCGGGCCAGCCAAGGTGGAAGATGTAGAACTCCCCTTCTCGCCCGGCGCGCTTGGCCTCGACGTACATACGTTTGAGCAAGTCCGCATCACCTTTGGGATCAAACACAATCACCACCTCATGTTCCCCGGCTGGATTGCTGCGACGGATATCCTGAGTGATGAACAGCTCAGCCAACCGTGTTTTTCCAACACGTGTGGTTCCCAACACCAGCGAATGACCAACGCGTTCGCCTAACGGTAGGCTCACATCAGTTTCTTCGGGCTCTATGCCATGCAATCGAGGTAGCCCGCCCACAGGCGGGAGCGGCCGCACCGGATTGAAGGGCACATCCCAGCTGGTAATCCTGGCCAGGTTCAACAGTGGGAATGGCGCGAACTCCAGTCTTTCTTCCAGGCGCCGGGCCATACGGTACATGGGCGTTGGCTCGACATAACGTCGAAACTCCGGGCGATAGGTCTGCATCAGTCGGTGGGTGTGCTTCTGCTCCCAGAGAAAACCTTTGCCGATGAAAAGCCGTTGCCGGCTAACCGGAACGTCGCGGCTGGTCATCACGTAGCGCGGCAGGCGCCGGATGTTTCGGCGATAGCGCAGGATGGTCTGGGCCTGGCGCAAGCGGATAGCACCAAAGGCCAGAAAGGCCAGTCCGCTGCCGATCCCTAGGGCAGGGCTCAACGCAAGCGACCATGGAGCTACGAAGGAGAGAAAAGCCGCACCAGCACACACAGCTACGGTGTAGAGCTCAACCGCAGGGCGTAACAAGACTTCTACCGGCTGAGTTTGCGCCATGGCGTCACTGCTCAATGCCGGTGCTGGTAATCAGCACGGGGTAATGGCGTACGCCCAGCCGTTCGGCCAGATCATCGGCGGTGACTGCGGCGAGTTGCATGTCTGGCGCCAAAGCTCTCAGACTGGCGAGCCCTTGGGCTGACTCAACATTGACGAAAAGACCAACCGCTTTGCGCTCACGCAGTGCTACGGCATGAAGGCGCAACCAGGCATGCGATGCTTCATCATCTCCGACCAGAAAAAATGGCTGTAGCCCCGGAGCCTCTATGACCCTGCGAGTAACAGTGCCAGGAGTGAGCTTGGCACTGCGTACAGGCAGCATGTCTACTTCACCTACTGCTTTGATGGGCGGTATCGGTACAGCGACGGGGGGCTTAGCTGAAGCGGATGTACGCGGTTGCAGATTGAGCGCTTCGTAGTACGGTAATGCTGAGGCACCGCCAAGATCCTCGACGACTATCAAGGGCTCGCCTGCCAAAGCCATAGCGGGCAGAGTGAACAGCATCAACAGGCTTCGGGCATCCGCGATAAACCAACATTTCATGGTGATGTCTCCTTTCGAACGTTGAAGGTTGTTCGTGAAGAACCGCGAACGCGGTCAAGATGCCGGGCCACGCTTTGTCGATAGCGTGCGGCCGGTGCACCGCCTGCCGGACGGTGATAGCGACCAATCGCCAGTAACCAGTCGTCCCCCGGTATGTGTTGCTCCCGCAGGATTTGCGCTGCGATCGCCAAGTTGCCGTAAGGGTCGAGCAAGTCGCATGGGTGGCTGTAGCGATGCTTCTGATAGCCTAGATTGATCTGTCCCAAACCAGCATCGACGCGCGTCGAAGGCACCTTGCGCAACGCCTGCTGCAACTCGAAACAAGCTTCAGCACGGCTGGAGAAGCGCAATGACTCGCCTGCAACATTGACTGACCAAGGCCAGGGAATGATGCGCCCCCCTCGACGGATACCGCTTTCCTGGAGTGCAACTGCGTACAGCACCGTTGAGGGAATACCGGCACTCTGTGCCGCGAGCTGATAAGCAGGCGGTGGGATCTCCTGAGCATGGGCCGGCATATAGAGCATGCCGACAGTCAGCAGGAACATTGCGCCCGGCAATGCCAGTCCTAAGGTTGGCGTTGCCATTGACCGTTGACTTGGCGTACGACAGCAGGCAGCTCACCTGGTAGCCCCAGAGACAGCCAGCGACCGGCATCGTGGTTGAGGGTAATCGTGCGAGCGCTGACTAGGGATGCATCGATCTTGTTGCGCCGCGCCCATTCGCGGATGCGAGCATCGTCAGACCGGCTACCCACCATATAAATATCAAAAGCTGTACCCGTGGCTTGAAGGCGATGGATGACCTGATCGCAAGGCAAGCAATTGTCGCGCACAAAAACTGCGGTTCTGCCGCTCTCTCTACTCGCGGTAGCGGCGTTGCTGGGCCCGGCATCTGGTAAATTGACACGTTGAAGATTCGGATGCAGCCGCTGCCATGCCTCGTCATAGGCGCGTTGGTAGGCCAGCAACTTGTCGACACGGCGTGCCTCTGCCTGCACCTGTAGCTCAGCATAGTGCCGCCGTTCCTCATCAGAGCGTGCTTCTGTCCCGAGGGCAGATAGCGGATCCAGATTGGGTGAATAGATGCCCAATGGGCCAGCCATCAGCTCCCGGTATCGTGTCCACTCCTCCTGCCGAAGTCCCCAGTCGCGCGCAAGCTTCTCGTCATGACTGTGATCGATTTGACTAGTCGACACCTGGGACTGTTTGGTTGTCACCTGCTGTGCCCAAGCAGGTGATTGAAGTGTTGCCAGGAAGAGCGCGAGAAACGGAAATAGTGACCTCATGGCACGCCTCCCTCAGGGGATCGCCAGACGGCGGGTTTGCTCGCCTGCGCGGAACACAGCGGTGTTCCGATCAATTTCTACCAGCCGCCATTGCCCTACTGCTTCACCGGGCAGGACTACCTGGATCTGAGAGGCTAAGAGGTCACCACTAACGGGAGCGACTGAAACCGTGCGCTGACCGGCACGCAGTTCCGATCCAATAACCCGAAATGGAATGGGAATCTCAATCGGCTTAACCACCTTGGTTTGCGTTGCACGTGATTTACTTTCCACACTGCTTTGAATCGCAGCCTGATGCGCTTTGATTTGATCCATCTCCATACGAAGTGCAATCAAATCATCCGAAGTCGCGCGAGTGGCGAGTGCTTGCTCAAGCTCATCAATTCGATGTTCCGCAGCCTCACGCACATCGTTTAGCGCTGACGCGGTGGCCGATTCCGGCCGGGCCTGTAGCGCGCGATTTGCATCAGCGATTTGCGCCTGACCTACCTCCAGCGCGTGCAAACGATTGAGGGTCTTTTCGCGTTGCGACTGCACAGCGAGCAACGCGATCATCACTAAGGCCATAAGCCCGACAAGCCACACCCACAGCAATATCTGGATGATCGAGTAGGCTCGTGAATGTTTCGCGCCGGAGATGATCTTGGATCTAGTCATTGCTGGGCTCCAGCTTGCGGAAACACCTGAGCCGGCCTGGAGCTCTGAAGATCCTGAGATGGAAGTTCAACATGAGTTCCAGGACGCACAAAGCACACCTGCCGTGTGCTGTCATTGACCTCAACATCCCAAGCAGGGCCTGCCAGAGTGAGTAACGCATCGCGCAGTGTCATAGGGCCCAATTGCAGGTGGGCGGCGGGCATTGGGAGCGGGTAGAGTTCAAGGGCGGCAGATCCCGTCTCACACATTTGGTAGCCACTGCGGTTGAGAACGTGGCGTAGGCCATCGCCAACGCTAGCTCTCGCTTCGTCTGGCATCCGCACATCGATGACCTGCAGCAGTAGGTCACGCTGTGCTGAGCCAGGAGACAGTTCAACCAGGGTGTAGCGCCCATAGCGGATCACTGGAATCAACTCCGGATTGGTCTGGTCGCGGGGAGCGATTACCTCAGCAGTAGGGGGTGGCTGAACTTCTGAAGACGTAGTGGCGCAACCACCAATAAAAATGGCAGCGACTACCAGTCCACAGCCAGCCAGGAGTGAGGAGCAGCAGATGTCTTGCATGAACCGGCTTCCTGTTGCAGTAAGCCGACACCTTCCCTGCAGACCGCAACCCCGGTCAGTAAAGAATGCGAATTAGCGCTCATCCATGTTCTGGCGTGCTGATTGTCAAACCATCGGTAGCAGAAGTATGCATTAGAAAAAAAAGCCGGCGCCCCGAAGGGTGCCGGCTGATTCTGGACATCAAGCAGCAACAAGCTGCCTTGCCAAAGCGACCTCAATTGAGTCGCCGTCCTGATTGAGCACGTCAAGCCCCGATTCCGGGACGTCGCCCGACGTGCTTTGCGAAACCAGGATTTTTTTGGCCATCAGAGCAAGGCACGTCATCTGCGACGTGGCCATGTACCCCAAGTAGATAACCCTCACACGCAACTTCTGGCCTATACGCCATGAGCGACGTGCGGCCTGCTGAAGCGTGTAGATGTTCCACCCTGATTGCATGAAGACAATCGTAGGGAACTCCAGCAGATCCAGCCCTGTTTTAACGAGCTCAGGGTTGGTGATGAGAACATCAATCCCACGGTCAAGCTGCTCGGCAATCCAGTCCTCGCGGCGGCTTGCATCAACGCTTGCGCGCAACACGGCCACCTTGAAACCCTCCTGCTCCAGCAACCCCTTCAAACGCGACGTGGTGTCACGCTTGCCGGTATAGACCGAATAGACCAGGGTCTTGCGACCCGCGTCCTTCTCCTCGCGACAAATATCAATGAGCTCACGCTCTTTAGGCATGATTTCCAGCTCATTGAACTGGGCTGGTGTGAACGCCAAGACCTGGCGTGTCCTCGGATGACGCACAGTTTCAGCACGGAAGCAGCAGTCGGACCATGCCAGTAGCACGTTGAGCACTACGCCCAACAAGGTGGTATCCCGCTTGCGCAGGGCCTCCTTGAGCTCAGCAGTGAGACGAGCAGCCAATTCCCGGTAGACGGCTGCCTGCGCCTCACCCATCGCGACCTCCCGGAGCTCTTCTTCATACGGTGGCAGGACGCCTCCGATGTCGCGCAACTTCAGGAAGATCGTGTAGGGCAGGACGCAGCGCAGCACCCCCTTCGGACCGAAACCCGGGGCCTTTACCGTTCGGACAGTAATCTTCGAGCCCTTGGCGGTCTTGTGGGCCGGCCCATCGCTCTCGGAATAAATATCCTTCAGTACGCCGTGATCCCTCATGAACGCCATGGCGGCGGCATTCATGCTGCCGCTGCTGCTCGGACGGTAGCCGTCTTCGATCATGCGTCCGGGCAAAGCCCGGAATAGCAGATGAAACAGATCATCGGCATAGCCCCCCATCAGGGTGCCGGTGAGTAGCAAGGTCTTACGGACCTTGGCCGCAATAACGCCCATCGCCTGGCCCTGCGCAGACCCACCCGTCTTGTACTCATGCGCTTCGTCTGCGATGAGCAAATCGAAGGTGCCCTGCGGGAGATAGCGTTTGACGTACTCGGAAGCCTGGTAGCCACCTTCGCCAAACCCGAACTCCATGCTGGACATCGCACGCTCCATCCGTTGGGCCTGCCTATCAGAAAAGACCAGCTCTCCCTTGTCGTCCATCAAGTTGATGAAATTGTGGAGGTTGTCGCCAAGCATCGAGGCCAAGAAGCTATCCCCGAACGTCTTCATCAGTTTCTGCGCAGTGGCCTCACCGATTGTCGGGATACGCTTCAAAGCTCTTAGCACAGCCGATGACTGATCGCTGCTGGAGAGGGTTCGCGGACGAACCAACGTCCACAATGCGGTATCGCAGACGCTGCATCTGCGGCGTGCTTCTTCTGCTTCAAGCTCCAGAGCGTCAAGCGGCTCTCCATCCATGTTGTTGACGACGCTTCCGCAATGCGGACATGCGCCCACAACGCCGAATCGAGTGCGCTTGCGTGCGAAAGCAGGCCTCCAGTGAAAGCCCATGCGCATGCGCACTCTGCCGATGATAAAGAACTCCTGACCGGCGGCCGGGACGCCCAGTTGCTCGCGCAGCTTGATGAGTTTGAGCAACGTGTCCGGTCCGTTAAGCACCCAGACCTTTGCGCCGGCAACAGTTTCCAGAATTTCTCGGCGCCACTTGTAAACCAAGTGCGGCGGGCTGAGAACCAAGGTGCGGCGATATCCCTCCGCGTGGAGAACCGCTGCCAGCGCGATGCCGACAGTGGTTTTACCTGTGCCCATTTCACCGTTGACGATTGCCGCACGCTCGCCGTGGTTAGCGAGCAGCTCTGCAGCCGCGTGGACGACCTCTGCTTGCGCTGGAAAAAGTTTGCGCTTTAGGCCCAGCAGGACAAGCTGACGATTGGTGCGTGGTGAACCGCTGTAAACAGGCGGATTAGCCTGATTGAGAGAGTTCAAAAGCTCGTCGCCAAACTCTGTAACGAAATCCTGCAGAGTGAGTGAGAGCTCCGACGATACGGGATCAATCTGATCAAGCAAATCAGGCGGATTGCTGTTAATCAGCGCCTTATCTGCGGCAGGAGCCGCATTGAGTTGAGTAGTCATGGTGATGCTCCATAAAAATCGGGGCACGCACCACCCCCTAGGGCGGTGAACGCCCCAAGGGGTTGAAGGTTGAAAGGCGACGCAAGGCCGCTGGAAAAGAAGTTCTACTGAGCGAGCAACAACGTGGTGGTGCTCCATCTATGAAACGAAACAGCCGAAGCGGGTCAGTGGATGGTGATAATTCGGCCGAACGAGTCAGAGTTGGGAGACAGGTCCCACGCTCGGATTACAGGTACGAATTTGTCTGTGAGGATTCGCGTCTCTGCAACTGAACCATCGTCGCGCTCGTGGTATTCCACGGCGGTGGCCTTCTGCTTGTAGGTATCGCCTTTCACAGCCAGGACTCGGCCATTTTTGGATTGCACGACACCAGATATGGCGCCAGCCGCGAGGGCAAGTGCCAAGTGCCAGTGGGACAACGCACGTACCGGGGCACGCATCGATTGCTGAGCCGCACCAAGGTGCGTTTCGAATGCGGGCCACAAGCCTTGGAGACGAGAAACCTCCTCCGCAAATTGCGTCGGCTCCATGCTTAGCCGGTAGAAATGCTCTGGCTCAGACGTGGTTACAGGAACGACATAGGGAAGTAGCGTCCACTGGGCTGGTATTTCATCCAGGTCGAGCTCACCTTGCCCGATCTGAAGCAGTCGCCCACGAATGTCCTTAGTGTCGTCTCCCACCAACTCACGCTGGCGAACTCGTCGTCCGAATACCACCACTTGTTTGAACTGTGTATCGACCGCACGGTAGATGCTCAGATCAGCGAAGTGACGTGTCAGCCACCCGACCAGTTCGCGGTCGAGCACGTATGACGGCACCATAAAAATGAGGATGCCGTCATATTGCAGGAACTGCAGCGTCCTCTGGTAGAAAAGCTTTTCAAGACGGGCACGCCCCTTGCCTTCGTAGCCAATGTTGCCATTGGCATCTCTAGCTAGATCGCCGTAAGGAGGGTTAAGCCACAGCAGGCCGAAGCTCTGCCGCGCAATCACTGTGTCCATAACATCGCCATGGAGGCAGTGGTCGACCAGTGAGTGAGCGTGGTTTGCACGCTCCTGGTCGTACTCGACCGCGTAAGAGGTGGTCCTCCCGTGCCCGAGTACGTGTGCAGCTTCTGCGATGGCAACGCCTTCGCCGGCACAGGGATCGATGATGCACATTGGCCCATCGCTGGGCGCCAGTGCGGAAAGCGCTCGTTCGAGCGTCGCTTCGTCGGTCGGGTAGTACCCGTTCTTGGCGAAATTGCGGGCAAGCCGCGGAAACATGAGTGCCATAGCAGTCTCCTAATTGGCTAGGGAAATTAAAGGCAGAAGCGCGCGTGGTGCGCGCAACTGCGTGACAGGTAGATCAGGCCATTACATCAATCAGCAACTTCGGGTCAGCCGACTGCGGATGGGCAGTGAGGACACCGCTACGGATCAACTCACTCAATGCCTCAGTAAGCGCCGGGACATCGAGCGCCAACTGAAAACCTTGCAGTGGACCGAGAGCTACAGGCATGTTCTTGAGCATGAAGCGCTCGCGTAGCAGTGCCAGTACAGGCTCTTGCCAGTGATCAAGCAACGGCAGCGGACAGGTATCTTTGACGAGGTGCCACAGTCGTGAGGTCGGATCAGTTGCGTGGCGCGGCAGCAGGGCAACCGCGCTGGCTTTGCTCTTATCAGGTTGAATGCAACGTCGGTCGAACAGCCAAAGATTGACCATGGAACCAAACAGCGTGCGGCGATATGCGCGGGTTAGTCGCTTATCAAAACGGTCGATTGACCCCACGAATACAGGGACATTGCCCCCATGTTCGTTGATGAGATGAAGCTGATCCAGACCATCCTCGTCCCGACCCAGGGTCAACCGAGCCAACAACTGCTGGACCGCAGTATCACGAGCCCATACGGAGAGGAAAACTAGATCACCTTGATCGCCGCAGACACAGGCGTCGGCCATGAGGTCGCTGCACTCGTCGATGCGATAGAGAGGGTGTGTGAAAGCACCTTTAGACATGCTGGTGTCCTCGTAGATAGCGAGGGGCAGCAGCACCCGCGAGGGCAAGGCTGCCCCGTGGGATGGAAGAAAGAGCCGCTAATCGGCTTCGAATTCGCCCTTGTGCGGATTGAACCGCAACACGATCCCTACATTACGGATCGGAGTGTGGCCAGCGAGATACACGTCGATCCGATAGCGCGGCCGAAAGCTGATGGCGTCACGCGCCTGTACCTCTGTCAGGCCAGATTGGATGAAGTACTGCACTAACTCATCGTCAGACGAGACTTCATCATTGGAAAGCTGACCCTCAACCAGGCCTAGCAGTTCGGGTGATAGGGATTGCAGCGAGGTCTTCATCGTGCACTCCTAATACGAACCGCAACCCGCCGGGCAATAACCCAGCTCGATGCCGTGCGTGCAGCAGCCATTCTCGGCATTCCAGTTCTGAGCCTCCTGCCTCTCGGCAGGCGTTGCGTAGCTCCATTCCTGTGTTGCAATTTGCAAAGCATGTGCACGCTGTGTTTCGGGCAATCGGACAACGTGACTATCAATCGCCGAGCTGAAGCGGTCGACGTAGTATTCGTAAGACAAGCCGCAACCATTGTTGGCCTGTGCGGCAACGGTCTCACAGACGGCGCGCCACATATTTTCATCAAGCGCAGCGTCAGCATCACCGGAGAGCTGTAAGTGTGTATTGCCAGCAAATGTGGACATGATAGAGACCTCAAGAAAAAGGCCAGAGTCCTCCCCGGCCGGGAAGGAACTCCAGCGGGGGATGAAGCACCGTGTATACGGCGCAGTGATTACGCCACCTGCGGATGCAACTGGCGTTTCCATTCCTGCAACTTGAAATCAAGCGCATAGCCTAAGTCGCCTAGACGAGCGATCTGTGCGCGAAGCGTTCGCCGGTCAATGGTTGAATCCAGCTTCACGGATTCTCCCAACGGCCATAGCGTGCCGAACAACGCAACGTCATCGCTGTCAGGGCTACCAGAGTCGGCCACCACTACCAATGGCGCTTCCACACCAAAAGGCGTGGTATCCATCAGAGGATCAGTCGATGCCCGCACTGCGGCAGATTCCGAACTGAGCGCTGCGCGCGTTTCCTCCACTGGTTGCGTCCCGAGTTCCTCATCAAGTGGATCCACCTCCTGAGAAGCGAAGCTGTGAGCATCATCTCGGCTCAATCGGTCGATCCCTGAAAGGGTCATTCCGTCCAGATTGGCCCGGATCTCGAAACGCATTCCACCAGCTGTGGGATAGGCTTTTGGATAAATGAAGCGTATGTGGAATTCGCCGTCGTACTTGCCTTCGGCGTATTGCTCAAGCTCTGCATCCTTGACCGCAAACTCACCGTGAGGTGTGACGAGACGTCCTACATTGAACGGGCCGTTACGTCCGCGGATGGTGCGCAGCGTGAGCTGTCCAGAGACAATTATCGGTGAAGCGAATTGAAGGGTTGATTTAGCCGCCATTACGGTGCTCCTTGTGATGAAGCTGATGATGAAAAAAAGCGGACCGCGCGGCACTAGGCCTTCAACTGACGCATACCGTCGGCCAGGATCCACAGCGCCCTGTTGAGGCGGATGTTTTGGTCGATGCCTTGCACTTCTCGAGTACGCTGTCGACGGCCGTTGGCTGCACGTGCCGATAGGCCGCCTCTCACAATGTTTTCCTGAACTCGGTTAAAAACCGACCACAGGTCTGAACGGCGATCATCGAAACGCCGTGGTGCAAGCAGCTGTTTTTCCGTAATAGGCGCAGGCTTGCTCGGATCGTCGTATCTGAGTGCCAACGCGGATCGAGCGAGGAGTTCTTCTTCGCCCGCCTCCAGCGTGATGGCTTGCATGGCATCTCTCGACGCCTGCACTCGCTCGAATCCTCGCAGGACTTCGAACGCTCCTTCGATCACTTGGCCGGCTACATCGCCCTTATGGGGCACGCGTATGTCTGCAGTGGTGTCACCGCAGACCAAACCGTTGTGACACACGAAGCGGAACATGCCAGCGAGCATCTGGTAGCTGCTCGTTCCATCGTGACTGTTGAGCAGAATGATTTCGTTAGCTTCCGAACCATTGATCTGGCTGGCATGACGCATGCGAATGAGATGCTTCGTGTACTCGCGCCGGTCCTCATTGCGGACGCGAGTTTGGCAGACCATGAAAGGTTCGAAACCTTCGTTGCGCAACTTGGTAAGGACGGTTGCGGTTGGGATGTAGGCGTATCGGTCAGACCGACTTCCGTGAGGCGAGTCGGCAAAAATTGAGGGTGCTACGGCACGTATTTGCTCGTCAGACAGCGGACGATCTGCGCGCAGCACAGGGGAACGACCTGAGAAACGGTTTGCTAGAGGCATGGGGATGCTCCTGAATGATGTAACAACCAGGCTGCTCGGTGGGCTTGTGGTTGCATGCGATTGAAAAGACGAAGACATGCGCCTCCCCGTAAGGGAGGTGCATGCTAGAGGGAGGGAATGATCAGCCCCTTGGAATGGGCTTTGTCGGATCAGAACGAAGCAGCCATCGCTGGCTCGCTGTCCTCTACTTCGACCTCAGGCTCGCGCTCAGCTGTCTCGGTAGTGGTAACGTTCTCGGAGCTTTCATCGGCCTCGGAAACGTGTGCGTCAACTGCAGGCGGCAACTCGTTGCCCACTGAGGCGGGGGGGTAAACCCGCTGACCATCGATCTTGATCAAACCGATATGGACTAACGTCGATTGAAGGCTCGCTGCTGCTTCGCCTGCATGTTCGCCCTTAGTGCGGATGTACGAATCGGCCTTCATGTCGTTGAGACGGAAAGCGATCAGCACTTTGCGCTCGGACTCAATGGCCTGCACGCAACGCCGCACCAAATGCTGGGCGTCCTGAGTTGTGACAATCGCATCGATGTAACGGTACTCCGGTTCATCGACGGGGCCAGCCAATGCAGCAATGGAGCAGGACAGAAACGGGTCGCGATCCCTGGGAGTGACCTCCTTCGGGCGATTGAGATATCCAATGCCGCGTGTGATCAGTTCGTGCTTTTCGATCAGCGCCAGTTCGGCACGATCGACAAGTTCGGCTTTGAGCAAGCGGCCCTTAAGGGTGGCTGCTGCTTCTCCTTTACGCTGTCCTTTGGGACGGATAAAAGCATCGCCCCAAAGGTCACCGATCCGAAACCGAATCAGCGGACGCTGAC
The DNA here is from genome assembly GCF_900187575.1 of Pseudomonas sp. Irchel 3A5. Taxonomy (NCBI): domain Bacteria; kingdom Pseudomonadati; phylum Pseudomonadota; class Gammaproteobacteria; order Pseudomonadales; family Pseudomonadaceae; genus Pseudomonas; species Pseudomonas sp. Irchel 3A5. The sequence goes on along the minus strand of NZ_FYDU01000005.1, from coordinate 56,676 downwards.
GTTGATCTTCAATGCCGATATAGCGCTGGACCAGCTTCTTGGCTTCGCTACCTGAGACCTTTACATCGAAGTACCGATAGCTCGGATCTTTAGCAGATCCGAACATCGCGGCAACTGTGCATGCTAGAAATGGTTGAGCTCGACGCCCGCCCCTGACGGGAACCTCGCGGACACGCTGCAAGTAGCCGATGCCGGAAGTGTGGAGGTCGAAGTAGGACTTTTCGTTGGATGTGGTGTTCATGGTGAATCTCCATAGGAAAAGCGGAGACACACCAGCCCCCAAAGCGCGGGAAGAGGTGCGTAACCCCGCGATGGGTTGATAAGGCGATGCATCCACTACCGGCAAACCGATAGCTGTTCGCGAACGGATGCGAAGCGAACTGGCTCGGTCACACAGCAAACGCTGCGCCGCAACCTTGAAGACCGAGGTTGCGTGGCATGTCGCTGACAACGTCAGCGGGCATGCACGCAGGGTCGTGCTTGCTTTGCTAAAGCGCCATCGCCAATCGGTATCGGCGAGCGACCGGTTTTTTGATACGAAAAGCCCCCGCATGCGGGGGCTGGAAGATAGGTGATCAAGGAGCGCCTATGAGACGTGGCACGTTCTGAAGGGAAAGATGGGTTGATGTTGCCGAAAGCTCCATATCGTCGTTACTGGTCAAAATGCGTTCAAATACATCACCGTTCGGGTCGAAGTGTTCTGCGAAGTCGTCGCCCCCGAGCTCGGTGTGAGCCAGGTTCCACCAGCTGTCGAAGGGATCAATATCAGGGTTGCAGCCAATCGCGTAAGCAATCAATTTTTGCCGACCATCGGGCCGTCTTTCACCATGCTCAGCCAACCAGTACACACCGTGGTCTTTCACCAGAATGACGCGGCACTTGTTAGCTACCGCTTCGGCGAAAACTAGACGCAGCTCGTCGCCATTGAATCTAAGAGACATATGAATGATCTCCTGTGAAATGGATGGAATTCTCCATGCCGTAAAGCTGGAAGTTAAAACGACTCACTGGTGAACAGATTTGCGTCCGTGTAGGCACTGCACGTGGATACGACGCCAACTGCCATCGTCGATCAATTTTTCCAATACGCTTCCAAGATCGTCGAAGAAAACTTCCTCAACGCGGTGGATGGATTTACCGTCGCGCTGCAGTTCAACCACGTACTGGTCAGCCCCCCGGTCATACGACACGATGACTTGGCCCGAGAATTTCGCAGAGGCAACCGTGAAGCCGATGGCTGGAGGTGTCTTGATGATGTCAGCCGGCAACGGATCGACCCATTTAAAGTCTCTGGCGCCTGCATCAACCAGCAGGTGAGTGATGCGCCGGAAGCCGTCAGGTGCGGGTAACTGCTCAAGTTGATTGATAAGTTCTTTAAGTTCAAAGCAACGAGGTTCAGGCACCGGCAGCTTGGCTGGCGCGTCACCCAGTACGAAAGTCTGCACCGTATACGAATGCCCTCCGGCAGTTCGCTCGCTACGCTCTTCGGGTGTGTCCGCGCGCAGCCCATCAAAGCGACGCCTGGCATAGGGAGCAATCTGCACCTTGGCCCCTTTTTCAGGCACCTCGGTGACAAGCGTTCGGTCAAGGACAGCGAACGCCGAGCGCCCGGTCTTGACGACGATAGCTTCGTCGGTAGTCGCAATTACTTTTCCCTCAAAGGGCCTCGGATCGATGTCGAAGCCCAGTGTGGAGACCTGGGGCTCACCATCGAAGATGTTGTAGTTGATAACGCGTGCGTTAGAAGGCACATGATCGCGAACCAGGTCTGGCATCTGGGCACGAATGGCTTGTTTGTCCATGGGAGATTCCTTGAAGAAATTCAAGGGGCTCCCGCCCGCAAGGGAGGGAGACCCCTTGCAGGTTGATAAAAGGCGCAGTGTCACGCCGAGACATATGTAACCAGTGTGGCGGGCACACCGTAGCCTTGAAGGTCTAGGCTACCTGGGCATGTTGCTGAACTCGTCAGCGGAACATGGCGCTCAGCTTGGCGCGTCGACTGTGTAACGTCGCGCACAAAGGGATACTGGTGAAAGCCCGATTGATACGTGAGAAAGATGAAGAAAGAGCCACCGAAGGAGGCCCTTAGAGATATCTCAATCCACAATGACGGGTAATCCGGCAAGCAGTGGTGCGTCGGGATCAAAGACCAAGAACCGGGTATCCGCGCGGCTAGCCAAGTGCAGAACTTCCAGTAACAGTTCCGGTACACCTGCTGACTGCTGCTCCTGAAGAAGCTCTACAGAGCTGCGGCCATCGATGAGCTCCAGGTTGCGGTCTGTCCACGGCGTGGATACCAATTTCACACCGATGCAGTGACCATCGGGGATTCGAAAAACCTCAAATAACAGACCTAGCGGAGTCGGCGAATCGGCTAATTCTTCGAGGTACTGATTTGCTTCCTCAGTAAGATGGCTTTTACTGATTTCCCATGCCCGGCTGTAATGCCCCGTTTCAAACTTAAGGCGCTGGATGACGGCACAAGCGTCGGCCCACGAATACGTGTCACCGATATGGATCGGCTGGCCGCCCTCCTCGCACATGACGGCATAGATCACCGCGCGGACGATGCCACTGTTCGAATGACCTGAGGCGATCTCGTTTGGGATATCCTGACCATCGATCACTAATGCGTGGTCGTCGTTGAAGATGCACCGATGGCATACGACAGATTGATCATGCAGTCGGATCTGAGACTCATGCAGAGTGCGATAGATCAGCGCTTGGTCATCATCTGTCGAAATGGCTAGCGTGCGGCCGATACTCAAATTCTGATAGCCACGAATGAAAGGATTGGATAACTGGGACATGAGACTTCTCCGGTGGAAAAAACGGAGCCATGTCCTCGCGGACAATAGCATCCGCCGTGACGCCTGAATCTTGTTCGATTCAGGCGATAGTTGATTGGAAGTACGGATGCACATCCGGGTTTAAATGACTACGAAGATTGCTGTGTCAACTGATTCACAGCTGCCGTTAGATCAGGCTCGTCCAGCGTGATGCACAGTTGAATAGCTGAGGCCTTTACTGCAATGCGCGCAGCACTCAAGTCGTTGAGTTCAATCGCGTACTTTCGAGCGATGATGCGAGCCAGCGCAACAACTGCTTCGATACCCAAGTCGTGTAAGGCTTCGATGACTGCTGCCGGAGATACGACATTGAGGCCGGGTTGGTATAGCTTGGGGTCAAGCTCATATCCGCTGGCTTCGAACACTGAATAACCTACTCGCAGCTGGAACAGGTCGTCCTTAGGCACGTGGCTTGTGTCAACGTTAGCGATGGTAAAACGCGGGATAGCGACATTCTCTGGCCAGCCTTCAATGATGATGTCCTTGACCTGATCGTCATCGACGATAACAGCGACAATTGGATTTTTTGACATGATGCGCTCCTTGAAAAGACTACAAGGAACACTCCCCAGAGGGATGAGTGTCCCTCTTGAGATGGTGTGAAAATTGGTTAAAGCAATAACTGCAGATCACCAGCCGTCATACTGCACAATCAGTTCTGCAAGCACTTTGCGTCGTTGGAGATCGAGTCCACCAAGATCGGCAAGCCCCTCAAAGCCACATCGTTTGAGCATCGCAGCTCCCTCGCGGGCATTGTAGAAACTGACCATGGCAGCGAGGAACATGCGCTCGCCTGAACTCAAAACACCGAGCGCTTTGCCGATCATCAGAACGTTGGGCTGAAGGTCCCACTTGCTGGCCGCTCGAGTAAGTCCATCATGAGTGCCATCGCCGAACCATGCAGCACCAGCAATCTCGGCACCACGTTTCCAGGCTTGGAAGAAGGACCTTGGAGATTGGGTTGAATGCGCAAGTTCCTGTGAGAAATAGTCGAGTGCCCCTTGAGGAAGGTTCATGACATGACTCCTTTAAGGTTGGGATCAAAGATACGAAAGCTGACGCCACTGCCCTGATATCAGAGCCGCTGCGGCAGCATCGCTGGTGGGGAAATATTCGACGGATTCGCGAGATACAGGATCACCGTCTACATCTACGGTGCCGAGGTAGTAGCCTGCAGCACTCTTTAAGACTTGAAGTTGAAGCAGCTTTCCGAGGTGTATTAAGGCCAATTGGCCGTAGGGTTCGTCCTCGATGCTGGAGTTCATCATGGTGTTTTCCTGATAACTATAGAAATCAGCCACGTGCTATTGGCGTGCGGGAGACCCCCAGAGGTAGTAGAAAAGCATCGACGTCGCAGGGACGCTCGTCCGCGAATGATGCGAAGCGAACTGGCTGGGTCAACGCAGAGGATTCCGCGGCGCAACCGGCTTGACCCTGGTTGCTGGCGTGATGCTGAATCAATCAGCGACGCATGGCGGAAATTAAGCAGACATGCTCATGTCGTCACTTGTTTAACGGTAACTGTGAATACCCGCTTTCAAGTGCCTGCTGCAGGCGCCATCCCAGCCAGGCCACGCAATGCACAGCCATGGAATTACCAATTGCTTTATAGCGAGGCGCGTCGGCTGCTAGCTTGCCGCGGTACGGCACTAACGTGTAATTGTCTGGCATACCCTGGAGGCGCTCGCATTCCACCGGCATCAGCCGCCGAACCCGCCATTTCGACCAGGCTGCCCACTCATCTTTCCCAGGAGGCTCCATCGTGTATTGAAAGTAAGCCTCAATGCCGGGCTGCAAGATATGTTCTTTGTCGCTACCGCCAGTACTGGCGCGCAACGTCGCAGATATACCATCGCCCAATTCAGCGATGGAGCCGCCGGCACGGCCACGGAGGGAAACACTCGCAATCATTGGTCGCCCCTGACCGGGCTTTCCTCCACCAGTTGATAGAGGGCCGGTAACTTGACCATGCCCGGACTCCAGGCGCAGCTCGCCACGCGAATTCTGTGCAAACGCAATGCTTTGCGGCGCGAAAGTGGCGACAATCGGCACACCACGGCCGGAGCCATCCTCACTGCAGCCTTTGCCGCCGTTGGCGGTATTGAGCGCATGAGCCAAGTGGCCGGTGAACGACTGTGCTGCGAAGGTCTCCACCTCGAAGTCGCACTTGTGGCCCCGGGCTGTCAGGCAGGCTGCCTTGTCGATTGGACCGCTGGTATTCCCACCGCCGAAGCAGACCGTTACCGACGCATTGGGATAAGAGCTGCTCAAGCTGTTGACGAAGTGGATTGCGCTATCAGTACGGCCTGAAGCAACTCCGGCAGGCATTTGCCACGTTTGGCCGCCCTGCGCAGGATTCCCGCACAAGCTATCGGACTCAAAAAGTACTTCAGCGGGATCGAGGTCGTATCGACCACTTGCCACAAGAAACACACGGCGACGTCGTTGGGCGACGCCGAAATATTGTGCGTCGAGTACCCGCCACGCGATACGACGGCGGGGTCCAGACACACAACCTGCGTGCGTCCATTTTTTCCCTGCTGGTTCGAGCGCATGGCGTTCCCCTGCCAGTGCACCCAGAAGGCATCCGAAGGCGTTAGAGCGGTCAGAGAGAACGCCTGGGACGTTTTCCCAGACGATGACCGATGGAGGTTTCTGGTGTTCCTGACGGGTATGGTCGATGGCATCGGCAAGCTCCGTGTATTTAAGGGTCAAAGCGCCGCGTGGGTCTTGCAGTCCAAGACGCGTGCCCGCGACGCTGAACGTCTGGCATGGCGTGCCCCCAACCAGGATGTCAGGTGCAGGCACGAGCCCCGTGAGTACCTTATCGGCGATCTGTGTCATATCTCCGAGGTTCGGGACGTCGGGGTAGTGATGAGCGAGCAAGGCATTCGGAAAGGGATCGATCTCCGAGAACCAAGCCGGATGCCAACCGAGCGGTTGCCAGGCCAAACTCACGGCCTCGATTCCGCTGCATACACTGCCAAATTGAAGGGCTGTTTCGTTCATGTCATATCACCTGTTTTGGTTGGGGCGAAATCGCCCGTGGCCGCAAGACCGAATGATCGGCGGCGCGTAACGCGATGAAGGAAAATGACAAAGGTGCTGGAGGTATGGACCTCCAGCGCAGGACAGAGAAACCACCTGTGGGCTGTCGCATGGACTGGCTGTCGTCAAAGCCGCCGCTGCATCAGCTATCGCACCCGACCCGTATCGTGGCGGGAGTCGGTATCGCCTGGCACACATCCGCGCACAAAAGGCGCCCGTTGTTTCACCGGCGGGCACCGGCATAGAACACCGTCGTCCCCGAAGGGTCTCCTGGCCTCTTGCACGCAAGAGGCCAGGAGACCCTTCGGATCACAGACTGCAATCACCGATCAAGAGGCCGCAGAAAGCGGTCTGACATGAAAATACCTTCATCCCTCCAGCGGCTGGAACCGCTGGACGCATGCCGTTGCAGAAGGTGGAGGCATGTTGGGGTTGCCCCACTAGGTGCGGGGCCACGCCTGGCAACCGCTGGAAAGCGCGGTCGTGGCAGGATGTTTGTGGCGTCAGTGCGCCTTCGGCGCGCTGCGCCGCTTACGTGGGGAGCCACGTTTTGCACCGGGTGACTCGATTGACACCGTACCCTTGCACTCCGGATACCGGCTACATGACCAGAAGACACCAGTCTTCCCAGTGCGCTGGCGCGTCGTAGCACCGCACAGAGGGCAAGCCGGACCTTGGGGAACCCGAATAGACAATGTAGTTCCTCGGTACTGCTGCACCAGCTGAGCGACCCAGGCCGACTGCTTCTCGATGAAAGTGTCCAACGTCAGTTGGCCGGTCTCGATCATGTCGAGCGCCTGCTCCCAGACTGCTGTCGTGCCAGGATCAGCGATGGCAGCTGGTACTGCGTCAATCAACGTGAATGCGGCTTCTGACGCGCGAACGGATCTACCTCGCTTCACTAGGTAACTGCGCTTTAGCAATCCATTGACGATACTTGCGCGTGTGGCTTCGGTGCCAATGCCAACAGTGTCTTTGAGCTTTTGCTTCAGACGCGGATCCGAGACCAGCTTCGCAACTCCCTTCATCGCTTTGACCAATTCTCCCTGGGTGTATGGCCGTGGAGGCAGCGTCTTGAGAGCTTTGCATTCAGCGCCTGTGACCTGACAACTTAGCCCGGCGCGCAGTGGAGGCAGGATTTGGCTGCGGGAAGAGGTATCGTCTCCCGCCTCTTCAGGATCTGCTTTCGGCTCAGCTAGAACCAGATGCCAGCCTCTAACAACGATTTGTTTGCCTACGGCTCGAAGAATCAGGTCTGCACATGACAGCATTGCCGTCGTGCGGTCGAATTCGTGATGTGGCAAAAACTGCGCGAGGTAGTGAGCACGTATCAGCCCATAGACTGCCAGCTCTTTCTCGCTCATGGCTGACAAGTCCGTCGGCTCAAGTGTCGGAATGATGCCGTGATGCGCAGTAACCTTGCCGTCATTCCATGCACGAGACCTTTGCGTGCGATCAAGCTGATCAACTACGGACTTAAGAGTGGGATCAGATTTGAGCAAGCTATCCAAGACCGTGGGTATCTCGGTGAACATGTTTTCAGGAAGATAGCCGGAGTCTGAGCGTGGATAGGTCGTGGCTTTATGTGTTTCATAAAGCGACTGTGCAATGTCTAGCGTTTCCTGCACATCCAGACCAAATTGCTTCGAGCACACTTCCTGCAAAGTGCTCAGATCGAACGGTAAAGGTGGGCCTTCTCGGACTCGCTCGGTCTCCACCGCCTGGACCTGAACTGCGCCGGCGGCACGAATTCTTTCAGTTGCCTGGCGGGCAATGCTCTCTTGTAGGCATCGGCCAGCATCGTCCGTAGCGGACTGCGGAGGTAGCCAAATTGCGAAAAATTGCTGTGCTTCACTGGATAGTCCGACTTCCACTGTCCAGTATGGAACAGACACGAAATGAGCAATTTCCCGATCTCGATCAACGACCAACCGCAATGTGGGAGTCTGCACACGTCCGACGGAAAGCACGCCTTCATAGCCAGCTTTCCTACCTAACACGGTGAACAGGCGGCTGAGGTTCATGCCAATCAGCCAATCTGCACGCGAGCGTGCCAAGGCTGAGAAGTACATTGGAAGCGTCTCGCTTGAAGGCTTGAGCGCACCCAGCGCCTTGCGGATAGATGCGTCGTTTAAGGCGGAAAGCCAGAGGCGCTGGATTTTCCCGCGATAACCGCACAGCTCAATGATTTCACGGGCGATCAATTCGCCTTCACGATCGGCATCGGTTGCGATGACTAGTTCGGTTGCCTTGCCAAGCAGTTGCTTGACGACTTTGAATTGCGAAGCGGTCTTGGGTTTGACCTCAACACGCCATCGCTCAGGAGCAATAGGTAGCTGCTCTAGGGACCAATGCTTGAACTGCTCACCGTAGGCTTCGGGTGGAGCGGCTTCTACGAGATGTCCGATGCACCAAGTGACTGTGACACCAGAACCAGTGAAGCACCCATTGCCACGCTGTGTCGCGCCCAGGATTCGTCCTATATCTTTACCCTGAGAGGGCTTCTCGCAAAGAAATAGCCGCATACCGCTCTACCCGAATGACGTTGCTGAAGTTCATGTGCAACAGCATGTCGGGACGGATTTAAGCGGGCAGCAAAGAAGCAGAAATGCAGCATGACCAGCTTGTTGAGTCGCAATCCCCGCGGACTTGGCTCACGCGGTTTTGAATGCCATATCGATGTTTTTTAGCTCAACAGCTGGCGTCCTGGTCGATCCAATGACGCTGAGTAGCGATACGTTGCTTTGCATTGGCGCTAACTTGCATGCTGATATGTTTCTGATCATGCGCGGCGCGTATCAGAATTTCAGTCCAGTTCGGCGGTTCGGCCGTGACGACTGCATCGGCCATCAAAGCATTCTGATAGTCAATGAAAGCCACACTCTCATCCGGGATTGCTCCGACGACCACAGGGTCGTCGCTGACATCTTCGATGGTCGGTGACAGGCCGCGCTTCAACCGGCTGTCACTCGCACGGTTCACAAGATAACGTTCGCGCCATGCTTCACCCTGCGCGCGCTTCCCCTCTGCCTCCATGCTTCCTGTGTACTTCATTAGCCACATGTGCATGTAGCGCTGCCGTTGTTCGCTGTGCAGCAGCACAAGATCGTGAAAGCGTTGGTAGAACGCTTCATCATGACCACAATCCAGGCTATCGCCCTCATGAGCAATCTCGTGCTCAATCAGTGAAAAAATGTACGCTGCTGTTCTGACCGGGGAGGATTTGAGCCGCTTCACGATGGTGACATCGACGGCGATGTAGCTACTGCCGTCGGTCCATGCCTCGGCAACGTTGGATTGACCAAGCAGAATGTGAAGTGATTTGCCCTCACGGACCTGGCCGCCGTAAACGGACCGGCCCCCCGTGCAAAGGGCGACATAGTGGTGCATGCACCAGCGCAACGCAGTCCATGCACGACGTGTCTCACGATCAAGCGCATCTTTCTCCGTAAGGATGCGCGTCCGCTCCACGAACGCTTCTCGCAATGTCGAAAATGCCAGCAGTTGCGGGATATAGAGAGCGTTTATTCCCCAGTACTGAGCGCCATTCAGTTCAATGTCCTCCCTAAGATTGTCGTGGATACGAGCGATACAGTCAGCAAACTCTTGGGCGCTATAGCACCCGAAACGATCAAGGGTGACGGGATGCACGATCACGGCAATTCCTTCACGAGCGATAGCTTCCCCCTTTGGCACGTCGAAACCGCTTTCAACAACTGCAAACCTGCCGCCATGACGCTTGCCATGGCTGTAGCGGCATTTGCGCAAGAAATCCTCCATTGAAATGTGCCGCTTGCCAGGAAGAAGCGTCACGACTTCTTCCTTGGAATAGGTTTGCACAATGCCAGCGTCACCGGAAAGGAGTGCCCGAGCAGACTTCTCACGGCGCGCCTCTGTCTTGCGATGATTGCCGAGGCGAGAGGCAATCTGATCAGCCATGTGACCAAACTGCTTGGCAATAGCCTTCCATACCGGGCAAGTCTTGCGCAGGATTTCTGTGCGGGAAACATTCAATCCAATAGCTTTCTTAGACACGATGAGACCACCTGCGCCCCATACATGTCCCGAGTCGTGGCGCACCAGTACGCCCTGGTTGTAGATGGCGACGGCGCCGTCGGCTTTGACCCGGTACCAGGCGAACTCGTCTTCAGCATCCCAGCGTTCGCCGTGAGGGTCGCGGGTGATGCGATTACCATTGAGTTCAACGCATACAGGGGTGTAACGCACCAAGTCCCGTATTTCCTGAAGGGTCGACATCAGCTCGACCTCGCTCAGGGCTTCATACCAGTCGCCCTTGATCGCACAGCCAGGTGAAATAACCTGTAGCTCGTCTAGATCGTAGTGGTAACCCATGACCCGTGTATTGACGGTCATGTGCCAAACATTGGAGTGCCAGGTTGTAGACGCGTGGGCCATGATTTGGCCGCGTCCAAGGCGGAAGCAGCCATAGGTTGCATCGCCCTCTTCGTGCGGCGTTCCAAACCGGCCGAAGTAGCGAATGACATCTTCACGGCTCGCAAAGCCTTGACCGTCGTCCTGGCACGAGAAGCCCGCGCGTGAAATCGATAGTTGAACGTTACTGGCTTTGGCATCCACTGAGTTCATCAGCAACTCGATGATGGCTTTGCCGATCGAGCCTGCCTGACTGTAGATGATGTGATGGATGATCTGTGGGTCGAGTTCAAACGGTAGGCGCATGGAGCCTCCTAGGTTCACTGAAGCGGAATTGGGATCAATGCCTCTCAGCCGCTAGCAATTGCGGGGCACTGCTGGAGCATTTAGGGCGACGCCAAGCAAGGGTGCCGCCCCAAATGCCGACTCAAGGTGTAACGGGTTCCGAATCGCCATTGGCCGGTTTCTGGCTGAGCGTTACCGAGGCGAGGCGGAAGGGAAGAATGCCGACACGCCGAGCTTCGATCTTGAAGGTGGTGCGTTCGTTTTCGTCCGCATCCTCCCATTCGTCTTTAACGGTCCGGCCCTCTACCAGAACCCGCATGCCCTTCTGATACAAATCCTTCCAGTGCTCGGCATCGCGGTGCCAGAGCTCTACCGGAGCCCAGAAGCCGCCACGGTCCTCGAACGTGCCGTCTTTCTTAGGCACCGGGTTATCGAAATAAATGTTCAGCCGTAACAGCCGGTTCGGCTCATCGTTGCCATTTGGAAACTCGCGAAACTCTGGGATCGATCCGATATTGCCTTCGCCAGAGAAATGAGTGCTCATGGTGCTATCTCCGTGGTGGTGAAAAAACCCGCTTGGCACAGCGTTGGGGCAGGGAATAAATGGATAAGTCAGGCCTGGGGCGGCATCCCGGAACGAGCAGTTCCTTTGGCGCCCGCGACTCGGTGCAGGAAGGTGGACTCGGCCTGACTCATCTTGTTGGCGCACTCCAGAGCCTGACGACCTAAGGTGTGCATCAGGCTGATCTGCATGTTCAGTACGAGGCGTTGCTGTTCGATGGCATACAAATCGGCTAGCAGGCTTGCCGGCGTGGCATCACTGAGAACCAGGTCTTGCCATAGAGCAACCCCCATCGCGGAGCGGTCTGGCCTGCGCCAGCGCAGAAAGGTCGTGCCTGCGCCAGTCTTCTGCTGGGCCAGTTCCACCGGCAACAGATGAAAGGGATGTCCGGCTGCCTGTTGCAGCACGCGTCGTTGTGCCAGGACGATCAACTGATCCCTTTGCGCCAAGCATTGGCTGGCCCACACATCGAGAGCCCCTTTACCTTTAAAAGGCTTTAAAAGGCCTTTTAGATAGGGAGCCTGTTCCAGCCGGATGAAGTCAGTCTGTTCCAAGGGATGGAAGCGCGTGGGTTGATACAGATGCTGGTCGATCATTCTGGCTCATCCTCGCCGGCCACGACCGACTCTGGCGACACCGGCGCATCGTCGGTCGCTTCGGTGACGGTCGCAGAGGTACTTGATGTTGCACGCGATTGCAGGCCGCGGCGAATGATCGGGGGAGCGAAACGCGAGCGTCGTACGCCTTCCAACACGTCCTGCGGCAGCTCTCCGTACTTCTCCAACGCAGTGCGAGCCGCCGCATTCTTGGCAGCGAAATCGTCGCGCGTGGTGCCGCTGAAACGGTATTGTTGAGCCAGTGAGAAAAGACTGCGCAGCGCGTGAGCGCCTTCGTTGAGCCAGCGTTCCAATGTGCTGCGGTCGATCAGCGCGGTGTGATGCGCCAAGATGAGCTTGCGAGCAATGTCGTCGTAGTCAGCCAGCAGGTAAACCGCCGCGAACCCCAACTGGGCGTTGACGAACAAGGGCAGTTTGACGGGTTGGACGTTGAGGTTTTCGCCAAGACTGAGCGCCGTAGGTACGCCAGCTAAAGACTGGTCAACCTGTTCGCGCAGGTTTTGCAAGGTGGCTTTGGTCTGCTCCAGCTTCTCTTCAATGCGTAACATCCACCAGTCCGAGTAGGGATCGTCCTGTTCAGCACCGCGCTTCATCTTGTTCATGACAGATACGTAGCCGTTCAAGCCGACGATAGCCGCCCGACCTTCTGAAGCTGCGCGACCATGCCAGATGCGCGAAGCGTGATGCGTGTGCAGCGTTAGCGACATCGCGCTGCGTAGGGTGCCGAGATTCAGCTGCAGTGATTCAGTAGCCATAGTGAAGACTCGCTGTAGATAACGAGCCATCAGCTTTCCCGCGTTGATGAGGGGCGTCAGTCAACAAACGGAACTCACCGCCCTCCCAGTTCGCGCGCAATACTGCATGTAGCTATCCCCAGGGGATAGCTACATGCGCCATTCAAGCTGCGCTGATCTTGAGCTGGCTGAGGTAGGCTGTCGCTTCTACGGGTATTTGCAGGGGGAAATGGATGAAAAGCAGTGTTGAGCTGGTAGTCAACGGTATGCAGGTGACACACGTAGATGCGTTGCTGGATTTGCTCGAAGGCGCGGAGCACCTGGATTGCATGGTCGCATTCGCTAAATCGTCTGCCTTGAAGTCCCTGCTAAAGCCGCTGACGAAGGCACTAGAGCGAGGGATGACAGCAAGGTTTGCAGTCGGGCTGAGCTTTCATCTGACCGAGCCAGCAATGCTGCGCAAGCTCATGTCACTGAGGAAGGAGCACCAGTTGGCGTTGTATTTGAGTGATACCAAAGCGACGTTCCATCCAAAGATCTATGCCTTCAGTGATTCCGTCAGATCAACAGTGCTAGTCGGATCAGCCAACCTGACGTCTGGCGGTCTGGCTGACAACTATGAAGCTTCGGTACTAGTCACTGACTCAGATGGTTCGCTAGCGAAAAAGGTTGCAGCGCACTTCGACGAATTGATCAGCGAAGAGTCTATCGTCGCGGCGACCAAGAAGAGAATTGACGACTACGCCCTGGAGTTCACCATCCAGGAAGCATGGCGCAAAATGGCGCAGAAGCGTGCTGAAAGGATCAGTCGTGAAGGCACGCAGGACCTTAGCGTCCTGGCGTACCAGTTGGACGAGATGAAGCGTAATAAGTCGAACAATGGTTTCGCAGCGCAGCAAACAGCGAGAAGAGGAAATCTGATCAGGGCGAAACAGCAGATCAAGGATATGGCTACCCTGCGTCGCCCATCGGCAGGCACTTTTTTACCTAAGGATGGTCTGATCAACACTACCCAATGACGAGACATGTGATATCGGCACGCTGAGCTGCGCTCAGACGTTGGAATTTCCATCGTTTTCGGCGCTTTTTCGCGCAATTCCCCGGATCACAGGCACATCTCGGCCACGACAGGCAGCAATTGCTTTCGCTTCATGCACAGGTTCGACAGCGCAAACAGCGTCAGCACCTGTGCCGTGTTCTTCGCCAGGCCGCGATAGCGTACCTTGACGTAACCAAACTGGCGTTTGATCACCCGGAACGGATGTTCCACCTTCGCCCGTAGGCTGGCCTTGGCGTGCTCCCAGCGCTTGGTCCACTGCAACTCGCGCGCGTTCTTGACCTGCTTGAGCTTGGACGGCTTCTCTGCAATCAGGTAGCGCAACTTGCGCTTGCGCGCCATCTCCGCACGCTTCTCCAGACCCGTGTAACCGCTATCCCCGCTGAGCGTGTCTTCCTTGCCATGCAGCAGCTTGTGCGCCTGTGTGATATCGGCGACGTTGGCCGCCGTGCACTCCACGTGGTGCACCAATCCGGACACATCGTCTACGCCAATGTGCGCTTTCATCCCGAAGTAATACTGATTGCCCTTCTTGGTCTGGTGCATCTCAGGGTCACGTGCATGGTCGGCATTCTTGGTCGAACTAGGCGCAGCGATCAGCGTCGCATCGACGATCGTGCCCGACCGCAGGCTCTGGCCCTTGCGCGCCAGATGCGCGTTGACGGCCTCCAGCATTCGTGTGGCGAAGCCATGGGTCTCCAGCAGGCGCCGAAAGTTGAGAATCGTGGTCTCGTCGGGAATGTCGTCCAAGCCACCGATCTGGGCAAAGCGCCGCAAGGTCGGAATCTCGTGCAGCGCTTCTTCCATCGCCGGATCGCTCAACGCATACCACTGCTGCAGCAGATGAATCCGCAACATCGTCGCCAGTGCGTACGGCTGCCGACCCGGCCGCCCCGACACCGGATAGTGCGGGGCGATCAGCGCAAGCAACTGCTTCCACGGCACCACCTTCTCCATCTCACTCAGGAAGATCTCGCGGCGGGTCTGCTTGCGCTTGCCCAGGCCCTCAGCGTCACCGAACGTCAGTTGCATGGATCACTCCTCAACGTAGGTGTGTAGTGTCGCGCATCTGGGGGGCGTTGTTCAGAGGTTCCCTAAGTACAACCAGCTAATTGTTCAGTTCCACTCCGGAGGCCTGCACAGGCAGAACACGCGAATTGCTGAGCAATCTGCAAGATTCATAGCCGCATTGGCCGATATCGTCAGCCGGAGCAGACTCTCGCCTGAGACAGCCTTCGAAGTGCTCCATCACCACTTCGATGGCATAACAGGTGCAGGTATCAACCTGCTGACGGAGGTGCTGCATACGCTGGACAACAAGCGCTACGCAGTGATGAATCAGAACGCCGTTTCGGGTCTTGCGGCAGCAGGTATCACTGGGTACCCGCTTCATCCGAGCAAGGGGAATGTGAATGGTCAGCTCTACGCAATGTACTGCCAGCATGCTCAGGATGTTCAACAGCATCTTGGTTTGACCAACCTCTCTGAACTCGACGCATTGTTCAACTACCTCTATTGGCAGCAAGATGAGGACGAAGAAGAGCAAACGTAGAAGGCTGCATGCCCGAAGCTATCC
This sequence comes from Pseudomonas sp. Irchel 3A5, assembly GCF_900187575.1. NCBI lineage: Bacteria > Pseudomonadati > Pseudomonadota > Gammaproteobacteria > Pseudomonadales > Pseudomonadaceae > Pseudomonas > Pseudomonas sp. Irchel 3A5. Next base: position 41,556 of record NZ_FYDU01000005.1, on the reverse strand, counting down.
CCTGGGGATAGCTCTACTGAAGTCAAAGGGACATCTCAGCGTGTCTCCCAGCAAGGTCAACTGCTGCGCAACATCTCTCGTAATCGTGCGATATGTTCTTGGGCTACTTCAGGTGCCGCGACTTTAGGTGGTTCCGTCGGCGCAGTGGCTGGCTGCGTCGCCTTCGGTTGGTTTTGGCCAGCCCAAGCATTGAACTCTCCGCGAATAGCTCGCTGAATTATGCCGAACAGATAGCCAGCGGGATTCCGGATGGAACTGGCCCTGCAACGTGCCTCCCATTCGTCTAGCACAGCTTGCCTCACTGACGGGTCAACCTGCTGCAAGGCCACCGCCGCCCCTGTTTGCTGCTCTTCCTTGAGAAGAGTGAAACGTTTGGGCAGTTGCAAACCGTTCAACACATGGGGCCCCGTAGTAGTAGTACGTATTTTTTTATTACTTTCTTTACGTACTGTACGGCCCTCATTCGGATTCCGAAGAGCACCATCTGGCGAGGGTTCCAGCCCTGCTTCGGATTCCGAAGAATGCGGATCGAGATTCCGAAGAAGGGCTGGCTCACCTTCTTCGGATTCGTTGAATCTGTCTGCTTGTGGATAGCTGTCAGGGTGGAGGCCCGCCTGGTTCAGACGAGTCGTCATCACCTGCAGGCGTGTGGGCAACGTTCGTCCGGTAAGCAGCGGGTCCTCAGCGATCTCTTTCAGAGTTTGTATGCCCACTACTTGCACGGCCTTGGCAGCATGGCCTAGCGCCTGGCTAACCAACCCCAGGTAGTCCGGGTCCAATTGCATCGCCTCAAACGGTGTCAGCGGCTCATCGTGCAGCACGTAGAGATTGCCCAAAATGCGTCCGCTTTTCGGGTCGCGTCTTCTGCGGACAAGACTCAGCCACCGGCTCAGACGGAGCAATGTGAGCGCCCGTGCAACAGTTTCGTGCGAAGCTTGGGCACTGCCGGGCATGGAGCCCAACCAGGGGCGTAGCTGGTCATAGGTGGGGAATGCGGTAAGGCCGTCATCGTTGAGCAATAACCGGAACACCTGCCACGCGTTGCGCTCCAACGGTGTCAATCGTCGATCAAGGAAAAGTGCACTGGGAACGCTCTCATGTCGGTTTCCGCTATACAAAAATCCGTCGCTTGGTGTTGGCGAGGGGGACGCGATGGTCTTTGGGGTGGACGTTGCAGCAAGAGTGTTCAGCGCTTTATCGAAAAGATCCGACAACGCTATTGGACCGCGACCTCGGCGTGGATCATCCACTGCCATGACCTAAACCAGTCCCTGGTCGATCCAGGAATTGATCGTGGACCAAACCACAGACAGTGGCAGCGCCATGCTTTCGGACAGATCCATTGCGATGTGCAAAACCGATGCATCATCGTTCATAGAAGGGTTTTGCTGGGTGGTGAGAACTTTCCATCTACGCCACAGCTCCGTATCCTGAGACTCATCCAGTACCGGGTGACGTCCTTTGCGTTTGGGCATGCCCAAAATTTCGCGGCGCAGCGCTACTTCCTGGTGAGTCAAACCATAGAATCGGCTGACCATCTCTGTGCTGGCTCCCAATCGCAGCATGCGATCGACTGTCGCAATCTCCTTCTCAACATCCTGCGCTTGCATCAGCAGCCGACGCAGAACATCTCGATTGACGGTGACAGAACACCATGAGACGGACGCATTGAGCAGCACACTGACCTGAGATGGGTGCTTGAGAGCATCGAGCTCATCATCCCCAAACCCCATGGCTTTGCATCGGCGCAGTTGACCGTTGCGTAGATCATGTAGTGCCTGCGCAATCACTGCTTGGTTGAGCGGATGCGGTGACGACATGGATAGGCTACCTCACTCAGATCCGTGACCAGTGCTACCGATTTCAATGTCCAGCAGACGCCGAGCCAACCTTAGGAGCCGGAACAGCTTGACCAACGCCGTGTCACTCAGTCGTTTTGCAGGATCACCTGCACCATGCAGCAGCTTGGGCAAGACACTGCCAAATCGGTCCATTTCGACAATCGAACCTTGGCCACTTAGCGCGGCCAAAAGCATCACCACATCGCCGCCGACGTCGGATGTCCCTTTCAGCTCAGGTTTGCACTTGAACCCAATGCCGTCGTTGCAGGGAACGATGCAATCTGCAAGCGACGCCGCCTCCGCAATTTCGCTAGCAAATTGTGCAATGTGCACCCGTAGCCGGTCTGGAATGTCGAGGCCTGGATCGATGTACCAGACGTCAGTAATGGGATAGAGCCCACCCGCCTGGACGGGAATTGCCTGTAGAACATTGCCTTCGAAGTCAGGAGGCACGGCATCCCCGAGTTCATTTGCAATCAGGCGTTGGATCGACTGCAACCGTTCGGTCGTCTGGGCTGGAGATACGATGTGCTCTTGCACGAGATCGCCCACCTCCTGATCAGCCGACGCAGCTGGGACCGACAGTGGTTTGTCCGCAGCTGGGATGAGATCGGCCTGTAACGCTCTTTTTGCGGGCGCAGGATTCTCTTTCGATGGTGCTTGTGTGGTACTCAGGCTCTCGACGTTGCCCTCCGGTGTTGTGACGGACGAGAGATTGGACTGGGGAGCCGAAGACAAGGCAGGGTGGGGGATGGAAATCGAACTGGCGGCTGGCTCGGTAGCCAAAGCACGTTGGCGGCTTTCACTATCGTTGAGATCCAGAGTAAGCGTGTCATAGTCAACGCCCAACAGATCTGCCATCTGGCCCACCAGCTCGTCTTGAACGCGCTGTATGTTGAAGGCGTCAGGTTGTGCATCAAACTGTGCCAGAACATCCTGGAAGAACTCCCTGAAGTCCACAGTCAGAGTTCGGTCGGCCGAATACCGTTGCCAAATCCGCTCGCATGCCTTTCGCAACACGGCAACGCGCTCGACCTGGTGTCGGCCCAGCCCTCCATAGAGCAAGGTAGGGATGGCTGGCAAGAGATGTTGAACAGCATCCTGCATTCGGCTGATATGTGACTGCTGGATGGGGTATCCGTCCGCTGACAGACGCCGGGCAAGTTCAGACTGGCTCAACGCACTTCCCTTCTCCTTCTCATAGAGTTCTCGTACTTTCTCGACTCCGAGGGCGCGTTCGATGAAGGTCAGACCGCCGCGCAGCTCGTTCTCAGCGAGGTGACCGGTCAGCGCTACAATCTCACCGCGCTCAGGCCAAGGACGGAAAAGGCAGGAAATACGATAGAAGCGTTCCTGTTTCGTCTCCGACCACAAGTCACGCAGGATGGCGAGACGGGTGTTACCGCCGCTGCGGATAATGAAGTGCTCCTCACCCGGCCGTCGTGTGATAGAGGGAGGTGCATCAAGCCCACGCTCACGAATAGACGCCTTGATCTCTTCATAAGCAGGGTTACGCTTCACGCGCGGGTCGTGCTCATAAGGACGCAACTGGTCCAGTGTCACGACCATCGGCGTGTCGGCAATTGGGTCGCTAAGGGCCGAGGCGGATTCCCCGTTACGCTGGAATCCGGCGGCGAGCAACTTCCCGGCCATGTCTTGAGGGGTGATCTCAACCATGGCGTTTACTCTCCATTGAAATCGCCACAGCGTCTTCCGCCTCACGCTCAGCTCGCCGGAGCTGAGCTCGCGCATTGAGGCTGGCGCGATGGTCACTTGCCGTCGAGCTGGTGTAGATCGGGGCGCAGCCCACTTTGGTGAACTTCAAGTGCCCGCCTTGTGTCCGCTGGATGTGCCACCCTTCGGCGAGAGCAAATTCGATCAGCGTTTTCAGACGCTTGTTCCCGCGGGCCAGTTCATGCACGTTCGCCATGGCGGGCTCCCGAGGAATCAGTGGGTTTGCCCTTGACCAACGCAAAGCGTTCACGCCAGTTCGGGAACAACTCTCCGGCCAGTGACTGCATCGTCTCTAATGCTGCGGGGGCGACTCGGCCAGAGGGCTGGCGATGTTCAATCCGATGAACCGGCAGGCCCCGCGTTGAGGCGCGCGGGTAGGCTTCGATCGCCGGAACATCAGTATTGAGCACGTAGACGCCTGGATGTGCATCGAATACATCACGCAGGGCTTGTTGGATGAGTCGAGCGTTGGAGGAGACCGGATGCACTCGGTTGATCAATAGATGTAGCGTTGGAGGCTCTATACCGAGGTGACGATAAGGAGCGATGTCCTCCAGCAGCTGTAACGTACCGCGACGCAGCTCCCGCGCGGCCAGTATCTCTGGTGTAACCGGGGATAGGGCCATGTTCGAGGCAAGAACGGCCATCTCAAGGAGTACACTGCGAGCACCCTGCGTGTCGATCAATACGAGGTCGTAATCTGGCGCAAAGATAGGTAGCAAGTGCCGTAAGCGCAGACGCCCGTCAGGGGCATGTAGGAGCAAAGTATTTAGATCGCCGCGATCATCGTTAGACAGAACAAGATCTAGCCCTTGGATCACGGTCCGAGATATCAGTTGATCGGTGCGCTGTTCATTGAAAGCAAGTAGCTCATAGATGCCACCAGCAGCCCTGTGCCTCAGCTCGAAGTACGATGACAAAGTGGGCTGGACATCCAGATCAAGCAGCAGTACACGGATGCCCGCGTCAGCGGCCAAGCCACCTAGGTTCGCTGCGGTAGTCGTCTTACCGACGCCACCCTTCGTGGAAATAATGGATACGATCTGCATCGTTGCTCTCCCTAGACGTTACGTGGGAGAGCGGGTTGTTGCACCCGGTTATTTAGCCGCTCACTGATCCAGAGGTCTACTTCTACGGAATCCCAGCCGACTGCACGAACGCCCAAGCGCAGCGCCTGTGGGAACTCACCCTTTTTCATCAGTGCGTAGATGTGGGCACGCTTGAATCCCGATTTGGCTTCAACTTCGTCAAGCCGCAGAATGCGGCGCTCCCCCTGTGGAAGGGCAGGCACTTGCAACATCGTGGACACTCCTTAGCGCTCAGTGGCGTTCGTTGGCGTGCCCCCTATTCAATACACATGGCTGGCAAAAGACATTGCAAATGCAGTTTTTGATCTTGCACATACAAGCTTGCAAGCTGATGGTTGGACTGCTAAATGCTCGCTAAATCCGCCACAAACGAAGTGCGCCCCCCCGGTGTCTCTGCACTTCGGATCTTGCGACGTGCTTGAGCAAACTTACCGTTCAGGGTTCGCTCCGTGATGCCCATCAAACCGCCGTGGTGAGCAACAAGAGCAGAAACAATGGCCTCTTGGGTTCTGAAGCTGGAGTACGGCTTGCCTGCTGGCGATCGAGAGAGCATCACGTCCAGCATGCCCCCGATAATATTCTGATACGTGGACTCAGCCCTATCCGTGATGGAGCACTGGCTGCAGATGCATTTCCGTGCGCTATGGCTGAGCACCTCGTCGTATTGCTCCTGCAGAATTTGGAGCCGACGTTTACACTGTTGCAGTTCTGCTTTCATTGCCTGACGCTCGATCAACAAGGCGTGGCCAGTTTCAAGCGTGATGGTTGGATGCGCCATGCGTTCGCTTCGGCTGAAGAGAAAAGCGGGTCTGTGTTCTGGGTAGTGATGTCGCATCCACTGCTTGAGATCGACATGTCGGATAGTCAACTCCGGTGAGTCCCATAGGTCTTCGTCCTCCACCGTAATGCCGTTGATGCCGTAAGGTAGTTCATGGTGGAAAATAGCATCATAGAGACGCTCGGTATAAAGACGGAGCTCCGTCCAACGCGGGAAATCGAGTATGTGCGGGAGACTCCTGGGCGATGTGATCTGGGTCAGAATCGCACGTTGATGCTTGAGTAAGCCCGCCCAGCGTATAGCCGCTTCAATGGGGCGATAGAAAACCTTTGAAATGGGTACACCTTCGTGCATTGATCCATCTCCTACACGCAATTGCTATATCCAAATCTTCGTGGGCCAAGTATGTCTTGCGCTACGGTGGCGCATAGCAGACATGCTGAGCGGGTCTTGGCATGTGTAAGCATTACTACACAGCGCAGCACCAGCGATGATCGTGATATGTGCGTCTAGAATAAATCACCGACGTAGCCTATCTAATACGACAGATGTGAATGGTGAAGTATTGCGGTGGAGATTTGATCAAGCTTCCCATTCGTCTATCACAGGTGCCTAAGCGAGCTTTGATGCTGGTCGGTACCCCATCAAGACGTATTGGGTATCAACTGATCGCGTCAGCGTCTCGCCGTTAGCTTTGAGCGGCGTGATTGGCTCTACATTGCATATTTCTTACATGCAGTGAGACTTCTGAAGCATCATGATAGATCTAGAAAGACTAATGCAATGCTATTCGAAAGGGGGCTAAAAGGCTGACTCCGTCCCTGCTTTTAGGGATGACTTTTGGGCCTCATTGTTGTTCAGCATGAGATTGTCTGGCTTAAACGGGCTGACTACCTCCGTCAGGTTGATAGGTGAATTATATCAAAAGCATATTAGCTATGCTGGAGCGATCAAAGAGTCGCGGCATCAACGAATACAGAAACGATTAGCAAACGATGTATCCACGGCAGCAGTCCACTCCATATGCGGCCACTGCAAGCATCGGGCTCGACTATCGGTGTGGCTGGTACAGCCCATAGAAAGGCCTGCTATGCACCCTTAGCCAACTCTAAGCAGAAAACATTGCTCCCCCCTACACAGACTGTAGACATACTTCCACCGAGCTTATAACCTCCAGCCAGTGTTTTTTTACACAAAGCGAACTTTTATTGATCGGTTACGGGGGTTTAATTTGAACAAGAAGACCGAAGGCACAAGTTTGATTTTTAGCTCATGCATATTAAACCGTCAAAATTCAGGAAATTGGACCTACAGTGATGCTGGATACACCGGTAACATATTATTAATAACTGAAATCCAAAGCTTTGAGAAAGGGCTAGATGAATTTTTAGAAACATCAGAAGGTAGGTTTATTTCGAGAAACTTTCTAAAGCGGTTAATTGAAAGAACTTTGGTAGGATGTGAGAACGACCGCGACACGGAAGTGAACTCTCGGATCGAATGGTTTAAGAACCATATTAGAGCTCTGGCAAAAGAACGTGATTACAAAGTAGTAAAAACCCTATATGGCGGGGATATTACCAAGAGTGAACATCCTGTGAGGCTAGGCCCGTTGGTGTTTTACGAAATCCCTCGTCATGGCGGGCTTATTAAACTCCCGTTCCCTGACCCATTTTTTTGCAAACATCAAGCAACAAAGACAGTTGCTGAGTACTGCGCACAGGCAAAAGACCAAGATAAAGCCTTGGAATTTGCAGACACAATCTTCAATGCTTTCGACTTATCGATGGCGTTTCTTCTGGCCGAACAGAACTTTGACTTCTCGATTGGGATATTGAGGATGCGTTTCTCTCCTGTCCAGCAACCTATAGTCTTCACACAAGGAGGGCTATTTGGAATACAGGAGGCTAATCATAACTTTAAATCCGGCTTGGATCTGACAGAGGTGGCAAATTTCGTTCCCGGAAAGAATAAAAACACTATGCTGTCATTTTTTAATTCGGTGTTATCACCCGAAACTGAAATTGAACGAAAGATATCTAGGGCTGTAGAGTGGACTGGGGAAGCCTATCTAGACAGCAATCGCTCAAGCGCATTTTTAAAAATTGTAGTCGCTCTAGAGGCGCTTTTCAAAGTCGATGAAACCGGTGTTATAACAGCCTCAATTATGGCAAGCATGGCCGAGCAATGTGCATATTTGAATGGCCAGTCCGTAGCAGAGTGTTTGCAAATCGAACGCTACGTCAAAAACCTTTACAAATTGCGTTCTAAGATCGTCCATACAGGTTCTAACTCGGTTAGGGAGAGCGAACTAAAGAACGCTCTTGCTTTCACAAGAAAGACAATTTTTAATTTGCTGCTCTTAAAGAATAACCTAAAATTTAATGCATTGGGAGAATTGCAAAATCTAATACGAGAGAGTAGATATAAAGCGTGCCCCTTGTGGCAACCTGCACCGTAGCATTAACAGATTTTTGGCACTATAGCGATCCATAAGTAGTGGCTTTGCTTGGGAATGGGGAACAAAGTGAGCAATAGCATTTAGCTTGTATTGGCCTTGGGAGTGCAGCTTTGACTCGAATGCTGCTATCCCTTTCGTAATTTGGGACTAGGAGCTAAGATCAGATAATGCGGTCTTGAAGAGATCACGTCAGCGGATCAAAAAGGGAGTTTTACGGTGAAACGAATCAAGAGAAATCCTGGAAAATTTGAGGTTATTGATTTGTTTACAGCACTCGGCAGAGAGCACGGATTCAAAGTTTCTGAGGATGCTGATGCTAGACAATTTATGGGGCTGGTTAAAAGCTCACTCAAAGACTCCTTTGAGGATGCCAAACTCTTACACGGCAAGCGAATTGAATCATTATTTGCTCACGTCGCCGGAGCTCTCGGCGGATGCAAACTCATAAAGCAAGAGGATAGCGGAGTAATATTTACTAACGACGAGAACCTTCAACCTCCAGACTATTTTCTCGTACTCAAAACTGGTGAGCGAATCTTTATAGAGGTTAAGAACTGCCACTTCCCTAACTTTAAATCTCCTTACTCCATTCAAAACGACTACATCCAGCGACTTGAAAACTATGCAGAACTCACTGGGGCCTCTCTAAAATTTGCCATATTTTTCTCCCGATATAATAAGTGGGTGCTACTTTCAAAAAGCTCCTTTAAGGCTTATAAAACCAAGCACTCCATTAATTTTATTGAAGCAATGGCTAGAAATGAAATGTCAATCATCGGAGATAGAATGATTGGCACGATACCGCCCTTATCAGTGGTTTTTGTAGCGAACCCCGAGAAAGAGGCATTTATTACGGAAGATGACCAAGCCAGGTTTACAGTCTCCGAACTTAAGTTTTATTGTGCTGAAAAGGAGATAACTGCAAATACTGAGAAGAAAATAGCTTTCTATCTAATTCAATTTGGAAAATGGGCAGAGTCTGAAGGTGAACCACTGTATGACGGTGAACGATTAGCCGGAGTGAGGCTGAATTATCAGCCCGAGCATGAAGAGGATATGGTAAATGCTCGCCAGCAGGGCTTTGGAATCGTTGACCACCTGAGTTCCATGGTGAGCACAGCGTATAAACAACACACGGTTTACGATCAGCGAGTCATAGCGCTAGATGCCGCAGCAGACCCGGAAATATTCACCATTGAGATTCCAGAGGGATACAAAGGGGATAATCTTCCACTTTGGCAAATAGAGCTTAAACCCAATACAGATTTCAGCATGGCTAAATAAAATCGTTATAGGCTGATTTTATTCGGTTGAACTGACTGAAAATCTCGCGACTGCTTCTATCGTGGTTTGTCGAGGCATTTAATTCTATTGGCCTCAACTTTATCTAAACCTACTTTGGGGATCTTTATGGACTATTTCGTAATCATCGTGGCTTTTGGAACAGCTCTTGCTGCAATTGTAGGTAACACATGGGACAGGAACGCAAACGGTATTGCTAAGTTGACTTGTACTGGCCGAGCCACCCTGTTTTTTGCTGTGGCTGCTCTTGTTGGTTCAGGTTATTTAGCATATCAACAGCGAGACGAAAAAAAGAGCCAAGAGGTTGAGAAGAAAAAATTAGGCTTGATCATTAGCGGTGAAATTACGAGGAGTTTGGATGCGATTACTTCTCCGTTCCGCTCTCTGTATAAAGAAAATAGTGGAGGCCTATACATAAAGGACGAAAAAATCACATATGATCTGATGCTTGAGGATTCAATGATAGAAAAAGCTCAGGATACGTGCCTTGAGTTGAGGCCCAAGACGTTTTACTCATTCCCGGACAGTGGTACGTGGAATGACATATTTCGCTCTGGTATAACTAACGGTATCGTCCGCTTAGACGAGGTGGTTGATCGTTACGGTGTATCAATGAATACGGAGATGCTAGACGCAATCCAAGACCTTAAGGTAAACGGATATTTCAGTAGGTATGCCTACACCAATCCGCGTCGAAACAGTTCAGATGTATCAAAAGATGCGATCCCACAATGTGTTATCGGACAGGCAATCGGCTCACACAAAAAATATTTAACAATGTTAAAAAGAATCGAGACTTTAAATGATAGTGAGAAATTAGTGCGCTGAATTTGACTGGAATGCTGCGAAAATTAAGGCATGGCGATGAATGTGAGGTCAGGAGCTGACAATGATGGGTCAACTAGAAGATAGTTATTGTTATCTAGCGCCTAACACGACTACCCGTCGTCATGCGTTGAGAATTGAAGATTAATAGCCATTAATAAACCTCAATACAAAGGGGTTTCATAAGGTATTACCAAGCATGAATCAGGAAGTTTCTCCTCTTCATAATGAATCGCAAGTGAAGTGTACATTATTGCGTAACGAACTTTGCTCATAAGTCTTAAGGTCTGATTTCGTAATTCTTTATCTGTGATAACAAGTGGGTAGCCAGATAAATATTTCTTAGCATCAATTAATTCTTGATCAGACCTGATTTTCTCCCTAATATTTTTTTGCTGTGCTTTTGAGACACCGCCTTTTAATATTTTATTGTTAGCCTCTATGCGAGCCAAAATTTCCACATGCGCGGCCTCGGCTAGATTCTTGTCAAAAGGATTGGTTATTTTATACAAATCATCTATTACGACTCTAAAACCACCATGCTCTAGCTTATTTCTTATATCCGCCAGCTTCGAGGCGTTGGAATCCATCCAGTGGTCATGCCCTTCAGCCTCGTCATCATTGATCTCCCTAGACAACCAATACAGCGCTAGAAGATAAGGGTTGTCGGACCTTAAAAAATCTTGTTTTACATTCTTACCTTCCCCGTACCAGACGTGTGAAAAGTAGACTCTAGCCGCAGAGCTAGGATCAAGGTATTTAAAAAGGAGGACGGCCAGCTTATCGAAACAAGAGTACAGTAACCTAAATGAAATTTTTACCTGTTCGATATCACGTCGATAGATACAATAATCTAGCGTATTGACCAAAAACAATTCATTGCTCGAATAGTGTGAAATCTCTCGATGTGAATAGACACTTTCAATTGCTTCATAAAAGGTGAATCTTGCATGTGCAAACTGGTGTTTTATTTCTGAAAATCCTCCGCTCAGGCTTAGGCTTTCAGTTATACCAACAAGTGGGTTAACTGAATAGCGGATACTAGGCAGTCCCATTACGTCCTGAGCCGCCAGAGGTTCCGCTGTTATTTCATTCAAGTCATTAATGAAAAGAGTGTTGTCCAAGCACCACCTTTTATAAGAACGCTCTTTGTCTGACTTTCCAGTCGAACCTTTAATCTCAGAAATGTGAGGGAAGTCCTCACAGATCGATTCGAAATGCAGGTCGAAATGATTGACAAAGTCTGAGTAGGGAGTGGCGGCCTCTACAGCTTTAAGATGATCCGCATCGAACAATACGTCTTTACACTCATAGATATATTTCAATATCGGATAGGCTTCTTTCTGAAAATAAACAGCATGCCCCTTATCATATAAGCTGCTCGACACCTCTAGCAATGCTCGCCCTTTTGAGAAATAAGCCAAAGGATTATTAAAAGCCGCCATAGCCTTGTCGTACTCTTTTAGCGCCTCAAAAAGTCTGCCTTGCATGTAAAGGGCATTTGCCAAATTTGTAAAAACTCTGCTTCGCAAGTCGTCACTTAGCTCCAAAAAGCCAGCCTCATACTGCGCTCTCTTATAAAACTTTACTTGAAGCCCAATTCTTTCATCCCACGGGGATTTTAAGCTATATGCAAGGGCGGCATGACCATTACCGATAATGTAATAATTTTCAGCTCGACATTTAGAGCTTTGATAGTGCCGATTTTCAAGTAAATCAATGAATGACTTTAAGTGCTCATATTGACGGCCAAGTATTAACTCGTCCATTTTTGCCGCATCCAAAATTATGTAGGATTCTTCCATGTGATATACCGTGCTTATAATGAATATGTGATCCGCAAGCTTAATGTACCATTGTGTACGTCGCTCTTTCACCTAGCTCTGCGCGGTTGATTCCATTGCCGCTATCTCGTGACCTGCCGAAGCTCGGCTGGGACCCGGCCAATGAGCTCACGTCTGGGGATTGCGGGCAAACGACTTCCGGGATCGCCAGGAGGACCTGGCGGTCCAGAACTTTGATCGCGTGGCCGCGGTGGTAATGACATGAATCACCCGCGCAGAAATGCTGGGGACTGCTCGCGGGCTGGCAGTACTGGCGCCGGCAGCTTGGGTACAGATCGAGGCGTCGCTAGTGGCGCACTTTGTCCGTCAGATGCACTGGCTGTCCCGTTGCACGGCAGGATCTGCTCGTCCCTTCCATTCAGGTAAGGCAACGTGTTAGTGGCTGTTCATGGACTTCAGTGGCGTTCAGTGGACACAGCGGAGTTGTCGAGGACACAACGGCGGTACATAATGCGGTCTAATCCTGTCGCCCATGCGGGATAAACGTCTTTAACTACAATGGGTTGGGCGCGGTGTACTGTTCCCATCGCCCGCTCCACTTCTTTCAAGGCTTTTGGCCTTTCTTGCATCACATCTGTACCTTCCCGCTTATTCTTTTCGCTCCCACTTAAATACCTGACTGCACTGGTCCCTGTAGGAGCTGCCGAAGGCTGCGATAGCGGTGTGTCAGGATAAATGCTTCGCAGCCTTCGGCAGCGCCTACAAGGAACGTATTTCAAATTCAAAAAGTGCGTAACTCAGCTGGCTTCAAGGAGCTCGCTGAGATTATCCAGGTCAGGTGGATCAGGAGTGCCGAAGCGAACCGTGATGAGCTTTTTCGCCTCTGTGGGATGCGTTCGGAAGACTGCCCGGATGAATACTGAGCAGATCAATCGAAACCCTAGGAGCACCGCCTCTTCGTCAGCGGTATTTGCCCCGACTAAGATAAAACCAGAACTATCAGCTTCGATACACAGGCTTGCGCGTTACCCTCGCGCGTATCCACGCCAACCAAGGCCGTAACCACGACATTGCCACGCTCGAAATGCCATCTGGCATGACTTCCACGACGCGGCGAGCCGACCCATTGTGCTTTGAAGTCACCATTGATCAACGACTGGCGATACAGCGCGATGGTTTGCGCGCAGCCTACCTGGTCTGGCGTACCGGCACTCTTGGTGAACTCAAAGTCCAGTCGGCTGACAGGTTGGCCATTCGCGTCCGATATTGATTCCAGCGAGTAGCGCTTACCGCCTCCCAGTTCGCCTGAAATCCAGAACGCCTGCGGATCGTTAGCGTCGTATTTCAACTTCACGCCGAATTCCTTCTCGACCTGTAAACGTGCCATATCCTGCTTGCCATGGATCGAAAGAATCAATCGCACAATACGTTGCGCCAACAACTCTGGGGTCATATCCAGCACGGTATGCCCGACAGCATTATTAGGAGCGGGAATGAATTCGGGCTGTGGGCTCGCGAAAGAAGCCTGCAGCACACCGGCCCATAGTACGGCGGCGCAGCAATTAACCAAGCTGCTACGCGCTTGGCGCAGTGGAGCAAGCTGCTTTCCAAACGGCGAAACATGGCTCACGGTGAATACCTCTACTGGCAGCCTGTCACTTGCGATGTCTGCTGTGCTTTCAGTAATGCGCTGTTAGCGAATTGCAACGTCGCGACAATCCGGGTCGTTCTTCAGAAGCTCTTTCAAGCTTCCCGAAACCCGACCCGTTTAAACCCATGAGCCACCTGCCCTAAACTCCTCAAATGAAAGCCAGTGCCGAGTATTTACAATAATAATCAGCAGAAGATCGCCCAAGACCTTCAGCATTTCAATAGCACACCTGTGCTATCGAAACTCATCAACCTTTCAATTATGTTCTAACTTCCAGGACAAGAGCTGTGGGTTCGCTAAACACGGTGATCTAAAGGCCCTGCGCCATTTTTTCTTGTCGTTGTTAATGCTCACGGTATCGCACCCGGCACTTGCCCAATTGGCGCGGCTCGTTGCGAACATTGCCCAATAAAGGCTTCGTCCTAACGCTGTAACGTAGAGGTTCAGGAAATGGAAGCTCAAACACAGTCCCCTTATGACGCGAGCCTGCGCGACCACCGGGCGGAAGCCGAGCTTGAGGCTTATTTCCAGAAGCACCGCAAAACCGGCATCGTGCTGCAACGGGTCTATCCACCCACCGCATTTCCCAAAGTGCGCAGTCGGTTGGGCGGTCTGCCGCAATTGCCGCAAGCTTTTGAATGGCCCATAGGGGTAAGTTACGGTGAGTCGACGCCAATGCATTTCCTCGCCCAGATCGACTGCGCGGAGTTACCACGCGTCGAATCGCTGATGCCAACGCAGGGCATGTTGTTTTTCTTCGCTGTAAACGACGAAGAACAGATCTGGGACACAGATCCTCCGCAGGAACGTGTGCGGGTGCTGTACGCGCCGAATGTGCCAGCGGAACAGCCTGAGCGCCAGGCGCCGGAACATCTGCGTCCGATTCAGGACGTGAATAAAGCGGACAGCCCACACACGGAACCGGGGTGGCTGCTACCTGGTGAGAGTGGGCCGCGCCTCCATGCGCAATGGCCATTGGTAGGACGGCGGATGGACACTTGGCCATACGACATGCCAACGCCGGAAGGCAGCTCGAGGCCTGCAATGGCGGCCTACCACCAGCGATGGTCAGAACTGAGCCTGGGAGCAGCCGTGGCGGCGACCGGTCTAATGCCCAACGCCAACGCTATTTTCCGTTGGGAGCGGCCGCTGTCCCAATCCTGGAAGTTCCCTGCCCAGTGGCTGCGCTACCAGCTTGATTTCCCCCAGGTGGGTATCATGATAGATCGCCTGGCGCGGATCGCAGGGAATTCCCGAATCAAGGAAACACGCAGTTTTGTGGCTGATCAGGATGTGCTGGACTGGGTGGAGCACGCCAGTCGAATTGGCTGGGATAACGTCCCTGATGAGGCCACGAGGGAGGCCTTCCGAAACTGGATCATTGGACAGATCGGCGACGAGAATGAAGGCACCACGATCACCGATGCAAGAATGGGGGAAGTTTTCACGAAAGGTCTGCTGGCCTCTATTGCGTACGTCGCTGGCTCACCTGACACCGCCCGGTTGATTCCATTACCGCTCTATCGTGACCTTGAGGGCGAGCACTTGCCGTATGAGGAAAGTTATTGCAAGCATGCCGATGGACGAAGGTACTGTGCCAGGGCCAGAGTCCATCAGATGTTGGGGCATGTTCCGCTTTTGCAGGGCGCCATGCCTGATATCGAGGGCGAGCCGGTATGCCTGCTGCAGCTCGCCTGGGATCCCGCGATCAAGCTCAAGTTTGGGGATTGCGGCCAAGCAACTTTCTGGATCTCCAGGGAGGACCTGGCGGTCCAGAACTTTGATCGTGTGGCAGCGGTGGTTGAATCACATTGAGTTTATTTCCAGGCGTTCCCTCGGCGCTTGGGCAATGATCGAATTTTCGCCAGTGCCCGGTTTATTGGTGGATTGATGATGTCTTCCGGACTGAATACATCATCAATCCCGATTGCCGAGACGTCCTGATCGTTCCTGTTGATTTCATGTGTACCGGGCGTTAGCGCCGGAGGCCACAGATGCAAACTGTCTCTCGCGCCATAATCTGCCTGGCCTTGCTGATGTCCGCACTCAGCGCTTGTGCTCAACAAGCACCTGCGACTCCGTCAGAAGTACTTACACCACATAAAGGCCCAGTTGCCGAATCAAGCCCAAGAGACACGCTCAATCGCGATGCATCCCCACCGCTACCGGGAACCGCAAGTCTCAACAACCGCACATCAGCGACTGGCAATTACCGGCCGATTCCGCAGCAACTAATCGACGCATTGCTGTCGCTTCCCGGAGCAGGACTGCAAGTCCCCCAATCGACGCTTAAGCAATTACTGGCGAAAAAGACCAGCTACGTTGTCGAGATCCCCCGCCTGCCTTCCCGCCCGGACATCAGAATCACTAGCACCCGTCAGCCAGGCGCCTCTTATTACGTATGGGCACGCAGCTTTCAGGGCGAGTCTGCTGGCGTGACGGGCTATCTGGTCAACGTAAGCGTCAGTTGTAAGCCGCCAGTCGACGATCTGACAGAAGAAGCCGCCAACGCGTTGCGTCATCGCTGTGCTCAAGCGGGCACTCAGCGCCTGGGCAGCGGCTTGCGGGCCTATCGCATCACAAATGGACGGGCGGAAGACGTCACCGCTACGATCCAGCGCCCTCAAGATGTCTTGGGAGTCGACCTCTATAACCGCTATCAAACCCAGGGAGGAGGTCAATTGTTCCTGGACGATTCTCGCCTCGATCAGGTTTCGGCGGCCCGCTGGGTGATGGAGTTCAACCCTGAGCAGCCACTTCAGCCTGAAGCACACGATGCCTTCGATAACGGCAGACTAGCCCACGCTGGCTTTCTAGTATGGGAAGGCGACAACTTCAAAAGCAGCAATACTGTCCCGGCGCGCCTGTGGCCATGCCCTGAACGGCGGCGCGCTGAATGCCCGGCCGATGACCGCTTCGTGACCGAAGAGTAAGTAACTCCCGGTATAAGTACTCATGTTCAAAAACCAGGCTCAGATGAGGATGCAACCTTCCTCGATCACGTTGATGAAACGTCATCTCGGACATTGATCGATCCCGGCAATAGCACACCTGTGCTATCGAAAACCCTCAGCCATTCGATTACTGTCTTTTCCGCCAGACCAGAGCTTTATCCAATCGCCAAGCAGGATCACCTATATGTTCCGCACTGTGTTGTTGTCATTTTTGTTTTTGCTCATGACATCGCATCCGGCACTTGCTCAAACGGCATGCCCAATTGGCGTGGCACCGGGAAGTCCACAATGCGGCCTAGACCCCGGCAACTCTAAAGCGGAATCTTTGCCGCCTCGCCCCACTGGCGAATGGATCACTACCTGGGGAGCCATAGCAGGTACCGATGATGGCGCTGGGGGCTGGCCTTCGAGTGGAAAACTCTCTAAAAATGACGCCGAACAAAATGCACTGAAACAATGTCGCGATGAAGGTGTTTCCAATTGCAAGGTACTGATTTCTTACCACAATCAGTGCGTGGCAGTCGTTGCCCCCTCTTCAGGTAGAGGAGAAAATGGGATAGCAAGTGCCAAGACTGAAGATCTGGCGGCTGAAGCAGCGTTCAAGAATTGTCGAAATGACAGGCGTGGGGAGTGCTCTGTTATTTATTCAAACTGCACTAAGGCTGTTTTCAAAAAATATTAAAATCATATTTATTAAAGTAGCTGCGGACAATCGTCCTGATTCTGTCAGAGTGAACCGTTCTCTGCCGTATCATTGAAAACGCTGCAGTAAACCGTTTGGGCATCGATTATTTATTCGAATTTACGCTCGTATTTTAACGCGTGACGTTTATAAGGGCAGCGACATGAAACCTTGGCTAACAGCCTTCACTGTTATCGGTTTGTTTCTTTCCTTGGGAGGATGCAACCTGTTCTTGATTACCGGAAATACCCCAACAGCTTCTGATCACATGGTGATCCCTTCCGATATGTCAAACCAGCGTTTTTTTGATTGTGCGGAGCTCAGTATCAGCAAACTATCGGAGACCAATAGTTCATGGCAGGAAGTCACCTTAAAGAACGTTACGAACGGCGTGCTTGAATCCGGAAACTTTGATGATAAGATCATCACCGGCTTCCGCACGCGTATTGAGCGTGCCCAAGGGTCCAGTGAGGCGCAAATCGTGATCAAAGGGGGTGGTCCCTATTTTATTGACCTAGGCGTGGCGAGGGCGATAAAGGACTTCAGAACCCTGCTGGCCTCATGCGTTTCAAGCCCGCCGTAGCAAGCTGAGCCCCCTCCCCTGAATTTAACAGGGCATGCGATACAAGCAACCACTCAATTCGCCAGCAAAACCCGGAATTGCCCATCCCGTCTTCTCGCGCAACCGGACCGTACCGGAATAACAGGTACTTACTTTCTAACAGTAATGGTTATCATTCATAAAATAATTAATACAAAAGGTATATACGGTGACTCTATCCCGCATTTATCCAGCGTCTCTGTCGTTGCTGGGCATTCTGGTTGTCCCTGATCTGCAGGCAGAAACGGCGTCCGCGCTAAACCTGCCCGCAACCGCGGTGAACAGTGAATACAGCGAGCAGAGCTACAGGCCAATCGAAACCAGGAGCGCATTGAAAATCGATGCTCCGCTCCGGGACATCCCGCAAACTGTCAACGTTATTCCCCAGAGCGTGATCAAGGATCAGGGGGCGCAGTCGATGGAAGACGTACTGAAAAATGTCCCCGGCATCGGCCTGTCCAGTGGCGACGGCCAGCGCGATCAGGTCACCATCAGGGGTTTCAGTGCCGTTGGTGACATGTACATCGATGGCATTCGTGACGATGCGCTGTACTTCCGGGACCTGTCCAACATCGAGCGGGTGGAAGTCATCAAGGGTCCGGCCGCAGTGCTTTATGGACGCGGCTCATCCGGTGGCCTGATCAATAGCATCAGTAAAAAGCCTGATTTCGCCCCAAAGCAGGAAGTGGGTACCAGCTTCGACAGTGAGGGCAAAAGGCGCACTTAATTCGATGCTGGCTGGGCCGATCAGCAGCAAAACGACAAGGCATTCCGGGTGACCGGTGCGCTGGAGAACAGCGACACCTTCCGGGATGATGGCTACATTGACCGCAAGGCCATCGCGCCTTCGGCCTACTTCAAGCTCTCGGATGATCTGGAACTGGATCTGGGGGCCAGCTATTTGTATGACAAGCGCCTGATTGACTTCGGCATCCCCGCACGAGGCGATCGCCCGGTCAACGTGGACCGCGACAAGCGCTTCGGTGCCGCCGATCCGGATGATGATTACACCCGCAGTGAAGTGTTCTCGTTCACGGCGGGCGTCAACTACCGGATCAACGACGATTTCAGCTTGAGCAATACCAGTCGTTACTACCACTACGACCTGGATCGCAACAACACACTTGCTGACTCCAGCCCCACGCGTTTTGTGACTGCCCCCAATGGTGAACTGCTGGTAAAACTCAATCGTGGCAACGTGCAGCGCAAAGAGGACGGGTGGTTTAACCAGACCGAACTCAAGCAGCGCGCCGTCCTTGCCGGGATGAACCACAACCTGCTCTGCGGTGTGGAGTTGGGGCGTCAGGTGAAAGACCAGTCAGTATTCAATCGATCTGATGTGGCAAGGGTGCCGGTTTATCGCGATGCTTTGGTCGACGTGCCGTTCCAGGCCAGTACGCGAACCGCCAAAGGGGCCAATACTCAGGATACCGCTGGCTTCTACATACAAGACCTGATCGAACTGACACCACAGTGGAAGGCTCTGCTGAGTGTGCGATACGACGTATTCGACCAGGAATACTCCGATGACCTGACGCGCAACACTATGTCCCGGACCGATACGACGTGGAGCCCGCGAATCGGCCTGGTTTACCAGCCTGATCAAGTTCAGTCCTACTACGTCTCGGTGAGCCGTTCCTACCAGCCCTCCGCCGAGACCTTCGCCCTGAGTACCACGAACCAGAATCTTGAACCCGAGGAAACCACCAACTTCGAGATCGGCGGCAAGTGGGATCTGCTCGACAATCGCCTCGCTTTGACAGCGGCGCTATTCCGGCTGGAACGCACCAACATGAAAACCAGCGACCCGGCGAATCCGACCAGACTGGTGCTCGCGGGAGAACAGCGCACCGATGGTCTTGAGCTGACCGCCAGCGGACAGCTGAGTGATAAATGGCAGGTCTATGCCGGTTACGCCTACCTGAGTGCGGAGATCACCAAATCAACCAGCCGAACCAACGGCGTCGCCAATGAAGGTCAGGTACCCACCTTGACGCCGCGCCACAGCGCCAACCTTTGGCTAGTGCGTTCGTTGACGCAAAGCTGGCGTGTAGGCATAGGGGCAAACTATGTGGATGATCGCTACACCGCACTGGATAACAAGGTGGTCATGCCAGCCTACACGACAGTAGACGCCGCGCTGCTGTATAACCAGCCCAAATGGGACATGGCCCTGCGCCTGCGCAATGTCTTCGACAAGGACTATTATGCTTCGGCGCACGGCTCGGTAGACCTGATCATGCCCGGCGCACCCCGCACGCTGGAAGTAAGCACCGACTATCGTTTCTGAGTGCCGACCTTAGGAAAAGCGTCCGGCGTTGTCGGGCGTTTGTTTAGGGGATTTCCACGCTGTAAAACAGCAGCGCCTGAGACTTAGAGGCACTACCGGGCACCTATCCACAAGGAGCACCAAATGGCAGACAAAGCACACCATTACGAAGTCCAGGTCACTTGGACGGGTAACCAAGGTGAAGGAACATCGTCCTATCGCGGTTACAGCCGGTCACATGTCATCCAGGCTGAAGGGAAGCCATCCATTGAAGGTTCTTCCGACCCAAGCTTCCAGGGCGATCCAAAACGCTGGAATCCGGAGGAATTGCTGCTCGCCTCGTTATCGGCCTGTCACAAACTCTGGTACCTCGGGCTTTGTGCCGGGGCAGGGATTGTGGTGCTTGAGTATGAGGACAATGCAGAAGGGACAATGATCGAGGAGAGCAATGGCGCGGGCCAGTTCACCTCGGTTGTGTTGAAGCCGAAGATCACTCTGGCTCCGGGCTCCGATATGGAAGCCGCTCACGCCCTGCACAAAACAGCTCATGAAAAATGTTTTATCGCGCGCTCGGTGAATTTCCCGGTCAGTCATGCAGCTGTCATATCCGCGTCAGCCCCTCTCGCCAACACCTGAACGGCCTGACACGCGGCTGCCCGGTAGGAGCGAACTTGTTCGCGAGGCGGTGTGCCTGAATGACCGCGTCAGGCCCTCTCGCCAACAAGTTGCCTCCTACCTGAACTGCCTGACACACCGCTGCACGGTAGGAGCGAACTTGTTCGCGAGGCGGTGTGCCTGAAGACCGCGCCAGCCCCCCTCGCCAACAAGTTGCCTCCTACCTGACCAGCCTGACACGCCGCTGCACGGTAGGAGCGAACTTGTTCGCGAGGCGGTTTGCCTGAATGACCGCGTCAGGCCCTCTCGCCAACAAGTTGCCTCCTACCTTGAAAGCGGCAAGCCTGAAACTCTGCATTGTCGGGGACAGGGCCGCCGCTTACATCGGCAAAAACCGCGTCGCTCTTCTCCACCATGGGCGTTTCTCGCGGGTTTCGTGCAGCAGGATGTTGGGCATGTCTCGCAGACGAATCCACGATTCATCCTGCCAGTGCAGCAGGTTCATCGATGCGCCATCCCAGTCCAGCATACCGAGGATCGGACGTTCGGTGCGGCCTGGGTTTTGAACGTCACGCAGCACAGGCACGACCTGCAGCGTCAGCCATTCACGCAGCTCACGATTTTGCGCGGAGGGGTGGTAAATCAGTAACGCGTATGCGCCTGACTCATTGACCATCAGAGTGTCCTGAGTCGAGCCATAGCAATGCAGCGGCAAGGTGCGGCACTCGTCGCGTCCGAGCTTGCGGGTTTTGCGTTCGTCGATGAACAAGCCCATCAAGCGGCCCAGATCGCGGGCGCAGAACCAGGCCTGGTTTTCCAGCATGAGTGCGTGGAGCGGGAGGGTTTGGCGGGTGAATAGGGTTGGGATGAAAGGCGTCGTTTCAGTTGTCGGCATCAGTCTATTTCTCTTTGCTAGTTAGACTGCCAGCTACCGTCGCCAAACGAATAGGGTGGCAGTTGTACGCAGGTTGGCGAACCGGAGCAAAGAACCGGCAGACCCGAAAGTCTCCCACGTACAACCGCCATAGCGGATCGCGGACAATATCTGCCCGCTTCCGAATGGTACACGCTATACATCATTGCTAGCCGGATCGCCAAATCCAGTGCTGAGTTATTCAGCAGCCGCGGAGGTTACGGCGCACGCCCCGTGCCCGGCAAGACAAGAAATGTAAAAACCGGGCGATCGAACCAGCAGTGTCCATTGGGGACAAGCAGCAGAACTCGATGCCAATGAGCAGCGCGCATCCCTAAATTCGATTTAGTGGTTATAGTCACCACCATTTCAAGCATTCAACCAATACCTGACTGCACCGTTTTCTGTAGGAGCTGCCGAAGGCTGCGATGGCGGTGTTTCAGGATAAATGTTTCGCAGCCTTCGGCAGCTCCTACAGAAAATGCATTTCAACCCAGTAGTTTGCATGTTGTTAGCGAGGCGGAGCGTCAGGTATACCGCCTCGCCAACAAGTTGCCTCCTACAAAAATAGACCTCAATCCTCTGCAAACCCCGCAAACCACCCCTGAAACAGCAACCGCACCGCATCCGTCCAGCGGGTCCACCAACCGCCCTCTTCGACACCCTCCAGCGCAATCAACGGTCGGGTTGCCAGTTTTTGCTCGCCGTCAAACACGTCGATGCTGCCGACCACTGCACCCTCTTCCACCGGGGCAATCAGCGGGGCATCGATGTGGACGCGGGTTTCAGGCTTGTGCGAACCCTTGGGCGTTGTCAGCGTAATGTCATCGAGAACGCCCACGGCCAGGGTGTTTTCAGCCCCCTTCCAGACTCTCGGGCGGCTCAAAGGCTGAAGCGCTTTCTCGAAGGTCTGGTTCTCGTAAAACCGGAAACCATAGGTCAGGAGTTTCTCGGTATCCGTCGCACGGGCCAGCGCCGAACTGGAGCCGAAGACGGCGGTAATCAGTCGTCTGCCATCCCGCACGGCAGAGGTGACCATGCAGTAACCCGCTGCCTCGGTGTGCCCGGTCTTGAGGCCGTCAACGGTTTTGTCACGCCAGAGCAGCAGGTTGCGGTTGGGTTGTCGAATGCCGTTCCAGGTGAAGTGCTTTTTCTTGTACAGCGGGTAGTACGCCGACTCGTCGTTGATGATGGACTGGGCCAGCATCGCCATGTCATGGGCCGACGAGTAATGGTCGGGTTCAGGCAGGCCGGTCGGGTTATCGAAATGGGTATTGCTCAGCCCGAGGCTTTGCGCTGTTTTGTTCATCAGGCTGGCGAAGCTGTCGGTGCTGCCCGCGATGTGTTCGGCCAACGCTACGCTGGCGTCGTTGCCCGAGTCGATGACGATGCCTTGCAGTAAGTCGTGAACGCTGACGCTGCTGCCCGGATCGATGAACATTCTGGAGCCTTCGGTGCGCCAGGCGTTTTCGCTGACGGTGACCAGTTCGTCCGGTTTCAATTGCCCGGCCTGGATATCCCGGGTGGCCACGTACACCGTCATCAGCTTGGTCAGGCTGGCGGGCGGAAGACGCTCATCTGCGTTGTGCTCGACGATGACATGGCCGGTATTGGCGTCCATCAACACCCAGGCGCTCGCTGATAACTGGGGCGGGGAAGGAATCATGGCGCCCGGCGTGGGAGCGGCCATGCCGACGTTCGCCCACAGGGCACAAACGCAGATCAGGCTGATCCGCAATAACAGTGGTTTCACAGGAAGCGGGTCCAGATTGGCAGAAGGTCCGCCAAAGTAGGTGATGACCTGCCCTGTCTCAAATTAAGCAAAGTTAAGAAAAGTTTAAGCGCGCCAGTGCGTTAGCTACGTTTGCGGGCAGTCGATCACCACCCGTGTGCCGCCCGACTCAGAGGCCTGAATCTGCAAGGTAAAAGCATGCAGGCGCACCACCGCAGCCACCAACGAAAGACCAAGCCCGTAACCCGGTTGCTGGCGACTGGCATCGCCGCGATACAACCGGCGCAACACACTCTCCCGCTCGGCTTCGGGGATGCCCGGACCGTCGTCAACCACCTCAATGCGCAGACTGTCACCCACGACATGCGCCCGCAGACAAAGACGCCCGCCCGGCGCGGTGAACTTGATTGCGTTATCCAGCAGATTCGTCAGCGCCTCAAACAGCAGCGCCTGATCACCTTTCATGACGGGTAAATCAGCACCCAGCTCAAGCGCAAGAACCTGACCTTTTTCCTGCGCCATGGGTTCGTAAAACTCGTGGGCCTGACGCAGCAATACGTCGGGCTGAAAAGACGCAAAGGCCAATCGCCGTCGGGTGTCTTCCAGCTCGGAAATCCTCAGCAGTCCCTGAAAACGAAACATGATCGCTTCGCTCTCTTCCAGCGCCAGACTGAGGCTCGATGCGTGGGCATCGGTCATGGGCAGTTGCTGTAATTGATAGAGTCGAGCACGCAAACGCGTCAACGGCGTGCGCAGGTCATGGGCGATGCCATCGCAGACGCTTTTGACCTCATGCAGCAGCCGCTCGATATGTTCGAGCATGGTGTTGACCGCGCTCGCCAGCATGTCCAGCTCATCCCGGGCGGGCGACAGTGGCAGCCGCTCTGAGAGGTTGCCGGAGACGATGCGTTCGGTGCTGCGCTGTAGCCGTTCGACACGGCGTAATGGCCTGCGCCTGAGTAATTGCCAACCGATCAGACCCGGTATGAGAGTCAGGGACAAGCCCCAGAACAGCGCCTGACCGATGATGCCTGCGACAGCCGATATAGAGCCGCCGTCGCGGGCCAGCACCAATATGCGACCGTCATTGCGGCGCTGTAGAAATGCATGGCTACTGCGGGTTTCGCTCAAGGTGTCCGCGATCCGCAAACCGCGTTTCAGGTAATGCACACGGCCGTCATCGGGCAAGCTGGACCGGAGCTTCAAGAGATTGCCTGCGATGTACTGCCCGTTGCCTTCAAACAACCCATAGGCGTCGATGCCGGGAATGGAATACGCCTCACTGCCCTGCAATTCATCGAGCAGGTTGGCGTCATCGATTTTCTGGTAATAGTGCGCGCGCTGCATCAACGTGCGCTCTGCCACGGTGCCGAGATAATCGGAAATCTTCCAGTACAGAACGCCGGTGAACACCGCGCCCCACGCCACAAAGAACAGTGCGTAGAGGCCGATCAGCCGACTGTTGCTGGAGCGCCAGCGCTCAGTCCTGAGTGCCAAGCACGTACCCCGACCCGCGAATGGTATGAATCAATGGCGCGCCTGGTCCTTCGATCTTTTTGCGCAAGCGACCCATGTGGACATCAATGATGTTGGTGCCGGGATCGAAGTGATAACCCCAGACCTCTTCAAACAGCATGGTGCGCGTCACTTGTTGTCCGGCATGACGCATCAGATAGGTGAGCAATTTGAATTCGGTGGGCAGCAATGTAATGCGCTCGCCGGAGCGCGAGACGGTGTTCTCGATCAGGTCGAGGGTGAGGTTGCCGACGTTGAGCTGATGGATCTGCGACTCGGCAGTCGGACGTCTTAATAACACTTCCAGACGCGCGACCATTTCGACCATCGAGAACGGCTTGGTCAGGTAATCATCGCCGCCGCACCGCAACCCCCTGACGCGTTCGTCAACATCGGATAACGCGCTGATCATCAACACCGGCGTGCGAATGCCGAGGCTGCGCAACGTAGTGACGATGGTCAGGCCATCGAAGTCCGGCAGCATTCGGTCCAGGGTAATCGCGTCATAGCTGCCAGCGATTGCCATCGCCAGGCCGTCACGCCCCGTACTCGCTCGTTGCACGTCAAAACCATGAGCTTGCAGCTCAGTGGCGATGGATTGTGCGGTCACCTCATCATCTTCGATGACCAGCGCCTGATTCATGATTATCCCCGCTGACAGTCCGCATATGCGGCGTTGAAGAACCGCGAGCCTAGGGAGTTGGCTGCGGTGGGTAAACTAAATATTTATTAACGCAGGGTAACTTTTTAAGGGCGCGAGCGCCGTTTAGTGTCACGTTTTTCTTCAACGAGTCCCCTGCCATGCCACGCTTGCTCACCCCCCTCGCCTTTTCATGCGCATTGCTTACAGCCCTCGCGGCCCATGCAGCGCCGGTGCCCGCACCGACCACGCTGACTGTTCTGAGCTCCGGCGGCATCATGGGTGCCGTTCAGGGAATCGCGCCGGACTACGAGAAAGCCACGGGCGTGAAGCTGAACATTGAAGCGTCGCCGTCCATGGGGAAGACACCTCAAGCCATCCCTAACCGGCTGGATCGAAAAGAGCCGGCTGACGTGGTGCTGATGGTCGGTTCTGCGCTGGACAAACTCGTCGCGCAGGACCAGGTCGATAAAGCCAGCCGCGTAGACCTGGGCAAATCGTACATCGCCATGGCCGTACGCAAGGGCGAGGCCAAGCCGGATATTTCCACCATGGACGCGTTTCGCAAGGCGCTGCTCGACAGCAAGTCCATCGCCTACTCTGATAGCGCCAGCGGTGTTTACCTCTCGCGCATCCTGTTCCCGAAAATGACCCTTGGCGCTGACTTCACCGCCAAGGCACGAATGATTCCTGCCGAACCAGTCGGTGCAGTTGTGGCCCGCAAGGAAGCGCAATTAGGCTTTCAGCAGCTCAGCGAACTCAAGCCCGTTGAAGGCATCGACATTGTTGGCCTGATCCCGGACCAGGCGCAGCAGATGACGCTTTATTCGGGTGCAGTTACCCGTTCGACTGAACATGCAAAAGAGGCTCAGGCACTGCTGAAATACATGGCCTCCAAGGAAGGCGCAAAAGCCATTGAAGACAGCGGTTTGAAGCCGGTGACAACCCGATAAACCGTAAAGCTGTAGGAGCGCCACCCCGGTCGCTCCTATAGAAAAACACT
This sequence comes from Pseudomonas sp. Irchel 3A5, assembly GCF_900187575.1. Taxonomy (NCBI): domain Bacteria; kingdom Pseudomonadati; phylum Pseudomonadota; class Gammaproteobacteria; order Pseudomonadales; family Pseudomonadaceae; genus Pseudomonas; species Pseudomonas sp. Irchel 3A5. The sequence continues at coordinate 15,168 of NZ_FYDU01000005.1, read as the reverse complement.
TCAATTAGAGGTTTGGTCACCAAAGCGCTATGTCATAGGTGATGTAGATCCGGTTGCTGTCACGGCCGCGGGCGAAGTCCGAGCGGTACACGTAGTTACGCAGTTTCACGCCAAGCCCTTTTAAAGTCCCGCCTTGCAGCACATACGCCAGCTCTGCATCGCGTTCCCACTCTTTCAATTGGGCTGCACCCGCTTTGCCGTTGTCGCCACTCAGGTAGCGTGTCGAGAATGTAAGGCCTGGTAGCCCAACGCGAGCAAAGTCGTAGCCGTAGCTGAGCATCCAGGTCTTTTCATCCTCCTCGATGAACTTGCCGATCCCGACGTTGCTGAACGAGTACACGGTAGCGCCGCTGATATAGGGCAGGCCCGCATCGCCGCTCAAGGTCTGATAACCGCCGCCAAAACTGTGGCCGGCCAGTGCATAGGTCAATTGCCCGCTGAGCATGTCGTTATCGATTTTGCCGCCGCGTCCCGTCCCGGCATCGACGCTGTTGAAATAGCGCAGGTCGCTGGTCAGCACGCCTGATCCCAAAGGCAAATCATGCTGGATCGATGCAAATTGCTGCCGGTAGAAGTTTTCCAGTTCGCCGTAGAAGTAGCTGAGTTTGACGTTTTTTCCGAGTTTGTAATCACCGCCCGCGTACGAGAAGTCCGAACCTCGACCCGTGAAGCCGTCGGGGACGATTGAACGGCTGTCCGACGAATCGCGCAGTTTGAATTGATCCAGATGACCGCCCGTAAGCGTCAGGTTATCGATGTCAGTGCTGGTGAATTGAGTGCCCTGATACGTCTGAGGCAACAGGCGCGCATCGTTGTAAATCAGCACCGGCGTCTTGGGCAACAGCGTGCCGTACTTCAGCGTGGTCTTGGCCAGACGCACCTTGGCCGCAGCGCCGAGGCTGGCGAACTCATCGGCCGCACGACCGTCGTCATGCACGGGCAGCAAGCCGGTGCCGCTGCGGCCCTTGCCCGAATCGAGCTTGACGCCCAACAAGCCCAGCGCGTCGATGCCAAACCCTAACGTCCCTTGAGTAAAACCGGACTGGTAGTCGAGCAGGAAACCCTGCGCCCACTCGGTGCGTTCACCTTTGGCGGTCCTGGCCGCGCGAGCACTCAGGCCGTTTTCATCGCGGAAGTTCTCGTTGAAATAAACGTTGCGCAGTTGCAGCTTCAGCTTGCTGTCTTCGATAAAACCAGCGGCTTCCAAACCCGCCCACGGCAGCAGGGTCAACAGCGGCGCGCCTTTCATGACGGCGATGGCTCCACGCTTGAAAAACATAGTCATGCTCAATACTCATTGTTGTTATTGGAGATGCAGAGATCCGCACGCCCTCTTCGGGGCGTGTGGTTGGTTCAGTCATAAGTGGCTGCAAACAGAGTTGTTGTAGGAGCTGCCGAAGACTGCGAAAGCGGTGTGTCAGAATGACCGCTTTCGCAGCCTTCGCCAGCGCTCATCAAACTCCATATAACTCACTGAATAAATGCGGCTTTTTGTGGGAGCGGTGCTTGCCCGCGCTAAGAACACCGCGATTTATCCTTCAGACCGCCTCGCTCTTATCGCGGGCAAGCACCGCTCCCACATTGAACTGCGTTTGCTTTGCGACAGCGCTGTGTCAGGGACACAAGATGGCATCTCCTGCAGAAATGCATTTCAGTTCAGTTTTTAAATCAAACAAATAACGTCAGCGCACCGGTCAGCAGCGCCAGGGCTGTGACCACCAACGATGTCAGCACCGCCCATTTGACGGCGGCTTTCTGGAAGTCGCCGATGTCGCGGTCGATCATGCCCATCAGCAGCAGAGTCGAAGCCACCAGCGGGCTCATCAGGTGCACCGGCTGCCCCAGAATCGATGCCCTGGCAATCTCCAGCGGGCTGATGCCATACGCCGCTGCGGCATTGGCAAGGATCGGCACCACGCCGAAGTAGTAAGCATCGTTGGACAGGACAAAGGTCAGTGGCATGCTGGTCAGTGCCACCACCAGCGGGAACAGATGGCCCCACTCCGGCGGAATCCAGGCCACCAGAGTTTGCGCCAGCGCGTCCACCATTTTGGTGCCCGAGAAGATCCCGGCAAACACACCGGCAGCGAATACCAACAGGACCACGGTCATGGCATTACCGGAGTGGGCCAGGATGCGTTCTTTCTGAATATCCAGTTGCGGGTAGTTGATCATCAGCGCCAGCACAAAGCCGATCAGGAACAGGACAGCCGAGTGCATCAGGCCCATGACCAGCGCGATCATCACAACAACAACCAGCGCCAGATTGACGTACGCCAGTTTTGGACGCTTGTGCGGGGTATCGCCCAGAATCGCTTCGATATAGCAGTTACCGCCGCCGCTTTGCAGGTTCACATTACCGATGCGTTTACGCTCGGCGCGCCCCAGCAGAAAGGCTGTAAACACCACCCAGGCAGCGCCGCCGATCATGGTCGGCAGCAACGGAATGAAGTACTCCCCGGCATCCAGCCCCAGCGCAGCAATGGCGCGTGTTGCCGGGCCGCCCCACGGCGTCATGCCACTCATGATGCTCAACGAAAGCATCGACACGATGCCAAGGATCATCGGGTTCATGCCAATACGTTTGTACAGCGGCAGCATTGCAGCGCAGGTGATCATGTAAGTGGTGGTGCCGTCGCCATCAAGCGCGACGGTCAGCGACAACAACGCGGTGCCCACCGCGATTTTCATCGGGTCGCCATTCACGCGCTTGAGAATCTTGCGGATCAACGGATCGAACAATCCGGAATCGATCATCAAGCCAAAAAACAGGATCGCAAACAGCAACAACGCTGCAGACGGCGCGACCATTTTCAGGCCATCGAGCATCATCTTGCCGGTGGTGCCACCAAAGCCGCCAATGACAGCAAACACTATCGGAACGATCGTCAACGCCACGATGGGAGACAAACGTTTGGACATGATCAGGTAGGTGAAGACCACGACCATGGCGAGGCCAAGGAAGGCAAGCATATGGATATTCTCTTGTTGTTATTTTCTGGCCAAGCGAATGCAGCCGGGCTTGCCGAGAACCGTGTGGACGATACCCGATCTACTCGAACAGCGATCGATTGGAGTGGGTGTTACTACAAAATTTAACTGGCCAACTGTTGCGCGGCAGGCGCATAAACCTCACCGGAAAACAGGCGACGTGCGGTGCGCACCACTGAGGCGCGAATCGTTTGCCCGTTTTCCCCCACGTAAGCCAGGGCGACCTGGATAGAGCCACTGGGGTGCTCTATCCGGACCTGCTGCAAGCGCGGTGACTCGCTGCCAATTCCGAGCAACTTCGCCACGACGGTGCCGTCGCTGACGCAGGCAGTGGCCAGCCCGATAGAGCCGGTAATTGCCAACGCCTTATGACAATTGTGAGGCATGAAGTAGCGAACCTTGAGAGTGCCACCTGTATCCGGCCGCGAGACCAATACGGGTTTGGGAATCACTTTTTCGCTGACATCGCCCAACCCCATCGCCATACCCGCGCGTAAACGCAGGGCCTCAAGCTTGCGCAGGAACTCGCTGTCAGCGTCCAGCTCCGCAGGCGTTTCGTCACCACGCTTGCCCAACAGCGAGGCTTCGATGATGACCATCGGCATCGCCATGTCGATGCAGGTCACCGGCACCCCATCAAGGATGTCAGTCTGCTGGCCTGTCGGAAACAGCTTGCCGGTCTTGCTGCCCGCCGCATCAAGAAACGTCAGTTGTACGGGAGCTGCCGAACCGGGCACGCCATCGATACGGGTCTGGCCTTCGTAGCTCACCTCACCGCCAGGCGTGTTGACGTCAGCGCAGACGAACGTGCCGGTATTGAGGTTCCGTATCCGCACCTGTGTCACGTCACCGCTCGCCTTGACCAACCCCTGCTCTACTGCAAACGGGCCAACGGCGCAGAGCATGTTGCCGCAGTTGGGCGCGGTATCGACACGGCGCTGGGACACCATCACTTGCACGAACAGGTAATCCACGTCGGCGTCTTGGTGGGTCGAAGGGCTGACGATCGCGACCTTGCTGGTTTGCGGACTGCCGCCGCCGATGCCGTCGATTTCCAGTTCATGACCGGAACCCATCAGCGCCAACAGAAGTTCATCACGCTCAGCAGTCGAAGCAGGTAAATCACTGGCAAGAAAGACCGGCCCCTTGGAGGTGCCGCCGCGCATCAGGACGCAGGGAATCGGTTGCATATTTGCAGACTCTTGTTGATCAATGGGGGTCATTGATGTGTTGAAAGCAAGAGTCCCATGGATAATTTTGCTTATCCAATGCAAAGATCGTAGGGATTATTCCACTTTGGTAAATAATAGCCCCTGACATTAAATCGCCCATGATCAACCACCGAGAGGAGAATAAAAGTGGAATATGAGCTGCAAGACATTCGATCTTTCGTGAAAATCGCCGAACTGGGTAGTTTTCACGAAGCTGCCGAAGTGCTGCACATTTCTCAGCCAGCATTGACCCGGCGCATCAAAAAGCTCGAACAGGGACTGGGCACCTCGCTACTGGACCGAACCACACGCAGGGTCAGCCTGACCAGCGTAGGTCGCGATTTTTTCCCCAAGGCGCGACGTCTGCTGGACGATTTCGAAGACTCGATTCTGAATATTCGCGAGCTGGCGGAACGGCAGATTGGTCAAGTGACCCTCGCCTGCATTCCTACCGCGGCGTTCTATTTTTTGCCCTCGGTGATTCGCCTTTACAACGAACGCTATCCCAAGATTCGCATTCGATTACTGGACCTCAGCGCCAATGAAGGACTGGAAGCAGTGCTGCGGGGCGAAGCGGATTTCGGCATAAACATGATGAGCGGCCAGCATCCGGATATCGAGTTCGTGCCACTGGTAAAAGAGCCTTTCGTGCTGGCCTGCCGTCGCGACCATGAACTGGCGAAACGTGAGTCTGTGTCCTGGATCGAACTCAGCGAATACCGCCTTATTGGTGTGGGACGTCTGAGCGGCAACCGGATGATTCTTGACCATGCGTTGGCGGGTTTGAGCTGGCGGCCCAAATGGTTTTATGAGGTGCAGCATTTGTCGACGTCGCTGGGCATGGTCGAAGCAGGTCTGGGCATATCGGCCATGCCCAGTCTGGCGATGCCGGCCGAAGGTCACCCGACCCTGGTGAGCGTGCCGCTGATTGATCCGGTGGTCGACAGGACATTGGGCCTGGTATCGCGGCGCGGGGCCTCGCTGTCTCCGGCCGCGGAAAAATTCGTCGCCATGCTGCTGGAGCAATGGCCGCAGTGATGCCAAAAGGCGCGGTAAGAGTTCCCTAAGCAATAAGAACTCCCCCAGCATCCCTGACACCTCTCTGTCGCTAAGCAAACCCAGATCTGTAGGAGCGCACGAGCACCGCGAGGCCGCGATGGCGTATTGTCTGACACACCGCCATCGCTGCCTCGCGATGCTCGTGAGCTCCAGACAAGCATTACAAATCAGATAGTTGTTACAGGCGCAGCCAGCATCGTCAGTTTCACACCACGCTTTCACGATAAAGACTGCTCTTATGCCCAATACCTGCGGCATTCAACCGGCCCACAAGATCCAGACGCGCTTTACCGCCGCCTGAACGCACGTATTCAAGCTCCGAGGCGGTGATTAAAACCACCGGCACCAAACGAACGGGGGAAAGTGGCATGTCATCCAGACGGGTGTTGAAATCCGGTTCAGGGCCGCCCAGCAGAACACCGACCGCATCGTCTTCGGTCACAAAATGCTCGGGCACCTGATCACCAATGTGATGCGAGAGGCTGACCCCAGGCAACTCCAGCGAGAGCACGCCATATTGGTCCAACTGGTGAGTAACGCCGCCAGCATTGGCTACTGTTGCCGCAACAGTCTGGATCACTTCAAACACCCAACTGCGCTTGAAAGGGTCAACGTCTCCCAATGCGCCGCGTGCCTGTTCGGGAATATCAGAGGTCTCCAGAAACAGCTCCATCTCGAAACCATTGCCCGTCTCTTCAGCATCATCAAACGGATCTGACAGACCCTCCGTGGCCAGAATGATGGCGTCGTCGCGCCGAACGATTCGATAAGCCTGACGGGTTGAAGGCCAATACGGTCCGCCTGTGAAGCTGGGGCTGATGATGTGGGCAATGACATCTTTTTCGACGATGCCGACAGATGCCCAGTGACGATCAAGACACTCCTCGCTCGCTAAACGAGCGGCCTGATTCGCAATGTCGGCTTCGGTCTCAACAGGGTCGTCGAAAGTCTCAGGATCAGTTGGCTCTGCGGATTGCCCGACAGGTTGAACGACCTCCGGCTCTGGTTTTTTCTGTGAACCAAAAAGTTTCTTGAAGAAATTCATGTGCACTCCTTGCTGGATGCGAATCGCTGATTGTCCGGGAACCGATGAGGCCATACCCCTGCGACGCTTGGAACGCTTAAACAGCGGAAGGTTGCGGGATCAACTGCTGTGGAGACTTAAGCAATAAAGCCTGGCGGATGTTCGCTGCGCTAGCACTGCGTTGCAATCCAGCATCTTGCTGGCGCATCGGTGCAGCAGACAACAGCACATACGTTACATCGGTATTTCGCAATACGCGGTCAACTCAACGACTAGAACACTCATGGCAACGGATGCCCCCAGCCCTGTAAAGAAGCTCCGCATGGGGTCGTGGGCCCAATCCGAAACCAGCAGTACACACCATTGAGGCAGCCGCGAATGCGAAATGAGCCGTCGGATTCTTCCAGGCATTCGTAACTGACTCTGTTAATGCTCACGCGTTGAGCTAACGTCTTTAGCTGACTCTCGTGCAATGCCGAGAGCTGGAGGTTATGTGTCTGATACTTACAACACCCAAGTCGATTCCCCAACGAGTTCACGCAGGCAAGTGCTCAAAGTTGGCGCCACAGCGCTGGCCGTAGGCTCACTCTCGGCAATGGCGTTGGGCAGCAATAGCGCCGCTCAAGCGGCAACTTCAGCCCCTACTGGAAAAGGACATAACGACATGACAAGTTTCACGACCAGCGACGGTACTGAAATTTTCTACAAGGACTGGGGCACCGGTCAGCCCATCGTTTTCCACCACGGCTGGCCGCTCAGTTCCGATGACTGGGACGCGCAGATGCTGTTCTTCGTGTCCAAGGGCTATCGCGTGATCGCTCACGACCGTCGTGGTCATGGCCGCTCAACCCAGACCGCTAAAGGCAACGAAATGGACACCTACGCCGCCGACGTATCTGCGCTGGTGACCCACCTGAAACTCAAGGACGCCGTGCACATCGGCCACTCCACAGGCGGCGGTGAAGTCGCTCGCTACGTTGCGCAACACGGTGCTGGCCGCGTGGCCAAAGCGGTATTGATCGGCGCAGTGCCACCGATCATGGTCAAGTCCGAAAAGAATCCGGGCGGTCTGCCGATAGACGTGTTCGACGGCTTCCGCGCAGCATTGGCTGCCAATCGTGCCCAGTTCTACAAGGAAGTGCCGATCCCGTTCTACGGCTACAACCGCGACGGCGCCAAAGTCTCCGAAGGCATCAAAGACAACTGGTGGCGCCAAGGGATGATGGGCGGCGCCAAAGCCCATTACGACTGCATCAAGGCCTTCTCGGAAACCGACTTCACCGAAGACCTGAAAAAAATCACCGTGCCTGTGCTGATCCTGCACGGCGATGACGACCAGATCGTGCCGATTGCCGACTCGGCCGAACTGGCCATCAAGCTGGTGAAAAACGGCACACTGAAAGTCTACAAAGACTATCCGCACGGGATGTGCACGACCCACCCTGAAGTGATCAACGAAGATCTGCTGGCGTTTATCAAAGGCTAATGGGTTTTGAGTTGAACTCAATCCTGCAGGAGCTCACCGAGTTTACGAGGTGAGCCCTACGGGGTGAGATGGCTAGCTGTATGTCAGGTGATACACAGGATGCGGATGTACCCTTCGCGAACAAGTTCGCTCCTACCCCATCCAGCATTCATGCGCTCTCTCTGGCCAGCCTCGGTAGGACCGAATTCATTCGGGAGGGCTTTATGCCAGGTGATACACAGGGTGCGGATGTACCCTTCGCGAACAAGTTCGCTCCTACCCCATCCAGCATTCATGCGCTCTTTCTGGCCAGCCTCGGTAGGACCGAATTCATTCGGGAGGGCTGTATGCCAGGTGATACACAGGGTGCGGATGTACCGCGTCATATAGCAGGGTGTGCAAGAAGGTACCCACATCCCATTGAGTTCAGCGTTTTCCTATAAATCAAAAAACCACGCCTTCATCACTCCCTTGAGCCTTTCGCGCTTCTGGATTTGCATGTTGAGCATCCTTGCCTACCGAATTCAAGCCTGCCCTTTCAGCGCAGCAAGCCTACTCATCGTCTCGATTCCGCTGCCACGGTGAGGCCCTAGAACGCACTCATATTCAGACGCATAAAAACAGCAATGCCCCTCAGCCAAAGCAAAAGATCAGCATTCTTTTCGGGTAAGTTCTTTGCCCATCACCTAATTGGATAAACAGCGATATCAGCATGCCCTCACATGCTCAAAAAAACAGTGTGTATAATACACACCGCGACTAAGCTAAGGGATGAGCCGATGCGCAGTAGAGAGATGATCAAAGCAATCGAGGACGACGGGTGGTATCTGGTCGCTACGAAGGGAAGCCATAGGCAGTACAAGCATGCAACCAAACCCGGCAGGGTTACCGTTAAGCATCCGGATTCAGACATCCCGATCAAAACGATCAATAGCATCCTGAAACAGGCGGGCCTGAAATGACTCGCGAGATAGGTACGAACATATGAAATTCACAGTCGTCCTGCACAAAGATGATGCTTCTGATTACGGTGTGATTGTCCCGGATGTGCCCGGTTGCTTCTCAGCCGGAAGCTCTGTGATCGAAGCACTGGATAATGTCCAGGAGGCTCTTTCACTTCACTTCGAAGGTCTCGTCGAAGATGGCTATCCACTGCCGTCGCCTCAGGCCATCGATGTTCATATCGAAAATCCGGATTACGCAGGCGGGATATGGGCAGTAGTTGAGTTCGACGTGACGCCCTATTTCGGCAAAGCAGTACGATTCAACGCAACCCTCCCGGAAAATTTGTTGATGCGCATTGATGATCGCGTGAAGAACGATCACCGCTATGCATCACGCTCTGGTTTTCTTGCGGCTGCGGCACTTAAGGAATTGCGGTGCGAACACTAGGGACGGACCCGGCATGCAAAGGCAAGAGGATCAATTAACCGGCCCGCCCCAGACAAACCGTCTCAACGTACTCCTGCAATGCATTCAATTGGCGGATGGCGTCATCTCCGTCGACGCCGGTATGGAGAATTCTTTCTGCAACCGCCGGGTCAAGTTGGTTTGCGCTAATCAAAAGCTTATCCATCCTGATTTCCAGACTCTAATCTGCCACGCCGATTGATGGCTGCCAGCGCCACAGTGACCACTAGGACGGATGCCCCGAATGCGGCGGGCCCCGAATGCTTGAAAGGACGAATCCCCCACAGCTCGAAATCCACCAGAGCGGGGGCGAATAAATAACCCATTACGAAGGAAACCATCAGAAAGACTATCCTTTTCCAGACCGGCATTTTTTCTGTGGTGGTATAGAAAACCAATGCACCCGCCAACGCGCCGATGGCGGCAACTGCATCGATGCCGGTCCAAAACCCTGGGAAAACCGCACCGGCCGCACCAGCGACCACGACAGATGCGGCCGTGCTCGCTGGCTCGGCCATGCTCATACTCCATTGCTATTCCAGAGGGGAAAAAGAAAACCCCGCCGAAGCGGGGTGGGTGACTGCATGTAGAAGGCCTGATTAAGTGGCTGAAAAAGCCTGCCTGCCGTTGCTGCCTCAGGCGTAAATCTCAGATCGTGCCGCCTTTGTACCTGCCGCCGGAAAGCATGGGAAGAGGCGATTTTGAGGGGGTTCACATGCGACTTGAACGCGACAGGAATGTGACAACAACACGACAAAGTAGCTCGACGAACGGTTGCCAGGTCATCATTTCAGGAGCTCGGCAAATGGATGACACCGCTGTCGCGAAGTAAACAAAGGATCTGTAGGAGCTGCCGAAGGCTGCGATCGCGGTGTACCGGAAGAAATGCTTCGCAGCCTTCGGCAGCTCCTACAGAAAATGCATTTCAATTCAGTATTAGCTGTTGAGCGCACGAGCAACGCGAGGCCGCCATTGCGTTCTGCCTGACACATCGCCATCGCGGCCTCGCGTTGCTCGTGCGCTCCTACGGGAAGTAAATTTCAACTCAGGGCTTGCATGCGTCACTTGCTGGACGGCATGCCACGCTTGCTCACACTCGCCATCACCATCGACATCACCTGCTCATGCAGGCGCTGCACCCAGTTGCGGTAAGTTCGATCTGCCCCTTCGGCAATCCCTGCGGTGCGCATCTGCTCGCGCACCGGCACCAGTTCACAGTAGCGTTGCGTGGCCAGTCTGGCTAAAGCCGCCTGACCGGGTGTGCGCTGCAACTGCGCCACCGCGCGATCTATCGCGGTGGCAATTTCGTCCAGGCCAGTGCCGCCAGCGAGAACCCGCGAGCCCGGTGTACTGCGCGGTGGTGCCCCACCCCATTCGATCAATGCGCCCAACTGGCTGCCAAGGCCGCCACCCAGACCTCGCTCACGTGTTTGCTCGCCCCAATGCACCATCAGCTTTTCAATTTCCTTGATCACTTTGTTCCCTCTCCATTCAACTCGATGCCCGCCACGGCAGGCAGCGTGAAAAACCCAGGGCGCGACGAGGCAACCTGACCGAAGTCAGGCAAACCGTCGTAAACCAGTGGGATGAACAAAAAGATTAGCAACCGCTAATATTTACATCAATAGCAAAATGTAATTTACTGTCTGCTAACGCAAAGCGATGATTAGGCCATGGATATCTACGAACAACGCCTTATAGCCCTTCGCCATGCGATGGCTGGCCTCACTCAGAAAGACTTTGCCAACCAGTTCGGTCTGGACGCGTCTTACTTGTCGCAACTGTTGAACGGCCATCGAAAGCTGGGCGAGAAGGCAGCTGCCACCCTTGAGGGCAAGATTGATCTGCCCGCAGGCACGCTGGTTACGCCGGAAATCTCAGACGCCAATGAACTGCTGGATGGAGCTGCACCGAAAACAGCGCCTCCCGTCGATACCAAAAAAGTCATGGAATCCTTGGGGTTCATTACCATCCCGCACCTCAATGTCGCCGCGTCAATGGGCTACGGTCTGGTTCCGGAAAACCAGGTCGAAGTCATCCGAGAGATGACAGTCCACCTGGACTGGCTGAAAACCCAAGGCGTGCCGTACTCCAGCCTCGAAAACCTGGCAATCATCACCGGTGATGGCGACAGCATGGAAGGCACCTTTCGCGATGGAGACTCGTTGCTGGTAGACCGGGGAATTACCGAAGTCCGCACCGATGCGGTTTATGTATTTACCCTTGATGGTGATCTATTCATCAAGCGTCTGCAGCGACTGACCGGTGGGGCGCTGCGGATGATCTCGGACAACCCTGTTTACCCCCCCATCATGATCGACGGCGCTGATCTGGAAAAAATCCATATTCAGGCGCGGGTATTACTCGTGTGGAATGCCAGGAAGCTTTGAGCCTCTGACAACGTCAATGAATCCGCCCGCCTCTGCGGGCTTTTTAACGCCCCAACCGAAAAAGAGTACACGCGTACTCTTTTTTTCTTGCCGTTTAGCCCTTCGATACTTACTGTATGTATATACATAATGCCAAGGAGGATCACATGTCCAACACGCAACCCAAAGCCCTCGTTCCCCCTACATCGCTTGAATTGCTTGGCGCACGCCTTCAGAAGATCATCACCTCTCCCGCCGCTCGTAAGGAGCACGCCGCGCTGGTTTACAAGGCACCGGATGAGTCCCAGCAAGACTGGGATCAGATCATCGATGCCATCACCGAGACCGACGGTGTGTATGCAAACGTTCAGGACGATGGGTCAGTGCGCGTGTTCTGGGATGTCCCGGCTCAAGACTGAGCGACCATTTACAGGAAAGGAAATATTTAGCAAACGCTATTGTATAAATATTTAGCTATTGCTAATTTAATCTCGTACCCATTCATTACCGAGTACGAGTCATGAAAAATCCAAAGCAACATCCTCGCTGCCAGGTGTACTTGCATCCGGCAGCGGCTGCGAGTCCTGATGCGATTCGGGCTATCCAGCAGCAAGTTGGTCTGCTCCTGATCATCACACCGCGAAAACGACGTGAGCAGTGCAAACCAGCCAGTGCAACTGAGTTCAACCCATGGGGAGGTGACGCGGCATGAGCCAGACGCTCAATCAACTGAGGTCCCAATTCGCCACGCCGTGCCCTACCCTGAGTGCCGTTCGAGAGCGATATTTCTCTCACATATCCAGTGATCGCTATCTGATGCGCAAGATCAGCAGTGGCGCAATTGCCCTCAAAGTCACTCGTCTGGGCGGCTCCAGTAAAGGACAGCCCGTGGTGTACCTTCACAATCTTGCGGACTATCTGGATGCTCAAGATCAACTACAGGCTGCATGACCCTTGCGAGTGCCGCTGTCCGGGAGCGGCACTGATTTCATTCCTGCAAAGCAAAGACTGGACACCCACATCTGCGTTTCCAGCAAAAGTCATGCAGGCGATAAGCTATCACGACATGTCTAAATCAATGCTCTTAACCAATGCCTCTGATATTTAAGACTTTTTTCCGCTTATTACTGGATATTTCAAAATAATCAACTAAGAGGACTCAAGCTGAAACGTTAAACGTCGATAGGTTACTAACGTTTCCTCTCTCGACAGGCTATTCGCATGAATCTGAGAAATCTCAACATCGCCCCCCGATCGCTGCTCTGCTTTGGCTTTTTTGCCTTACTGATCACCGCTCTGGGCCTGTTCTCATTACAGCAGTCAGTTGGCCTGAAAGAATCACGAGAGGCATTGCAGGACAACGTGTTGCCGACCATCCAGGCCATTGAGCAGATCAAGACAGATCTGGTGACCATCCGTCTGGGCAATACCGGCCTGCGCGCGGCATCAGACGCGGATGGAGCAAAGCGACAGCTTGATCGCATCAGCCAGGCGCGTGCCGGCCTGGAAACAGACGTGCGCAAGTTGAAACCTTTGTTGATCACAGAAGCCGGCCAGAAAGCGTTCAGCAGTATGGAACGCAACCTGATGGCGTACCTTGCCGTGCATACGCGCTTTCTGGACGCGGTCGCCCAGAAGCGTGAAGACCTTATCAACGCAATGACCAACGCCACGGGCGAGATGACTCAAGCGGCCGAACAGTTGAGCAAGGACATCACCGAGGTTTCGCGCCTGGCCAATCTCAAGATGGCGGAGTCCGATGCCATTGCCGACCAGACGTATTCCCAATCGCGCAACGTCACCATCATTGCCATTATCGTAGCGCTGATTGCGACACTGGCCCTGGCCGCACTGTTCACCCGCAGCCTGGTTGCGCCCATTGCCAAGGCCTTGGCTGTCGCTCAGCAGATTGCCTCCAACGACCTCAGCAAGCCAATCGATGTGGACGGCAAGGATGAACCGGGCCGATTGCTGCAAGCGCTGTCGGTCATGCAACAAAATCTGCGTCGCACACTGGGTGAACTGAGCGATTCGTCATCGCAACTGGCATCGACTTCAGAAGAAATGACCGCCGTCACCGAAGATTCATTGCGCGGTGTGCAGCGTCAGAACGATGAAATCAACCAGGCGGCTACGGCCATCAACCAGATGAGCGCGGCCGTTGAAGAAGTGGCCCGCAATGCATCGCTGGCCTCGACCGCAGCACGTGATTCGAGTCAGTCGGCAGAAAATGGCAGCAAGCGTGTTGGCGAAACCGTGAGCGTGATCAATGAACTGCATCAGGCAGTCGGCGTCACCGCAGTGGAAATCGACGGGCTGGCCGTTCAAGTGCAAGGCATCAGCGGCGTGCTGGATGTGATTCGTGGAATCGCCGACCAGACCAACCTGCTTGCCCTCAACGCGGCTATCGAAGCCGCACGAGCAGGCGAAGCCGGTCGTGGTTTTGCGGTGGTGGCAGACGAAGTACGGGCGCTGGCCCATCGTACTCAGCAGTCCACTGCCGAAATCGAAAAAATGATCGCCTCGATTCAGGACGGTGCCGGTAAAGCGGTCAGCGCCATGGGCCACAGCAGCGAGCGCGCCCGCGCCAGCCTTGATGTCGCCGAAGCAGCTGGCCTGGCGCTGAAGGAAATTACTGCCGCCATTGTGCAGATCAACGAACGCAACATGAGCATTGCCTCGGCCACCGAAGAGCAAGCGCAAGTCGCCCGCGAAGTTGACCGTAACCTGACCAGCATCCGCGACCTGTCCCTGCAGACCTCGGCAGGTGCCAACCAGACCTCGGCAGCCAGCAGCGAGCTGTCGCAGTTGGCAGTGGGCCTGAATCAGTTGGCGTTGCGCTTCAAGATGTGAGGGTGATTGAGCTGTCGCCGTTTTTTCGACACGGCGCAGTTATGCAACAAATGCCTGAGCCTGCGCCGTGCAGGGTAGGAGCGAACTTGTTCGCGAGGTGGCGTGCCTGAAGAACCGCGTCAAACCCTCTCGCCAACAAGTTGCCTCCTACCTTCGAACGCGGCAAGGCTGAACCTGTGCGGTGCAAGGGTAGGAGCGAACTTGTTCGCGAGGGCGGCGTGTCTGGAAAACCGCATTAGCCCCTCTCGCCAACAAGTTGCATCCTACCTTCGAACGCGGCAAGTCTGAACCTCCGCGGCCGGGGTAGGAGCGAACTTGTTCGCGAGGGCGGCATGTCTGGAGAAACGTGTTAGCCCCTCTCGCCAACAAGTTGTTGTGGCTCAATATTTATGGACCATGATGTAGGAGTATCAACCTAAGGAAGCATCATGGGATTTCGAGTCGTTACAGCCGAAGAAAAAGCCGAGGCTATTCGCCTGGTCGTTGAGTTGAACTACTCAGTGCCTAAGGCGTGTGAGCAGACTGGCGTAGGGCCTACCGCGTTGCGGCGCTGGGTTTCACGGTGGCGCAAGGAGCAGGTAGGAGCCGCGCAAACTACTCGGCCTCAGGATCAAGATCTCATCGACTCGCTGCAGGCCAGGTTGGCAATGCTGGAAGCAGAGAACGATGTTTTAAAAAAGCAGTTGCCCTCTCATCTAAAGGTGCTGTTTGGCCGAAGAAAATGATTGAGGGCGCGACAAAGAAGCTGTCGGTTCGACGCTTGTGCTGTGCACTGGGCATACCTCG